>NZ_JASATF010000035.1:0-65958 GCF_038440175.1 Cupriavidus sp. OTU4054
CTACCCGTGTGAAAGTAGGTCATCGCCAGGCTCTTATGCTCAGAACCCCTCAGCGCACTCCGCTGAGGGGTTTTGTTTTTTTGCAACGCGCATCGCGTTCAGGGTACCGGAGCATTCCGGCCTTCCCCCCCATCTGATATCTTCCCCTCCAAGTTTCGTGCATTGGCGAAACGATGCAGTCAGCAACAGCAAAGCCGTGGTGCCAAGTTGAAGCAATGACGTAGCGCCGTAGCGGCAAAAAGTATTCGGGTTGGGGGAAAGTCATGGGGGCCAAGTTGTTTCGGCCGGTGAACTGGGCCGGCGCGGCGAGCGCGCTGGTGCTTGCGGGATGCGCTTCGACGGTGCATCCGCCCGACGATCCTTCGAGTCTTGCCGCGGCATCCGCTATCGATTGCAAGACGTTCGCCGCCAAAGCCGCCATGAAGTCGACCGTTCGGGGGCCGCAGAGCGCGCCGCTCGTTTCCGCACTTCCCACGCTCGATCCCCTCGAACTCGCCAACCGTGCCGGCAATCCGGACGCCGATGCCGGCGGTTCGGGCGAGGCCGATAGCGAAGGCGACACCGTGATCGCGCCGCCGCTGGCGACGCTGCCGCTGTTCTCGACCGCCGCGGGTCCCGCGCGGACGCCTGCCGGCTGGCAACCCTGGACCATCAATCGCAACAAGACCCCCACGCGCTACGCACTGACGCAGGTCGATGACCGCGTGGTGCTGCATGCCGAAGCCGACAATTCGGCATCGGGCCTGTACGTGCCGCTGGAGCAGCGCACGGCGGGCACCATTCGCTGGACGTGGAAGACGCGCGACGTGATTCGTGGCGCCGATAACGGCGAGAAGCAGCGCGAAGATGCGCCGCTTCGGCTGTTCGTCGCGTTCGATGGCGACCATTCGACGCTGTCGCTGCGCGATCAGCTGATGTTCGAGATGGCCCGCATTACCACGGGCCGCGAGATGCCCTATGCCACGCTGATGTATATCTGGGGCGGGCGCCGCGCCGAAGGCACCGTGCTGCCCAACCCTCATACCGATCGCGTGCGCATGATCGTCGTGGACTCCGGCACGCGTCACGCCAACGAGTGGCGCTGCCATGAGCGCGACCTGCGCGCGGACTACAAGAAGGCGTTCGGTACCGACCCCGGCAAGGTGATTGCGGTGGGACTGATGACCGATACCGACAATACCAAGACGCGCGCCGAAGCCTGGTACGGCGATATTGCCCTCGATTAGACCGAGCAGGTCGGCGGTTCGGCGCGGTCCGCCAGCGCCAGCAGCGCGAACGACGCCAGCCAGTGGGTGGCCACGTAATGGCCGTCCGCGGCCTGCGACAGCGAGGCCTCGAGGTGCGCCGACCATGCGCGCACCGCGAGCGGCTGCATCGGCTCGGGCAATGCGGGCGCGAGCAATCGCCAGCACCACGCGCGCGACAGGTTCAGGCCGTCGAGATGCGACAGCTTGGGATCCGAACGGTCGCTGACCATCACCGGTGTCATCCACGTGGCGAGGTCCGCCTGCGTGGGCGCGAACAACCCCCACCATTCATCGAACTCGCAGCCGTCGAGCACGTAGCGCATGAGCACCGCTTCGGTCATGCCGCCGGAGAGAAACTCGTCGCCACCCGGCTCGTAGCGGGCCGGGTAACGCTGGTCGTGACCGAACCAGCGATGGGCACGGCGTACGATTGCGCGCTTTAGCGCCGGATGCGAGTCCGTGTTGGCATACGACCACGCCATGATCAACGCGAAGGCGCTATTAGCGTGCGTGCCCGCGCGAATCGGAAAATCAGCGATATCGAGATAATCGATCAGCCGCTGGGCCAGGTACGTGGCCAGCGGCGCGCATGCATCGGCCCAGCGCCTGGCCTGCGGGTCGCTGGCGGCCAGCGTGTGCAGCTCCGCCTGCAGCCGCAGCACCCACGCCCAGCCGTAGGGACGTTCGAACGTGCTTGCACCGCCATGCTCGAAATAGGCGAGTTCCGTCGCAATGGCATCGGGGCGCAGTTGCGCATCGAGCGTGGCGCGAATCTCGGTGGCGATGTCGAGCGTGGGCCGTAGCGCGAGCACGCGCACAAGCAGCCAGTGCATGTGCACGCTCGAGTGCCAGTCGTAGCTGCCGTAGAAGACCGGGTGCATGGCAACCGGCTCGGCGATATCGTCGGGGCCGGTCATCAGGTGATCGACCTTGTACGGATAGCGCCGCACCACGTTGTCGAGTGCCACGCGCGCAAAGCGCGCGGCGGTGTCGTCATCCAGCAGCGGAGGCGTCATGGATCAGGCCGGTGCGAGCCACTTTTCCACGAGCTTGACGAAGAACGTCGAGCCCACGGGCAACAGTTCGTCGTTGAAGTCGTAGCTGGGGTTGTGCAGCATGCACGGGCCCATGCCGTGGCCGGACTCGCGATGCTTGCCTTCGCCGTTGCCGATGAACAGGTAGCAGCCGGGCTTCTCCTGCAGCATGAACGAGAAATCCTCGGCGCCCATCGTCGGCTCGTAATGGCCATCGACATGGTTCGCGCCGACGAGCTCGCTGGCCACGCCCACCGCGAATTCGGTCTCGGCCGGCGTGTTGATCGTCGGCGGATAGTTGCGGTGGAACGTGAAGTCGACGGTGCAATCGAAGGCCTGCGCGACCGCGCGGGCGACTTCTTCCATGCGGCGCTCGATCAGGTCCAGCACCGGCACCGTGAACGTGCGCACGGTGCCGCCGAGCCATGCTTCGTTCGGCACGATATTGGTGGCGTCGCCGGCGTGGAACTGCGTGACGGAGATGACCGCCGTGTCGATCGGGCGCTTGTTGCGCGTGATGATGCCCTGCAGCGCAGACACGATCTGCGCGCCCGTGAATACCGGGTCCGCGCCGTTGTGCGGCATGGCCGCGTGCGCACCCTTGCCGCGCACGACGATCTTGAATTCGTTGCTCGATGCCATGAACGGGCCGGCCGTGGTGCCGAACGAACCGGCCGGCATGCCGGGCCAGTTGTGCATGCCGAACACCGCGTCGCACGGGAAGCGCTCGAACAGGCCGTCCTTGATCATCTCGCGCGCGCCGCCGCCGCCTTCTTCGGCCGGCTGGAAGATCAGGTTCACGGTGCCGTCGAACGAGCGGTGCTGCGCGAGATAACGCGCGGCGCCGAGCAGCATCGCGGTGTGGCCGTCATGGCCGCACGCATGCATCTTGCCCTTGTGCTGCGACGCGTGATCGAACGTATTGGCTTCCTGCAGCGGCAACGCGTCCATGTCGGCACGCAGGCCGATGGCGCGGTTGCTGTTGCCGTTGCGGATCACGCCGACGAGGCCGGTGGTGCCGAGGCCGCGGTGCACCTCGATGCCCCACGATTCGAGCGTGCTGGCGACGAGGTCCGCCGTGCGCTGCTCTTCGAAGCACAGCTCCGGATGCGCGTGGATGTCTCGTCGGATCTTCTGGATTTCGGCTTGCGCCTGGAGGATTTCGGGGAGAAGTTTCATGATGCCGCTTGGGGTCGGGTCATTGCTGGCCATGGGGGACACCCCAAGATCATACGACGACCGTCATCAAAGCGCCAAAGCATGCACTTCCGAACACGTGCCCGGCTACCCGAACCCGCGTCCGCCCGCGCGGGTGGGTTTTCACGCATGGCGTGGAGGGGTTACTGCTGGAACAGTTCATGCTTGAAGTGCCCGGCCAGCCGCGTGACATTCCACGATGCGTAACGCGCCGCACCAAAACGGCGCCACGCAGCGAAGTGTCATCGATGGCTGATTGCCATTGATTCGTCCCATCCAGACTTCAGACTTCAGACTTCCTCTAGGGAGATTCGCGCGATGTTCCTTCGCAACGTCAAGAAGGCGGCCCGCCAGCTATGCGGCGCCGCGCTGCTCACCGGGGCCCTCGGCCTCTCGGCAGCCGTGCCGGTCCACGCCGCGGACCTGCGGATTGCCATGAGTTCGCCACCGACCTCGATGGATCCGCACTTCTATAACCTGTTCTCGAACATCAACGTCTCGGAGCACGTCTTCGATACGCTGATCAAGCTCGATCCGGACAGCCGCGTGATTCCCGGTCTGGCGGAGTCCTGGAAGCTCATCAACGACACCACGTGGGAATTCAAGATCCGCAAGGGCGTGAAGTGGCATGACGGCACGGAGCTGACCACCGAGGACGTGGTCTGGGCGCTCGACCGTCCCGCGACGATCCAGAACAGCCCCGGCAAGTTCGACGTGTACACGAAGGCGATCGTCGGCAAGAAGATCATCGACAAGTACACGATCCAGCTGACGACGGCGCAGCCGTATCCGCTGATGCTCAACGACCTGACCTCGGTCTTCATGGTGCAGAAGAAGGCCACGCAGGGCCTTTCCTCGGACGACTTCGCACAGGGCAAGGGCATGATCGGCACCGGCCCGTTCAAGTTCGTGAGCTATGCGCGCGACGACCGGGTCGAACTGGTGCGCAACCCCGACTACTGGGGTCCGAAGCCCGCATGGGACAAGGTGACGCTGCGCTTTATCCCGAATCCGGCCACGCGCCTCGCCGCGCTGCTGTCGGGCGACGTGCAGGCCATCGAGAACGTGCCGACGCCGGACCTGCCGAAAGTGCGCCAGGATCCGAAGCTGAACTTCTTCTCGAAGATCTCGCATCGCGTGATCTACCTGTACTTCGATACCAAGCGCGACAAGTCGCCGTTCGTCACGACGAAGGACGGCCAGCCGATGGACAAGAACCCGCTGAAGGACGCGCGCGTGCGCATCGCCATCAGCACGGCCATCAACCGCCAGGGTATCAAGGACCGCCTGATGGAAGGCCTGTCGGAGCCGACCAACAACCTCGTGCCGTCGACGCTGTTCGGCTACAACCCCGAGCTGAAGACCCTCAAGTACGACCCGGAAGCGGCCAAGAAGATGCTGGCCGACGCGGGATATCCGCAGGGCTTCGGGCTGACGCTGCATACGCCTAACAACCGCTATGTGAACGACGAGCGCATTGCGCAGACCATCGCGCAGAACCTGACGCGCGTCGGCATCGTGACCAAGGTGGAAGGCATGCCGATGGCCACGTACGCGTCGAAGGGCGGCAAGCACGAATGGTCGTTCGGCCTGGTGGGCTGGGGTGCGCAGACGGGCGAAGTGAGCTCGCCGCTGCGCGCGCTGCTGGCCTGCGAGGACTCGAAGAAGGGCTTCGGCACGGTGAACTGGGGCGAGTACTGCAATCCGAAGATGGATACGGTGCTCGAGAAGGCCCTGGCTACGGTGGACGACAACGAGCGTTCGAAGCTGCTGCAGGAAGCGACGGCGATCGGCATCCTCGATGGCGGTATCATCCCGATCCATCATCAGGTGACGACGTGGGCGACGGTCAAGGGCATTACCTACGTGCCGCGTACCGACGAACGCACCTACGCGCATAACTTCAAGCCGCAGTGACGATGGGCGGAGCTGGCTGCGGTCTGGCAGCCGGCTCCGCGCGGTGAATGTAGTCAACGCGGTCGTTGCAGGCGAAAGGATAGTGTCCCCAATATGCTGGTCTTCATCATCCGGCGCCTGATGCAGAGCATTGTCGTGCTGCTGGTCATGTCGCTGCTGGTCTTCCTCGGCGTCTTCGCCATCGGCAACCCGGTCGATATCCTGATCAGCCCGCAGGCGGACCAGGAGGACATCAAGCGCACCATCGCGGCGCTCGGTCTCGACAAGCCCCTCTGGGAGCAGTACTGGATCTTCCTGCAGAATGCGCTGCACGGAAATCTCGGCACGTCGTTCGCGCATGGCACGCCCGCGCTCAAGCTGATCTTCGAGCGCATGCCCGCGACGATGGAACTCGCGGTCTGCGCGATCCTGCTGGCCATCGTGCTCGGCATTCCGCTGGGCCTGATTGCGGGCCTGCGGCCGAACAGCGTCGCGGCCAAGTCGATCATGACGATCTCGATCCTCGGTTTCTCGCTGCCGACTTTCTGGGTCGGGCTGATGCTGATCGTCGTCTTCGCCGTGCAGCTTGGGTGGCTGCCTTCCAACGGGCGGGGCGAGACGGTGTCCGTGCTCGGCGTGCCGTTGAGCTTCCTGACGCTCGACGGCATCCGGCATCTGATTCTTCCCGCGATCACGCTCTCGTTGCTCAATATCGCGATGGTGATCCGGCTGACGCGCGCGGGCACGCAGGAGGCGATGCTGCAGGACTACGTGAAGTTCGCGCGCGCCAAGGGCCTCTCGAACTCGCGCATCGTCGGCGTGCATGTGCTCAAGAACATCATGATCCCGATCGTGACGGTCATCGCGCTGCAGTTCGGCTCGATCATCGCGTTCGCGATCGTGACCGAGTCGATCTACGCGTGGCCCGGCATGGGCAAGCTGATCATCGATTCGATTCAATTGCTGGACCGGCCCGTGATCGTCGCGTACCTGATGGTGGTCGTGACGCTGTTCATCCTGATCAACCTCGTGGTCGACATCGTGTACAGCATGCTCGACCCGCGCGTGCGCATCGCCGACAACAAGGGCTGACGTCATGAGTCTTACTACCGCATCTCAAGGCGCGACAGCCAAGCCGCAGCGCGAGCAGACGCCGTGGCGCCGGTTCGTCGGGCAGTTCGTCGCGAGCAAGCTGGCCGTGACGGGCCTGGTCGTGCTCGCGCTGATCCTGCTGGTGGCGATCTTCGCGCCGCTGCTGTCGCCGCAGAATCCGTACGACCTGTCCTCGGTCAATATCCTCGACAACTTCCGCCTGCCGGGCGAGCGCGGCGACGACGGCATGCTGTTCGTGCTCGGCACCGACGAGCAGGGCCGCGACGTGCTGTCGGCGGTCATGTACGGGCTGCGCATCAGCATCGCCGTGGGCGTGGTGAGCACGATCATCGCGCTGATCGTGGGCGCGACGCTGGGCCTGCTGGCCGGTTTTCTCGGCGGCCGCACCGAAGCGATCGTGATGCGCGTGGCCGATCTGCAGCTGTCGTTTCCGCCGATCCTGCTCGCGCTGATCCTGCTGGCGCTGCTGGGCCGCGGCATCGGCAATATCGTGATCGCGCTGGTCGCGGTGCAATGGGCGTACTACGCGCGTACCACGCGCAGCGCCGCGCTCGTGGAACGCCGAAAGGAATATATCGAGGCCGCGACGTGCCTCGGGCTGCCGGCGGGGCGCATCATGTTCCGCCATCTGCTGCCGAACTGCCTGCCGCCGCTGATCGTCATCGCGGCGCTGCAGGTGGCATCGGCGATCACGCTCGAGGCGACGCTGTCGTTCCTCGGCCTCGGCGTGCCGGTGACCGAGCCGTCGCTGGGCTCGCTGATCGCGAACGGGCAGCAGTTCCTGCTGTCCGGGAAGTACTGGATCAGCTTCTTTCCCGGCATCGCGCTCGTCACGACGATCGTCGCCATGAACCTCGTCGCGGACCAGTTGCGCGACGTGCTGAATCCGCGTCTGCAGACGCAATGACCCAGGGGGTGCCACTATGAGCCAGCCGACCTTGGTCGTGGAG
Source organism: Cupriavidus sp. OTU4054 (assembly GCF_038440175.1). Classification (NCBI taxonomy): domain Bacteria; kingdom Pseudomonadati; phylum Pseudomonadota; class Betaproteobacteria; order Burkholderiales; family Burkholderiaceae; genus Cupriavidus; species Cupriavidus sp. OTU4054. Next base: position 7,438 of record NZ_JASATF010000035.1, read on the forward strand.
AATCTCAAGACGCAGTTCTTTACGCGCGCGGGTGTCGCGCGCGCGGTCGATGACGTGTCGTTCACGGTGCGCCGTGGCGAGATCATGGGCCTGGTCGGCGAGTCCGGCTCGGGCAAGTCGATGACGGGCTATTCGATCATGGGATTGATCGACCCGCCGGGCAAGGTCGTCGATGGGCGCATCGCGCTCACGAGCCGGGACGGCATCACGCGAGACCTGCGCGCGCTCACGCCCGCGCAGCAGCGCGATGTGCGCGGCAACCGGATCGCGATGATCTTCCAGGATCCGATGATGACGCTGAATCCGGTCCTGCGCATCGATACGCAGATGATCGAGGCAGTGCTCGCGCACGAGAACGTCGGCAAGGCCGTGGCGCGCGAGCGCGCGCGCAATGCGCTGGCGCGCGTCGGCATTCCTTCGCCGGACGAGCGGCTGCAGTCCTATCCGCATCAGTTCTCGGGCGGCATGCGGCAGCGCGTGGCGATTGCGATCGCGCTGCTCAACAAGCCGGACCTGATCATCGCGGACGAGCCGACCACCGCGCTCGACGTGACGATCCAGGGGCAGATCCTTTACGAGATGCAGACGCTGTGCCGCGAGTCGGGCACCGCGCTGATCTGGATCACGCACGACCTGTCCGTGGTGGCGGGCCTCGCGGACAGCGTGTGTGTGATGTACGCGGGCAAGATCGTGGAGCAGGGCAGCGTGCAACAGGTGCTCGAGCATCCCGAGCATCCTTACACGCATGGGCTGATCAGTTCGGCGCCGTCGCGCAATCCGCGCGGCGCGCCGCTGCGGCAGATTCCCGGGATGACGCCGTCGCTGCTCAACCTGCCCGGCGGCTGCTCGTTCCGCGAGCGCTGCCCCTATGCGACCGATATCTGCAAGACCGAACCGCCGCTGGCGCACACGGCCGATGGCCGGGGCCTGCGCTGTTTCCATCCGGTCGCTGCGCAACAGGAGGCCGCATGAATGCACCCGTGATCGATTCCGCGCGCGCACAGGCGGCCGCCGCGTCGGACGTTTCCAATACGGCTGAAGGGACGCCCACCGCGCCGCTGCTCGAACTGCGGCGCGTGTCCAAGCGCTTCGTCAAGTCGCTCGACACCGCCGCGAAGATTGCCAACGTGCTGGGCGCGCGCATGCGCGAGGAAGTCGTGCATGCGGTGGATCGCGTCGATCTGTCGATCCGCTCGGGCGAGGTCGTCGGTCTGGTCGGCGAGTCGGGCTGCGGCAAGTCCACGCTCGGCCGTATGGCGGTGGGTCTCCATTCGCTGACCGAAGGCGAGCGGTTCTGGCGCGGCACCGACCTCGACCGCCTGCCACCCGAGAAGCGCCGCGAGCGGCAGCTCGGCATCCAGATGATCTTCCAGGATCCGTATGCCTCGCTGAATCCGCGGCTGCGCGTGCTCGACATCGTCGGCGAGGCACCGGTGGTGCACGGCATCGTGCCGAAGGGCGAGCAGAAGGCCTACGTCGAGGACATGCTCGTGCGCGTGGGGCTCGATCCCACCGTGCTGCGGCGCTTTCCGCATCAGTTCTCGGGCGGGCAACGCGCGCGCATCGGCATTGCGCGCGCGCTGGCCGTGCGGCCCGAGTTCCTCGTGTGCGACGAGTCCGTGGCCGCGCTCGACGTCTCGATTCAGGCGCAGGTGCTGAACCTGTTCATGCGCCTGCGTGAAGACCTGAACCTGACGTACCTGTTCATCAGCCACGATCTTGGCGTGGTGAAGCACATCAGCGATCGCGTGGTCATCATGTATCTGGGCCGCGTGGTCGAATCCGCGCCGACCGAGGACGTGTTCGCGTCGCCGAATCATCCTTATACGCAGGCATTACTTGCGGAGGCACCCAAGCTCGAGGTGGGCAAGAAGACTTATGTGGCGATTCGCGGCGAGATTCCGTCGCCGCTGAATCCGCCGACCGGGTGCCATTTCCATCCGCGTTGCCCGCATGCGATGGATCGGTGCCGGAGCGAGCAGCCGGCGCTCAAGGAGATTGCGCCGATGCGCTGGTCGGCGTGCCACCTCAATGACATGACGTAAGTCATGGCGAGGCCCCCCGCCATCGTCGGCGGGGGCGGGCGCGGCTCAGCGAATGACGACGCCGCGCGAATTGATGATCGTCATCTCGACGAACTTCGAACCGACGTGGTTGTCCGGTCCGAACTGGACGATAAAGCCGCCGAGGTCCACGTTGCGCATGCCCTCGACCGTCGTCACGAATTTCTCGCGCGTGAGGTCGCGGCCCGTGCGGCGCAGGCCTTCGACGAAAGCCTTCGCGGCGATGAAGCCCTCGATACTCGCGTAATCGAAGTCGTTCTGGCGGCCGGCCGCCTGGAGCAGGCGCAGATACTCGCGCACCACCGGCAGCGTCGCGTTGCCCGGATGCGGCATCACCTGCGAGATGATCACGCCGCTGCCCTGCGGACCCACTTCCTTGGCCAGCGCCTGCGTGCCGACGAACGACACGTTGTAGAACTGCCCCGTGTAGCCGCGCCGCAGCGCTTCCTTGACGAAGGCGCCGACGGTCCGGTACGCGCTCACGAGCACGACCGCATCGGGCTTGGCCTTCATGGTCTCCTGCATCGCGTCGCCGATCTCGACGGTATTGCGGACCACGTTCGCGCGCGAGACGAGTTGCACGCCGCTGTCCGCCGGCAGGCCCTTGATCGCGTGTTCGACGCCATCGAGGCCGGACTTGCCGTACGCGTCGTCGTTGTAGACGACGGCCACGCGCTTGAGGCCCGTCGTGCGGATCTGCCGCACGATGGCCATGGTTTCCTCGTCATAGCCCGCGCGTACGTGGAATACGTAGCGGCTGCGCGGGTCGCGGAGCGACTGCGCGCCGGAGAGCGGTGCGAAGAACGGTACGCGGGCCTGGTTCGCGAGCGGCACGGCGGCCTGCGACGTCGGTGTGCCGACATAGCCGAACAGCGCAAATACGCGACTGTCCTCGATCAGCTTCTTCGTATTCTTGATGGCCTCGTCCGGCTCGTAGCCGTCGTCGAGCACCTGCAGTTCGATGCGGCGGCCGAACACGCCGCCCTGCTGGTTGATCGCATCGAAGTACAGCCGCGCGCCCGCGTTCATCTGCTTGCCGAGCGTGGCGGTCGGACCCGTGAGCGCGGCGGACTGCCCGATGACGATCGTGTCCGCGGTGACGCCGACTTCCGCTGGCGCGGTGTTGGCCGCGAAGGCGGCGCCGGACAGGCCGGCACCCGTGACACCCATGGTGGCGCACGCCACCAGCAGGCCGGCGAGGCGCCGGCGCTTGACCCTTGATTGCAAAACCATTGTGATAGCCCCGTCAATCCAACCATTCTTGCTTGCTGCGTGCGCGGCTGCCGGTCTGTCGCCGGGCTGTTGCGAGCGCCCGGACATCATAATCGAAGAGCGGTGACTGCAAGCAAAATATGACGGTTCCGCCTGTTCGGGCGAGGCAAGGACGCCACAGGCGCGGCTAGCGGATGGCCTGCCCGCGCGCGTTGAGCACGGCCAGATCGACGAACTTCGAGCCGACGTGATCCTCCGGCGAGAACTGGATGTCGAATCCGCCCAGATCGATGGCGCGCATGCTCTCCAGAGCGGCGATGAACCTGTCGCGCGTCGGGTCGCGGCCCGTGCGGCGCAGCCCTTCGACAAACGCCAGCGCGGCGATGAATCCCTCGAGGCTCGCATGGCTGTACGCGCCGGCATGGCCGGCGGCCGCGAGCAGGCGCTGGTACTCGCGCACGAGCGGCAGCGTGGCGTTACGCGGGTTCGGCATGACCTGCGAGACGACGACGCCGGCCGCCTGGGCGCCGAGCGCCTTCGCCAGCGAGGTGGCGCCGACCGAGGAGAGGCAGTAGAACTGGCCCGCATAGCCGCGCCGCAGCGCCTCGCGGATAAACGCGGCGGCCGTGCCGTAGGCGCCGATCACCGCGACCGAGTCGGGATGCTGCTCGAGGACCGCCGCCGCCGTGGCGCTGACATCCACGGCATTTCGTGCCACCGCGTGTTCGCCGGTGATCCGCACATCGGCGGCCGGCCGGCTCCGCACCGCCCTGGCGATGCCCTCGAGGCCCTCGCGGCCGTAGCTGTCGTCGTAATAGACCACGGCAAGCCGATGCAGGCCCGACGATGCAATCTGCCGGACGATGGCCGCCGTTTCGCGGTCGTATCCCGCCCGGACATGGAACACATGGCGGTTGACGGGCGTGCGCAGCGCGCGGGTGCCCGTGAACGGCGCGAACAAGGGGATGCGCGCCTGCTGGATGAGCGGCAGCACCGCCAGGGTCGTGCTGGTGCCCACATAGCCGAAGAGCGCGAACATGCCGTCGACGAGCAGCTTGCGCGTGTTGCGTGTGGTTTCGTCGGGCACATAGGCGTCGTCGAGCGCGTGCAGTTCGATCGCGCGGCCGAAGATGCCGCCGTGCCGGTTGACGTTGTCGAAGCACAGCCGCGCGCCGAGGTTCAGCTGGGTGCCGAGCTCGGCCGCGGGGCCCGACAGCGGCGCCGACTGGCCGATCAGGAGGGTGGTGGGGGTGACGCCGGGCTCCGGCCGGACGCCGATGCGCGTGTCGGTGCGGGCGGGCTCCGCCGCGGCAGCGGGGCGCAGGGGGGCAAACGGGGTCGCGAGCGCGGGCAGCGTGCCGGCAAGGCGGCCGCAGAAATGCCTGCGGCCCTGCCCGGACGGGAGGTCTGCGGTGGGGTCCGGGTTTCGGTCCATAGGGAAGGATCTTGAAAGCCAGTGGGGCCGCGAAGCGTAAGTCGGATGGGCGCCGCGGGGCCGGATTCGAATACAATCCTTAACAAAATTCCGCCGGCATTCGCTGTGTCGCGGGCGCCGGCCGTCCTGCCCCCATCTCGTATTTCCGTCCCCATGGCCACCAGCATCGTCCGCGCCGCCTGTCCCCACGATTGTCCCGATACCTGTGCCTTGCACGTCACCGTCGAGGACGGCCGCGCCATCAAGGTCGTGGGCGACCCCGACCATCCCGCCACGCGTGGCGTGCTGTGCACGAAGGTGTCGCGCTATACCGAGCGGACCTACCACCGTGACCGCCTGCTAACGCCGCTGCGGCGCGTGGGCAAGAAGGGCGAAGGACGCTTCGAACCCATTTCGTGGGACGAGGCGCTGACGGAGATCGCGAGCCGGCTGTCCGGCATTGCCGCGCGCGATCCGCAGGCGATCGTCCCGTACAGCTACGCGGGCACGATGGGCCTCGTGCAGGGGGAGAGCATGGCCGCGCGCTTCTTCCACAAGCTCGGCGCGTCGCTGCTCGACCGCACGATCTGCGCGAACGCGGGCGCGACCGCGCTGCGCTATACGTTCGGCGCGCCGGTCGGCATGGATATCGAGTACGTGGCCGACGCGAAGCTCGTGATCATCTGGGGCGGCAACCCGATTGCCTCGAACCTGCATTTCTGGACGCGCGTGCAGGAAGCCAAGCGCCGCGGCGCGACGCTCGTGGCGATCGATCCCTACCGCTCGCTGACGGCCGAGAAATGCCATCGCCATATCGCGCCGATGCCGGGCACTGACGGCGCGCTCGCGCTGGCGATCATGCACGTGCTGATTCGCGACGATCTGCTGGACCACGACTACATTGCGCGGCACACGGTCGGCTTCGACGCGCTGCGCGAGCGCGCGGCAGCGTTCACGCCCGAGCGGGCGGCCGGTATCTGCGGCATTCCCGTGGACGATATCGAATGGCTGGCCGCGCTCTATGGCCGCACCGCGGTGCGGGAGCGCCAGCCCGTGGCCATCCGCCTGAACTACGGCATGCAGCGCGCCCATGGCGGCGGGCAGGCCGTGCGCGCGGTGGCATGCCTGCCGGCGCTCGTCGGCGCATGGCGCCACGCCGCGGGCGGCATGCAGCTATCGACGTCGGGCTTCTTCCCCGTCGACAACCAGGCGCTGCAACGGCCCGACCTGCTGCCGGACTGGCCGCGCGTGCCGCGCACGGTGAACATGAGCACCATCGGCGATGCGCTGCTCGACGACGGCACGGGCGGCAACGGCCCGAAGATCGAGGCGGTGGTCGTCTACAACAGCAACCCCGTCGCCGTGGCGCCGGAATCCGCGAAGGTCGCGGCCGGCTTCGCGCGCGAGGACCTGTTCACGGTGGTGCTCGAGCACTTCCGCACCGATACGGCCGATTACGCCGATATCGTGCTGCCGGCCACGACGCAGCTGGAACACGTCGATGTGCACAAGGCCTATGGCCATACCTACTTCCTCGCCAACAACCAGGCGATTGCGCCGATCGGCGAGTCGCTCCCGAACACCGAGATCTTCCGCCGACTGGCGGCGCGCATGGGCTTCACGGACCCGTGCTTCCAGGACAGCGACGAGGCCATTGCCGCGCAGGCGATCGATCGTGGCGACGCGCGCGCGAAGGGTATCGACTGGGACACGCTGAAGGCCGAGGGGTGGCAAAAGCTGAACGTGCCCGCGGCGCCGTTTGCCGACGGCAACTTTCCGTCGGCCTCGGGCAAGTGCGCGTTCTATTCGGAAGCGATGGCGCGCGACGGGTTCGACCCGCTGCCCGCCTACGTGCCGCCGTACGAGTCGCCGGCCACTGCGCCGGACCTCGCCTCGCGGTATCCGCTCGCGATGATCTCGCCGCCCGCGCGCAACTTCCTGAACAGCTCGTTCGTGAACGTCGATAGCCTGCGGGCCACCGAGGGCGAGCCGCATCTGGACATCCATCCGCAGGACGCGGCGGCGCGCGGCATCGTGGATGGCGCGATCGTGCGCGCGTTCAACGACCGCGGCACCCTGCGCGTCCGGGCACGCGTGACCGAGCGCGCGCGTCAGGGGCTCGTGGTGGGGCTCTCCATCTGGTGGAAGAAGCTCGCGCCGGACGGCAAGAACGCCAACGAACTGACGAGCCAGCGCCTGACCGACCTGGGGCGCGCGCCGGTCTTCTACGACTGCCTCGTGGAAGTGGAGGCGGTGACCCAGTCCGAACGCGAGGGCATCGCGTCATGATCCGGCGGCCGGCCTGCCGGCGCGTGGCGGGTGCGATCCTCGCACTCGCCGCCGCCGTGCTCGTGGCCGGCTGCGACACGCTGGGGTATTACTACCAGTCGATCGGCGGGCATCTGGGCGTGATGGCGCAGGCACGGTCGCTCGACGATGCGATCGCCAACGCGAACGATGCCAACGACGCGCGCCTTGCGCAGCGACTGGCGCTGGCCGGCAGGATGCGCGACTTCGCGTCGCGCGAACTGCTGCTGCCGGACAACGGGAGCTACCGCCGCTATGCAAACCTGCATCGGCCGTACGTGGTGTGGAGCGTGTTTGCCACGCCCGAGCTGTCGATGGACCTGCACAAGTGGTGCTTCCTGGTCGTCGGCTGCATCACGTACCGCGGCTACTACGCGCAGGACGATGCCGACCGCTATGCGGCGGAGTTGCGCAAGGAAGGCTACGATGCCTACGTGGCGGGCATTCCCGCCTATTCGACGCTTGGCTATTTCGACGATCCGCTGCTGAATACGTTCGTCTATCTGCCCGAGGGCGAACTCGCGCGCATGATCTTCCACGAACTCGCGCATCAGGTCGTGTACGTGCGCAACGACACCGCGTTCAACGAATCGTTCGCCACGGCCGTGGAAACGGCGGGCGTGGAGCGCTGGCTCGCGGAGGATGCGTCGCCCGACGCGCGCGCGAGCTACCGCCTCTACGACGAGCGCCGCGTGCAGTTCCGGGCGATGCTGCTGCGCACGCGCGACCGGCTCGTCGCGCTCTACCGGTCGAATCAGGACGAGGCGGCCAAGCGGCGCGGCAAGGCGCAGATCTTTGCCGACCTGCGCGCCGAGTACGAGACGCTCAAGACATCGTGGGGCGGCTACAGCGGCTACGACCGCTGGTTCGACCGGCCCCTGACCAATGCCCAGCTCGCGGCCGTGGCCACATATCAGCAATGGGTGCCGGCGTTCACCGCGCTGCTCGCGCAATGCCACGGCGAGTGGAAGTGCTTCTATGCGGCCGCCGGGCGCATCGGCGATCTGCCCGCGAAGGAGCGCGACGCTGCGCTGCGCAGGCTCGCGCCGCCGGCCACGCATGTGGAGCCGCTGACGGCCGACCGCGCGGGCGACTGATTGCCCTCAACTGACGCATCGGAATCGTCCTAGCCCGACCTCGCACATGCGAGAATTGCGCACCATGTCACACGCCCCAAAGAAAACGCACACCGGACCGCGCGCCGCCGAGGCGCTGACGCTCGCGGAAGACGGACCGGCACGCGCCCACGTGGCCGAGCGGCAGGAAGCCCGGCGGCGGCAGATTCTGGATGCCGCGGCGCAGCTCTTCTACACGAAGGGCTATCCCGGCATGACGATGAACGACCTGTGCCGCGCGCTGGGCGTGACCAAGCCCGCCGTCTACTATTACTTCACCGACAAGTACGAGATCTTCGACATCCTGTGCCGGGAGTCGGCGCAGACCTGCCTGCCCGTGCTTCGCGAGACGGCCGATGCGTCGCTGCCCGTGCGCGAGCGGTTGCAGGCCTGCCTGCTGGAGCTCGCGCGGCGCTGCGTGCGTTGCCATGTCGCGGCCACGCTGAGTTTTCGGGACAACCAGTACCTGAAGCCGGATACGGTGGCATGGCTCGAGCGCATGGCGCGCGATTTCTATCGCGACCTGTACGCGTTGCTCGAGGAGGGCCGTGCCGCGGGTGTGCTGTCGTTCGGCGATGCGCGCGTGACCGCGCATGCGATCGGCAGTGTCATCGGGTTCATGTACACGTGGCATGTGCCGGGCCGCATGGATGAAGAACTGCTGGCGCGCGAGCTGGCCGCGAACATGATGAAGCTGGTGCTGCCCTGAGCGGGCACGGCTGCCGGTAGGGGTAATCCCTCGCAAGGGTCTGTCGAGTGTCGCATAATTCACGATTCAGGCGAATTGTGGTGTCGAGGAGTTCATCTAACGTGTTGTCTTAGGCGGGGCGCACGTTTAGGATTCCCCAAAAAAGCGAACGACCATTCAGAAATTCAGGAGACCGGCGTATGGAAAAACTGTGGCTGAAGCAATATCCGGCAGGCGTCCCCGCGGAGATCGATGCCAGTCCCTATCGTTCGCTGGCCCAGTTGCTCGAGGAATCGTTCCGTACCTATGCGGCCAAGCGCGCGTTCGTGTGCATGGATGCGTCCATCACGTATGGGGAGCTCGACCGCCTCTCGCGCCAGTTCGGCGCGTGGCTCCAGTCGCGGGGGCTGAAGCCCGGCGCGCGCGTGGCCATCATGATGCCGAACGTGCTGCAGTATCCGGTGGTGCTGGCGGGGGTGCTGCGCGCGGGCTACGTCGTGGTCAACGTCAATCCGCTGTACACGCCGCGTGAGCTCGAGCATCAGCTGAAGGACAGCGGCGCCGAGGCGATCGTCATCCTCGAGAATTTCGCGGCCACGCTGCAGGCGGTGCTGCCGAACACGCCGGTGCGCCACGTGGTGGTGGCGAGCATGGGTGACATGCTGGGCACCGTGAAGGGCGCGGTCGTCAACTTCGTCGTGCGCAACGTCAAGAAGATGGTGCCCGAGTGGCAGTTGCCGAACTGCGTGCGCTTCAACGACGTCCTCCGCGAATCGCGCCAGCTGACGCTGGCGCCGGTGAATACCGGTCCCGACGATATCGCGTTCCTGCAGTACACGGGCGGCACCACGGGGATCTCGAAGGGCGCGGTGCTGCTGCATCGCAATGTCGTGGCCAATGTGCTGCAGTCCGAGGCATGGATGCAGCCCGCGCTGGACAAGGGCGCGCCGATCGACCAGGTGATCACGATCACCGCGCTGCCGCTGTACCACATCTTCGCGCTCACGGTCTGCTGCCTGCTGGGCATGCGCAATGGCGGCCTGTCGGTGCTGATTCCGAATCCGCGCGATATCCCGGGCTTTATCAAGGAGCTGCAGAAGTACCGGTTCAATATGTTCCCGGCCGTGAACACGCTCTACAACGCGCTGCTCAATCATCCGGACTTCGACAAGGTCGATTTCTCGGGGTTGCGCGTCGCGAACGGCGGCGGCATGGCGGTGCAGGAGGCCGTGGCGAAGAAGTGGCTGTCGCGCACGGGCTGTCCGATCATCGAAGGCTACGGCCTCTCGGAGACGTCGCCGTCGGCCACGTGCAATCCGACCGATACCGATGCGTTCTCGGGCACGATCGGGCTGCCGCTGCCCTCGACGGAAATCGCGATCCGCGACGACGACGGCAACGACGTGCCGCTGGGCCAGCCCGGCGAAATCTGCCTGCGCGGGCCGCAGGTGATGGCGGGCTACTGGAACCGCCCCGACGAGACGGCCAAGGTCATGACGCCCGATGGCTACTTCAAGACCGGCGATATCGGCGTGATGGACGAGCGCGGCTACACGAAGATCGTCGATCGCAAGAAGGACATGATCCTGGTCTCGGGCTTCAACGTCTATCCGAACGAGGTGGAAGGGGTCGTGGCCGAATGCCCGGGCGTGCTCGAAGTGGCCGCGGTGGGCGTGCCCGACGTGCACTCGGGCGAGGTCGTGAAGCTCTTTATCGTGCGCAAGGACCCGGCGCTCTCGGAGGAGTCCGTGATCGCGTTCTGCCGGGAGCGGCTGACGGGCTACAAGCGTCCGAAGTACGTCGAGTTCCGCACCGAACTGCCGAAGACCAACGTCGGCAAGATCCTGCGTCGCGAACTGCGCGACAGCCGCCAGGCGGCCTGACCCCGGTCAGTCGCCAGCGGCCCGGGCCCTTCAACACTCGTTGGACGGGCCCATCTGCGGCTGCTGCACGCCATCGGGGTAAGTCAGCCGCACGCATGTGCCGACGTCGAGCCCTGGCGCGGCCGGCGCGTTGACGGACGCGATGGTGCCATCCTGCGCGCGTACCTTGTACTGGAAGAGGTCGATCTGCTGCGCGGGCGGCGGCTTGTTGAACAGCCGCGACAGATCGAACGACATCCCGACCCCCACGCCACCGCCACCGCCGCCACCCACACCGGCGGCGCCGACGCCCACGCCGGTGCCGCCATAGGCCGGCGTCTGGGTGACATCGACCCGCGACAGATAGGTTTTCTCGGTAACGCGGCCGAGCTTCACGGTGGCGTTGATGGGCGTGACCTGCGGCGGTTGCGGCTGGCTCGCGCACGCGGTCAGCAGCGCGGCCAGCGCGAGCGGAGAACTGGCAAGAAGGGTGCGGACGAGTGTCATGACGTGGTCAGGCTGGTTTTGAGGGTGCCGAGCAGTCGGAACAGCGCGTCGCGATCGGCTTCGGCGAGCCCCGCGAACAGACGTTCGACCCACGCTTCGTGCGCAAGTGCCATGCGCGAAAAGGCTTCCCGGCCAGCCGGTGTCAGCCGGATGAGATAGGCGCGGCGATCGTTGGGCAGGGGCTCGCGCGTGACGAGGCCCTCTTCCTGCAGCTGATCGGTAATGCCGGTGACGTTGCCACCCGTGACCATCATGCGGCGCGACAGCTCGCCCATCTTGAGGCCCTCGGGATGGCGGTCCAGCTGGGACATGAGGTCGAACCGCGGCAGCGTGACCGCGAAGTCCTGACGCAGGCGCGAGCGGATATCGGTTTCCACCAGCGTGGTGCAGGTCAGCAGCCGCAGCCACAGACGCAGCGCGGCGTGGCCGCTGTCGCCGGCGCGCGTTTCCAGATCGATCTGTGCGTGCGGTTCGGTAGCGGACATGGCGGGGCGGCGGACATTTGTTGAAGTCTCAAGTATATGCCCATGCCCGCCGTGCCCGGGCCTGCGGGCACGCGGTCAGTCCACCTTCGCGCCCGAGTCCTTCACCACCTTCGCCCATTTGACGTGCTCGGACTTGATCAGCGCCGCGAACTGCTCGGGCGTGTTGCCGCTCGGGTCCGCGCCCTGCGCGAGCATGCGTTCGCGCACCGCCGGCGTGGCGAGGCTCCTGGCCACTTCCTGCTGGATCTTCTGGATGATCTCGTGCGGCGTGCCGGCGGGAGCGAGCAGGCCGAACCACGAGCTTGCCTCGAAGCCCGGCAGCTTGGCGGCCTGCGCGACGGTCGGCAGGTCGGGCAGCGCCGGCGACGGCTTGGCGCTGGTGACCGCGAGCGCCTTGAGCTTGCCGGCCTTGATCAGTGCCATCGACGACGGCAGGTTGTCGAACATGACCTGCATGGTGCCGCCCGCGAGGTCCGCCAGCGCGGGGCCGCTGCCGCGGTACGGGAAATGGACCATGAAGGTCTTGGTCTGCGTCTTGAACAGTTCGCCGGCCAGATGGATCGAGGTGCCGTTGCCGCTCGACGCCATGTTGAGCTTGCCGGGGTTGGCGCGCGCGTAGGCGATGAGGTCGTTGACGCTGTTGATGTGGTTCTGCTGCGCGAAGGCGGGGTTCACCACGAGCACGTTCGGCACCGCGGCCACGAGCGTGATCGGCGCGAAGTCCTTGATCGGATCGAACGGCAGCTTGCCGTACAGCGACTGGTTGATGCCGTGCGTGCCCACGGTGCCCATGAGCAGGGTGTAACCGTCCGGGGCGGACTTCGCGACCATGTCCGCGCCGATGTTGCCGCCGGCGCCGGGGCGGTTATCGACGACGACGTTCCAGCCCGCGAGCTTGGACAGCTCGGCCGAGACCGCGCGGGCGAGGATGTCGGTGGTGCCGCCGGCCGCGAACGGCACGACCAGGCGGATCGGCTTGTTAGGGTAGGGGTCGGCGGCGTGCGCGGCGGGCAGGGCGAAGGGCAGTACGGCGGCGGACAGCAGCAGCGCGAGCGCGCGGCGGCGAGGTTGTTGCATGGCGATGTCTCCAGAATTGGGGCCGGGATGGGTCCGGTCTCGCCGCCCATTCTAGTTGCATGTGGCGCACACCGTGGATGAGGGAAATCCCACTGTCGGCCGTGGTTTTCCCTCACCCGGAGGATCAGAACTTGTGCCGGATGCCGAGCGCCACGCCGATCATCGTGTTCTTGCCCGCCTGCGGGAAGTATCCGTTCGCGAAGCTCACGGCCGAGGTGTCGAAGTTCAGGCCCGAGTTCTTGGAGAAGCCCGTGGTCAGGTACACGTCGGTGCGCTTGGAGAAGTTGTAGTCCGCCACGAAGCTGATCTGCCACGGGTTGGTCGGGTTGTTCGAGGGCGATGCCAGCGTGGGGCGCAGCTGCTTGAGGTCGTCGTAGAAATACGCCAGCGTGAGGCTGAGCGGCGCGGTGACCTGATAGTTCAGGCCGACCCAGTAGTAGTTGTCGCGCTGCAGTTCGCTGCCGTCGGGGGCGGTGATGCGGCCCCAGCGGTAGCCGGCCATCAGCTTGGCGGGGCCATAGCTGTAGCTGGCCGCGGCACCGATCTTGCGCGAGCGGCCGGGGTCGTTGATCGTGGCCGTCGGTCGCCATTCGTCATAGGCGACCGTCAGGCCGAGCGGCCCGGACATGTACAGCAGGCCCGCACCGCCGCCCGCGTTGTTGTCGAAGTTGCCGGGGGTTTCGCCCGAGCCGCCGTTCGCGAGCGGATTCAGGCCGATGGCCGCGACGCCCGTGCCGAAGCTCCAGTGCGCTTCCGCGGTCAGCGCGCCGAACACGGCGGTGTACTTGACGGTGTTGTCGGAGCGGAAGTTGGTGCCCAGCTGCGCGACCACGGGCTCGTAGATCGTGGCGTAACCGGTCGGCGAGAAGTTCGCGAACATGTCGAACATCGTCGTGTACTGGCGGCCGAAGGTCAGCCGGCCCAGCGAGTCGTTCTGCATGCCGACGTACGCCTGGCGGCCGAACAGGCGGCCGCCCTGCTGCGACTTGCCGTCATCGACGCCGAAGCCCGATTCGAGCACGAACAGGGCCTTCGTGCCGCCGCCGAGGTCCTCGGTGCCGCGCAGGCCCCAGCGCGAGCCGGACAGGCCGCCACCGGTCTGCAGCCCGACGCGGCTGCCGCCGCCGGGCTGGTTGAAACCGGGTGCCAGGTGATTGTTGTATTCGATCGGCAGATCGACGACGCCGTAGAGGATCACGCTCGATTGAGCGGCCGCCACGCCGGAGAACGTACTCAAGGCCGCAAGCGCGAGAAGCGATTTCTTCATGCTCGGTTATCTCCATATAAGAATTATGTGGAGCGCGGAAGAATCTCCTCACTGCCTGTCTCTCTCTCTCATCCTTCCGCGCCCAACTTCTTGCCGAAGTCGGGAAACACTCTAGCGCACGGAGTCATGCAATTGACCCTGAGGTAAACGTCTTGTCTTCTTTTCACAACTCAGGGTTTGTGGGGACCGGTGCCAGCACTGGCGCGGCCTTGCGGGGCGCGAACAGGAACGCTCGGAGTACAATGCGGGAATTCCCGGACCGGTAGCGCCGCGCATTTCGGATGACGACGACGGCTGCTGGAAACTCCTCATTGCCTATCCATCGACATACATGGACTTCCTGATTCGAGAATTCGACGTGGCATTGCGCGCGATCGCCGGCGTGACCCGTGCCGGCCGCGAGAATCCCGCGAACCGTCTCGCGCCCGATACCGAACCGTTGTCGGCGGCCGAGCGCCAGCACGTGGCCGGGCTCATGCGAATCAACCATGTGGGAGAGGTATGCGCGCAGGCCCTGTACCAGGCGCAGAAGCTGACCGCGCATAGCGCGCCGGTGCGCGCGCAGATGGACGAGGCCGCGCGCGAGGAAGAAGACCATCTGTCGTGGTGCGCGGACCGGCTGCGCGAACTCGGTTCGCGTCCGAGCCTGCTCAACCCCGTGTGGTACGCGGGCGCATTCGCGATCGGCTGGCTCGCGGGCCGCGCGGGCGATCGCGTGAGCCTGGGCTTCGTCGCCGAGACCGAGCGGCAGGTCGAACATCATTTGACCAGCCACCTCGACAAGCTGCCGCAGGCCGATGGCCGCTCGCGCGCGATCCTCGAGCAGATGCGCGACGACGAGATCCGTCACGGCGATGCCGCGCGCGATGCGGGCGGGATACCGCTCCCGAACGCGATCCGCGCGCTCATGCGTGGTGCATCGCGCGTCATGACGACCACCGCGTACCGCGTCTGACGGCACGGTCCGACGCCTCGGCGCGGCGGGTCATGCGACGGCGTGCGAGGGCTGCACGCCGGGGCTGTGGAAAACCCGCGCGAGCCCTTGCGCGAGCGGGGCGCGCGGCAAAACGTTGTATCCTTCGCAACGGCGCGAAATCGCGTCGAAATCCTTTGTCGACGCGGTGTCCTCGGACGGTTCTCAGGTGGTTTCTCCGGTTTACTCCCTAAGATCTTCATTTCATTGATATTTCACTGTCATGGTGCGTGAGGTTGGCGCGCTAAGTCTTTGTTCTGATTCGAAAAACCCCCTTTTCTCCCCTGTTGCGCAGCCTTGACCGGCCAAAGTGCTTACTCTAAAGTGGGAAATTGTGTGAGCAAGTGTGTTTTTGTGTGATTTAGGGGTGCATTGCTGCGATCATTCCCGGAAGCTAGTGGATTCGAGTCGCAGCGCCCACGGGGGGAGAGAGTTTGTTCCAGGGAGCTTCGGCGCTTTCGCTGGATGCCAAGGGCCGGATGTCCATTCCGGCGCGGCATCGCGAGGCGCTGCATCAGCAGGCCGAGGGCCGGGTGACGCTGACCAAGCACCCGGACGGCTGCCTGTTGCTGTTTCCGCGACCCGAATGGGAATCCTTCCGTAACCGCATTGCGGCACTGCCGATGGACGCGCACTGGTGGAAGCGCATCTTTCTGGGGAATGCCGCCGACGTGGACATGGACGGCGCCGGCCGCGTGCTGATTGCACCGGAGCTGCGCACGGCCGCCACGCTCGACAAAGAGGTCATGCTGCTCGGCATGGGCAGTCATTTCGAAATCTGGGATGCCGCGACGTACACCGCCAAGGAACAGCAGGCGATGGCGCAGGGCATGCCGGAAGCGTTGAAGCAATTCTCTTTCTGAAGAGGTCATGAGCCCTACCGGAACGCCGGGGACCACCGCCCTGCGCCATCGCACCGTGTTGCTGGACGAAGCCGTCGAGGCGCTCGTCTGGCGGCCCGACGGCGCCTATGTGGACGGCACCTTCGGCCGGGGCGGGCACAGCCGCGCCATCCTCGCGCGGCTGGGACCAGCCGGGGCGCTCGTCGCGTTCGACAAGGATCCGGCAGCAATCGCAGAAGCGGGCACCATCCAGGATGCCCGCTTCTCCATTGAGCACGCGAGCTTCGGCACGATGGGCGAACGCCTGTCCGGTCGTGCGCCGCTCGCGGGGGTGTTGCTCGACCTGGGGATCAGCTCGCCCCAGATCGACGAGGCGGCGAGGGGGTTCTCCTTTCGTTTCGATGGCCCGCTGGACATGCGCATGGACACCACGCGCGGCATGACCGCGGCCGAATGGCTCGCGCAGGCGGACGAGCAGGACATTGCCAGGGTGATACGAGACTATGGGGAAGAACGGTTTGCTGTACAGATTGCAAAGGCGATTGTTGCTCGCCGGCGCGAACCCGGCGATGGCGGACCCATCGCCACTACTGCCGACCTTGCCGCGCTCGTGGCGAAAGCCGTCAAAACACGCGAGAAGGGCCAGGACCCTGCGACCCGCACCTTTCAGGCTCTACGGATTTTCGTCAATCAAGAGCTTGAGGACCTCGAGAGAGGTCTGAAGGCGGCATACGAACTGCTCCAGGTCGGAGGCCGCCTCGTGGTGATCAGCTTTCACTCGCTCGAGGACCGCATCGTCAAGCGGTTCATGCAGGCGCACGCGCGTCCGCAGATGGATGCCGACCCGGCGCTGCGCCGCGCGCCGCTGCGCGCGGCCGACCTGCCGCAGCCCACGCTGAAACTGCTTGGCCGCTTCAAGCCGAGCGAGCAGGAGGTGACCGACAACCCGCGCGCGCGCTCCGCCGTGATGCGTGTGGCCGAGAAACTCTCTGCCGGGGCGGTGACCGCATGAACCGCCTGACCTTCTTCCTGCTCGCCGCGCTGGTGTTCTGCGCGCTGTCGCTCGTCGGTGCCCAGCATCAGGCGCGCACGCTGTTCGTCGCGCTCGAGCGCGCGCAGGCGGAGGAGAAGCAGCTCGATATCGACTGGTCCCGCCTGCAGTACCAGCAGAGCGCGCTCGGCAAGAGCGCGCGCATTGCCGACGCGGCACGCACGCAGCTGAAGATGGCGCCCGTCATGCCGGGCAAGACGCAGTATCTGGCCGGCGTGGCGCTGCCCGCGCCCGGATCCGTCGCCAATACGGCCGCAGGTTCGGCCGCGAGCGCTGCGGCGCCGGAGGCAAGCAAATGAGTCTGGCCCGTCCGAGCCTCGGCGCCCGCGCGCGCGGTAACAATGCCTCTCGCCAGCAGGCACAGCCGCAGTCGCGTCCGCGCACGGGCCAGTTTTCGGCGAGCCCCGTGCTGGGCCTGCGTCTGCCGATGTGGCGCTCGAAGTTCGTCGTGTTCCTGATGTTCGCGGCGTTCGCGGCGCTGGCCGCGCGCGCGCTGTGGATCCAGGGGCCCGGCAACCAGTTCTATGAGGCCGAGGGCAAGAAGCGCTTCCAGCGCACGCTGGAACTGCCCGCCACGCGCGGCAAGATTCTGGACCGCAATGGCCTCGTGCTCGCCACGAGCCTGCCGGTGAAGGCCGTCTGGGCTGTGCCCGAGGACGTGCCGAACGATATTTCCGCGGCGGACCGGCGCCAGCTCGCGAAGCTGCTCGAAATGTCCGAAAAGGACCTGCAGCGCAAGTTCGACGAGGACAAGAGCTTCGTCTACCTGAAGCGCCAGGTGCTGCCGGACGCGGCCGACAAGATCGCCGCGCTCAAGATCGAGGGCATTCACCAGACGCGTGAATACAAGCGCTTCTACCCGGAAGGGGAGGCGATGGCGCACATCGTCGGCTTCAACAACGTCGAGGACAAGGGTCAGGAAGGCGTGGAACTCGCGCGCGAGGACATGCTGGCGGGCAAGCCCGGCGCGCGTCAGGTCATCAAGGACCGCCTCGGCCGCGTGGTCGAGGACGTCGGCATCCTGAAGACGCCGCGCGACGGCCGCGACATGCAGCTGTCGATCGACGCGAAGATCCAGTACCTGGCCTTCAACGAAGTGAAGGCCGCCGCCGAGCGCAGCAAGGCCAAGGCCGTGAGCGCGGTGGTGCTTGACGCGCAGACCGGCGAGGTGCTGGCGCTGGCGAACTGGCCGACCTATAACCCCAACGACCGCTCGCGCCTGACGGGCGAGCAGCTGCGCAACCGCGTGCTGACCGACACGTTCGAGCCCGGTTCGATGATGAAGCCGATTACGGTGGGCCTCGCGCTGCAGCTGAAGCGCGTGACGCCATCGACGGTGGTCCAGACCACCGGCAAGTACAACTTCGAAGGCGCGACGATCACCGATACGCACAACTACGGCGCGCTGACCGTGGGCGGCGTGATCCAGAAGTCGAGCAACATCGGCACGACCAAGATCGCGATGATGCTCAAGCCGCAGGAAATGTGGGACATGTTTACCAGCGTCGGCCTCGGCCAGGCGCCGAAGATCGGCTTCCCGGGCGCGGTGGCCGGCCGCGTGCGTCCGTTCAAGAGCTGGCGGCCGATCGAGCAGGCGACCATGTCGTACGGCTACGGCCTGTCGGTGTCGCTGTTCCAGATCGCGCACGCCTATACGATCTTCGCGCACGACGGCGAGATCATTCCGGTGTCGATGTTCAAGACCAACGGCCCCGCCACGGGCGAGCGCGTGCTGTCGCCGCAGGTGGCGCGCGACGTGCGCGCGATGCTCGAGACCGTGACGGCGCCCGGCGGTACCGCGCCCGAGGCGCAGGTGATGGGCTATCGCGTCGGGGGCAAGACCGGTACCGCCTACAAGCACGTGGGCCGCGGCTACGACCGCAGCAAGTACCGCGCATCGTTTATCGGCCTGGCGCCGATGTCGAACCCGCGCGTGATCGTCGCGGTGAGCGTCGATGAACCGACGGCCGGCAGCCACTATGGCGGCGCGGCGGCGGGTCCGGTGTTTTCGCAGATCATGGGCGGCACGCTGCGCGCGCTGAATGTCCAGCCCGATTCGCCGATTCGCCAGCTCATGGTCAGCGACAAGGTGCAGGAGAGCGAGCCCTGGGTGGCAACGCCATGACGGACAAGCCGATGCTCCCCTCCGATGTCCAAGCACAGGCCAGCGACGCGCTGGCCTGGCTGCATGCGCGGGTGCCAGCCGGTGCGCGCCTGACCGGCGACACGCGCCGGCTGGCGCCGAACGACGTGTTCTTCGCGTACGTGCTGGGCAATGCGCGTCTGGCGACCGATGGCCGGCCGCATATCGCGGGCGCGATTGCCGCCGGCGCCTCGGCCGTGGTGTACGAGGCGGACGGCTACGCCTGGCGGGACGGAGACGCCGCCCCGCATCTGGCGATCCGCGGCCTCCATCGTCTGGCGGGCCCGATCGCCGCGGGCTGGTATCGCATCGCCGAACGCGACTTTGCCGTGACGGGTATTACCGGCACCAACGGCAAGACCTCCTGCGCGCAATGGCTGGCGCGCGTGCTGCGGGCCGCCGGTACGCCGTGCGCGACCATCGGCACGCTGGGCACGGGTTTCCCCGACGCGCTGCATATGACGGGCTTCACCACGCCCGATGCCGTGCAGCTGCAGCAGAGCCTGGCCGATCTGCACGACGCGGGCGCGCGGGCCGTGGCGATGGAAGTATCGTCGCACGGGCTCGAGCAGGGCCGCGTCGCGGGCACGCGCTTCGGTGTGGCCGTGCTGACGAACCTGACGCAGGACCACCTCGACTATCACGGCACGATGGCCGAGTACGAGGCGGCCAAGCAGTTGCTGTTCCGCTGGGAGGGCCTGGGCGTCGCGGTGATCAACCGTGACGACGCGATGGGCCAGCGCCTGCTCGCGGGCGATGCGGCGGGAACCACCGCGCCGCGCGTGATCGAGTACGGCATCGATGGCGATGCCGCGCCGACGGCCGCGCGCGCGGCATGGCTGCGTGCGACCAACGTGCGCGCCACGGCGACCGGCACGGCTTTCCATATCGATGGCAGCTTTGGCAGCGCCGACCTGATGACACCGATGATTGGCGCGTTCAACGTCAGCAACCTGCTGGCGGTGCTCGGCGCCGCGCTCGCCAACGGCGTCGCATGGGACGCCGCGGTCGCCGCGCTGCGCACGCTCGCGCCCGTGGATGGCCGCATGGAACTGTTCGGAGGCCACGACGCGCCGCTCGCGGTGGTCGACTACGCGCATACGCCCGACGCGCTGGCCAAGACGCTGGCCGCGCTGCGGCCCGTCGCAGCCGCGCGGCAGGGCCGGCTGTGGTGCGTGTTCGGCTGCGGCGGCGACCGCGACGCGACCAAGCGCCCGCTGATGGGCGAAGTGGCGGAACGGCTGGCCGACGAGGTCGTGCTGACCAGCGACAATCCGCGCAGCGAGGATCCCCAGCACATCCTGGACGCAATTGCCGACGGCATGCAGGACCGTTCGCGCGCGCGCCAGATCGAGGACCGCGCCGCCGCGATCCTTTACGCAATCAAGCATGCGGCATCCGCCGACGTGGTGCTCGTGGCCGGCAAGGGCCATGAAGCGACGCAGGAGATCCAGGGGCGCAAGCGTCCGTTCTCCGATCGCGAGCACGTGCGCCTGACGCTCGGTACCCGGGGGGTGTCCGCATGACCCCCGACATGAATACGATGATGACCACGCTGCGGCAGGCCGCCGGCTGGATCGACGGCGCGAAGGTGCTCGGCGACGGCACGCGCGCGTTCTCGCGCGTGCATACCGACAGCCGCACCGTGGCACCCGGCGACCTGTTCGTCGCGCTGCGCGGCGACCGGTTCGACGCGCATGACTTTCTTGCCGACGTGGTGGCGCGCGGCGCGGCCGCGGTGCTCGTCAGCCGCGACGTCGACGTGGGGGTGCCCGCGATCGTCGCGCCCGATACGCGTCTCGCGCTCGGCGACCTCGCTGCCGGCTGGCGCCGTGCGTTCACGCCGCCGACGGTGGCCGTGACGGGCAGCAACGGCAAGACCACGGTCAAGGAAATGATCGCCGCCATCTTCGCGGCGGCCGTCGGCGAGGCCGACCGGCTGGCCACGGGCGGCAACCTGAACAACGATATCGGCCTGCCGCTGACGGTGCTGCGCCTGCGCGCGCACCACAAGCTGGCCGTGCTCGAACTCGGCATGAACCATCCGGGGGAGACGGTGTACCTGGCGCGCATCGCGCAGCCGACCGTCGCCGTCATCACCAACGCCCAGCGCGAGCATCAGGAATTCATGGTCAGCGTGGCGGCCGTGGCGGCGGAGCATGCGCATGCGATCGCCGCGTTGCCGGCCGATGGCGTTGCCGTGTTCCCGATCGACGCCGAAAGCGGCGGCGCGCATGCCGATGTCTGGCGCGCGGCGGCGGGCAACCGCCCCGTGCTGTCGTTCGGTACCGACGCCGCTGCGGATGTCCGCGCGACGGTCACGCTCGAGGACGGCGTGCAGGTGCTGCACGTGACGGCGCCGGGCAAGACGTTCGATGTACGGCTGCAACTGCTGGGCACGCACAACGTGCGCAACGCGCTCGCCGCCACGGCCTGCGCGCTCGCGGCCGGGGTCGATATCCCGGCCATTCAGGCCGGACTGGCCGGGTTCTCGGCGGTCAAGGGCCGTCTGCAGGTGAAGCACACCGCCACGGGCGTCGTATTGATCGACGATACCTACAACGCGAATCCGGACTCGATGCGCGCCGCGATCGACGTGCTGGCCGGGTTTGCCGCGCCGCGCGTGCTCGTGCTCGGCGACATGGGCGAGGTGGGCGATCAGGGGCCGGCGTTCCATACGGAAATCGGTGCCTATGCGCGCGAGCGCGGGGTCGGTGCGCTGTGGGCGACCGGCGAGCTGGCCGTGCATACGGTCAAGGCGTTTGGCAAAGGCGCCACACACATGGAGAGCGCCGAGGCACTCGTGCAGGCGCTCGTGGGAGGGACGGTGGCAGATGCGGGCGCCGTGCTGGTGAAGGGATCGCGCTTCATGCGCATGGAACGGATCGTCGATGCGCTGGTCGCATCCACTCCCGTTCAATCACGAAAAGACTAAAGATGTTATTGGCTCTGGCCCAGTGGCTGCAAAACGATTACAGCTTCCTGCGGGTCGTCAACTACCTGACGTTCCGCGCGGTGATGGCCAACCTCACCGCGCTGGTGATCGGTCTCGGATTCGGTCCGTGGGTCATCCGTCGCCTGACCGAAATGAAGATCGGCCAGGCCGTGCGCACGATCGGCCCGCAGACGCACCTCGTGAAGTCGGGTACGCCGACGATGGGCGGCGTGCTCGTGCTGATCTCGATCGCCATCTCCACGCTGCTGTGGTGCGACTGGGGCAACCGTTTCATCTGGGTGGTGATGCTGGTCACGCTGGGCTACGGCGCGGTGGGCTGGGTCGATGACTACCGCAAGGTGGTGTATCGCGACCCGCGCGGCATGTCGAGTCGCGAAAAGTTTTTCTGGCAGACGCTGATCGGCCTCGTGGCCGCGACCTATCTCGCGTTCTCGGTGTCGGAAGCGAGCAACGTGCGCGTGTGGACGCTGTTCCTGAGCTGGATCGAGGGCGGCTTCCTCGCGGACGTGCCGTACAAGACGAACCTGATCGTGCCCTTCTTCAAGGAGGTCAGCTATCCGCTGGGCGTGGCCGGTTTCATCGTGCTGTCGTACTTCGTGATCGTCGGCTCGAGCAACGCGGTGAACCTGACCGACGGTCTCGACGGCCTCGTGATCATGCCCGTGGTGCTGGTCGGCGGCGGGCTGGGCGTGTTCGCGTACGTGATGGGCAGCTCGGTGTACAGCAAGTACCTGCTGTTCCCGCATATCCCGGGCGCGGGGGAATTGCTGATCTTCTGCTCGGCGATGGCCGGCGCGGGGCTCGCGTTCCTCTGGTTCAACGCGCACCCGGCCAAGGTATTCATGGGCGACGTGGGCGCGCTGGCGCTCGGCGGCGCGCTAGGCACGATCGCGATCATCGTGCGGCAGGAAATCGTGCTGTTCGTGATGGGCGGCATCTTCGTGGTGGAAACGCTGTCGGTGATGCTGCAGGTCACGTGGTTCAAGTTTACGAAGCGCCGTTACGGCGAGGGCCGGCGGCTGTTCCGCATGGCACCGCTGCACCACCACTTCGAGCTGAGCGGCTGGAAGGAAACGCAGGTGACGGTGCGGTTCTGGATCATCACGATGCTGCTCGTGCTCATCGGGCTCTCGTCGCTGAAGCTGCGGTAAATCGATCGTACCGACGGATCAACTGGATAAAAGGCAGGAATACGAAGTGTTTGGCGCGTTGCAGAAACCTCATGTGCTGGTACTGGGCCTCGGCGAGTCGGGGCTGGCCATGGCACGCTGGTGCGGCCGGAACGGCTGCCGCGTGCGCGTGGCCGACACGCGCGAGGCGCCTGCCAACCTGAGCACGCTGCAGGCCGAAGTGACCGGCGCCGCGTTTGCGGGGGGCGCGTTCACCGAGGCCCTGCTGGAAGACGTGACGCTCGTGGCGATCAGCCCGGGCCTGTCGCCGAACGAGCCGGCCACGCGCGCGCTGCTGGACGCGGCGCAGGCGCGCGGCATCCCCGTGTGGGGCGAGATCGAACTGTTCGCGCAGGCGCTCGGCTATCTGGAAGGGGTCTCCGGCTACGCGCCGCGTGTGCTCGCGATTACCGGCACGAACGGCAAGACCACCACGACCGCGCTGGCGGGACGGCTGGTCGAGCGCGCCGGCAAGACCGTCGCGGTGGCCGGCAATATCAGCCCGTCCGCGCTCGACAAGCTGTCGGCCTGCATCGACGGCGCGACGCTGCCCGACGTCTGGGTGCTCGAGCTGTCGAGCTTTCAGCTCGAATACACGTTCTCGCTGGCGCCGCACGCGGCGACCGTGCTCAATGTCTCGCAGGACCATCTGGACTGGCACGGGACGATGGAAGCCTACGCGGCCGCCAAGGCGCGCGTGTTCGGGCCGGCGGACAAGGACTGCGTGCAGGTGCTCAACCGCAACGACCGCCTGACGATGGACATGGCGCGCAAGGGCACGGTGCCTGTCACCTTCGGGACGGACCTGCCCGAGAACGTGGGCAGCTACGGCGTGCTGCGCGAAGGCGGCATGCCGTGGATCGTGCTGGCCGAACCGGACAGCGAGTCGGATGGCGAGCCGAAGCCGCGCCGCCGCAAGCAGGCGGCCGGGGCGGTCGAGGAAGCGGTGCCCGTGCGCCACAAGCGCCTGATGCCGGCGGACGCGCTCCATATCCGCGGCCTGCACAACGCGACCAACGCGATGGCCGCGCTGGCGCTCTGCCGCGCGATCGATCTGCCGATGTCCGCGCTGCTGCATGGCCTGCGCGAGTACCGCGGCGAGCCGCACCGCGTGGAGTGGGTCGCGACGATCGACGAAGTGGAGTACTTCGACGACAGCAAGGGTACCAATGTCGGCGCCACCGTGGCGGCGCTCAACGGGCTGGACAAGCGCGTGGTGCTGATCGTCGGCGGCGAAGGCAAGGGGCAGGATTTTTCGCCGCTGGCGGCGCCGGTCGCGCAATACGCGCGCGCGGTGGTGCTGATCGGCAAGGCCGCGGGCGAGCTGCGCGCGGCGCTGCAGGGCACGGGGGCGAACCTCGTGGAGGCCGAGTCGCTCGAGGCGGCGGTGCTGCAGTCGGCGGGGCTCGCCCATGCCGGTGACGTGGTGCTGCTGTCGCCGGCCTGCGCGAGTTTCGACATGTTCCGCAATTACGTGCATCGCGCCGAGGTGTTCCGCGGCGCGGTGGA
This sequence comes from Cupriavidus sp. OTU4054, assembly GCF_038440175.1. Classification (NCBI taxonomy): domain Bacteria; kingdom Pseudomonadati; phylum Pseudomonadota; class Betaproteobacteria; order Burkholderiales; family Burkholderiaceae; genus Cupriavidus; species Cupriavidus sp. OTU4054. Next base: position 32,078 of record NZ_JASATF010000035.1, read on the forward strand.
AGAACTGGCACTGTCCCGGGGGATCCTGCCATGAACGACGCACAGGTCAAGCGCAGCGGCTTCATCGGCGCCACCATCGGTAACGCGTGGGGTGGCCTGCGCGATGCCGTCTCGGGGGTCAAGCCGACGCGTTCCCGCATGATGGAGTACGACCAGCCCCTGCTGTGGGTGTCGATCGTGCTGCTCGCGTTCGGCCTGGTGATGGTCTATTCGGCATCCATCGCGCTGCCGGATTCGCCGCGTTATGCCAATTACCGCGAGAGCCACTTCCTGATGCGGCATGCGTTCGCGCTGCTCATCGGGCTGTCCGCGGCGCTGGTTGCGTTCCAGATTCCGGTCAAGGTGTGGGACCGCTATGCGCCCAAGCTGTTCGTGATCGCGCTGGTGCTGCTGATCGTGGTGCTGGTGCCGTTCGTCGGCAAGGGCGTGAACGGCGCGCGGCGCTGGATTCCGCTCGGCGTGATGAACTTCCAGCCGTCCGAGCTCATGAAGCTGGCGGTGGTGCTGTACGCGGCGAACTACACGGTGCGCAAGCAGGAGTGGATGCAGACCGTGTCCAAGGGCTTCCTGCCGATGGGCGTGGCCGTGGTGGTGGTCGGCATGCTGCTGCTGCTGGAGCCTGACATGGGCGCGTTCCTCGTGATCGCCGCGGTGGCCATGGGCATCCTGTTTCTCGGCGGCATCAACGGCAAGCTGTTCGCGGGCCTCGTCGGCGTGGCCGTGGGTGCGTTCGCGCTGCTGATCACCGCGTCGCCCTGGCGGCGCGAGCGGATCTTCGCGTATCTGAATCCGTGGGAAGAGAGCAACGCGCTGGGCAAGGCGTATCAGCTCACGCACTCGCTGATCGCGTTCGGCCGCGGGGAATGGACGGGCGTGGGGCTGGGCGGCAGCATCGAGAAGCTGCACTACCTGCCCGAAGCGCATACCGACTTCATCCTCGCCGTGATTGGCGAGGAATTCGGCTTTATCGGCGTGCTCGTGATGATCGTGCTGTTCTACTGGCTCGTGCGCCGCGCGTTCGGCATTGGCCGCACGGCGCTACAGCTGGACCGCACGTTCGCGGGACTCGTGGCCAAGGGCATCGGCGTGTGGATCGGCTGGCAGACCTTCATCAACATGGGCGTGAACCTCGGGCTGCTGCCCACCAAGGGGCTGACGCTGCCGCTGGTGAGCTACGGCGGTTCGGGGATTCTGATGAACTGCGTCGCCCTGGCGATCCTGTTGCGCATCGATTACGAGAATCGCGTCCTGATGCGTGGAGGGAAGGTATGACCGATCGCACGCTGCTCGTGATGGCCGGCGGCACCGGGGGACACGTGTTCCCGGGGCTGGCGGTCGCGCGGGCGTTGCGCGACGACGGCTGGCGCGTGGTCTGGCTCGGCAATCGCACGGGCATGGAAGCCACGCTGGTGCCGAAGTACGACATTCCGATGGAGTTCATCCAGTTCGGCGGGCTGCGCGGCAAGGGCCTCGTGACCAAGCTGCTGCTGCCGCTGAACCTGCTGCGCGCGTTCTGGCAGAGCATCGGCGCGCTGCGCCGCGTGCGGCCCGACGTGGTGCTCGGCATGGGAGGCTACATCACGTTCCCGGCCGGCATGATGGCCTCGCTGCTGGGCCGGCCGCTCGTGCTGCACGAGCAGAACTCGGTCGCCGGCCTTGCCAACAAGGTGCTGGCGAAGGTGGCGGACCGCGTGCTGTGCGCGTTTCCGGACGCGCTGCCGAACAGCGAATGGACGGGCAATCCGGTGCGCGACGAGGTGACGCATCTGGCGGCGCCGGAGCAGCGTTACGACGGTCGCACCGGTCCGCTGCGCGTGCTGGTCGTGGGCGGCAGCCTCGGCGCGGCCGCGCTGAACGACGTCGTGCCGAAGGCCATCGCGCTGCTGCCCGAGGCGGCGCGGCCCGTGGTGCGGCATCAGGCCGGCGCGAAGCAGATCGATCAGCTGCGTGCCAACTACGCCGCCGCCGGCGTGGCGGGCGAGTGCCTGCCGTTTATCGACGACATGGCCGCGGCGTATGCCGAGGCCGATCTGGTCATCTGCCGCGCGGGCGCGATGACGGTATCGGAAGTGGCGGCCGCCGGTGTGGCGGCCCTGTTCGTACCGTTTCCGCACGCGGTGGACGACCACCAGACCACCAACGGCGCCTTCCTGTCGAAACAGGGCGCGGCGCTGCTGGTGCCACAACATGAACTGACCGCGCAGGGGCTGGCACAGACGCTGGCCAACCTGTCGCGGCCGCAATTGAAAGACATGGCGCGCATGGCGCGCGGCCTGGCCAAACCGGAGGCAACCCGGCGCGTCGCCGAGATTTGCCGCCAGATGGCGGGCGCATGACAGAACGGAATCGATGAAGCATATCGTCAAGAACATCCACTTCGTAGGGATCGGCGGTGCCGGCATGAGCGGCATCGCGGAGGTCCTGTTGAACCTGGGCTACAAGGTCTCGGGTTCGGACGTGGGCAGCAATGCGGCCACGAAGCGGCTGGCATCGCTCGGCGCGCGCGTGGCCCACGGGCACGATGCCGCCAACGTGGTGGGCGCCAACGCGGTGGTCGTGTCGACCGCCGTCACGAACGACAATCCCGAGGTGCTGGCCGCGCGTGCGAGCCGTATCCCGGTGGTGCCGCGCGCGGTCATGCTGGCCGAACTGATGCGGCTCAAGCAGGGCGTGGCCATTGCCGGCACGCACGGCAAGACCACGACCACGAGCCTCGTGGCCTCGGTGCTGGCCGAGGGCGGACTGGATCCGACCTTCGTGATCGGCGGCCGCCTCAACTCCGCGGGCGCGAACGCGCGCCTGGGCACGGGCGACTTCATCGTGGCCGAGGCCGACGAATCGGACGCGTCGTTCCTGAACCTGTTCCCGGTGATGGAAGTCATCACGAACATCGACGCGGACCACATGGACACTTACGGGCACGACTTCGCGCGGCTCAAGCAGGCGTTCATCGAGTTCACGCAGCGGCTGCCGTTCTACGGCATCGCGGTGCTGTGCGTCGATGATCCGAACGTGCGCGAGATCCTGCCGTTCGTGTCGAAGCCCATCGTGCGCTACGGCTTTGCCGAGGACGCGCAGGTGCGCGCGGTGAATCCGCGCGCCGTCGATGGCCAGATGCACTTCACGGTGCTGCGCCAGATCAACGGCCATACCGAGCCGCCGCTCGACGTGGTGCTGAACCTGCCGGGCCTGCACAACATCCAGAACGCGCTGGCGGCGATCGCGATCGCCACCGAGCTCGAAGTCCCCGACGCGGCCATCGTCAAGGCGCTGCGCGAGTTCCACGGTGTGGGCCGCCGCTTCCAGCGCTACGGCGAGGTGGCGACGCCCGACGGCACCGGCACGTTCACGCTCGTGGACGACTACGGCCACCATCCCGTGGAAATGGCCGCGACGCTGGCCGCCGCGCGCGGCGCGTTCCCGGACCGCCGGCTCGTGCTGGCCTTCCAGCCGCACCGCTTTACGCGGACGCGCGACTGCTTCGAGGATTTCGTGAAGGTGCTGGGCACCGTCGATGCGCTGCTGCTGGCCGAGGTCTACGCGGCCGGCGAGCAGCCGATCGTCGCGGCCGACGGCCGGGCGCTCACGCGCGCGCTACGTGTCTCCGGCAAGGTGGAGCCCGTTTTCGTGGAACAGATGGACGAGATGTCGCAGGCGATCCTCACCGCGGTACGCCCTGGCGACGTGGTCGTGACGATGGGCGCAGGCTCGATCGGCGGCATTCCGGGACAACTCGTGTCCCATCAGCAACCGGCAGGAGGCCAGGCATGAGCTTCGTCGCCCAACCCAATATCGATCCGAAATCCCTGGGCAAGGTCGGCGTGCTGTTCGGCGGCCGTTCGGCCGAGCGCGAGATTTCGCTGCTGTCCGGCAACGGCGTGCTGGCCGCGCTCCAGGCGCGTGGCGTGGATGCCCACGGCTTCGATCCGGCGCTCCGTCCGCTGACGGACCTCGTCGCCGAGAAGTTCGACCGCGTCTTTATCGCGCTGCATGGCCGCTACGGCGAGGACGGGACGATGCAGGGGCTGCTCGAGCAGTTCGGCATTCCCTATACCGGCAGCGGCGTACTCGCGTCCGCGCTGGCGATGGACAAGCAGGCGACCAAGCGCCTGTGGATCACGCACGACCTGCCGACGCCGCGCTTCGCGATGCTGCGCGCGGATACCGATTTCGCGGCCGTGGTGCGGGATCTGGGGCTGCCGCTGATCGTCAAGCCGGCGCGCGAAGGGTCGTCGATCGGCCTGACCAAGGTCACCGCCGCGGACCAGATGCGCGCCGCCTACGAGAAAGCGGCCTCGCTCGACCTCGACGTGATTGCCGAGTCGTTCATCGACGGCGACGAGCTGACCTGCCCCGTGGTAGGGGAGGGCGCCACCGCCGAAGCGCTGCCGGTCATCAAGATTGTCGCGCCCGAGTCGAACTACGACTATCAAAATAAATACTTTACTGACGTTACCCAATACTTGTGCCCGTCGGGCCTGCCGCCCGAGGTGGAAGCCGAAGTGCAGCAGCTCGTGGTCGATGCGTTCCGCGTGCTCGGCTGCCGCGGATGGGCGCGTGCCGACGTCATGCTCACGCGCGACAACAAGCCTTACCTGCTCGAAATGAATACCTCGCCCGGCATGACCGGCCATTCGCTCGTGCCGATGTCCGCGCGCGCGGCCGGCATCAGCTACGAGGATTTCGTGCTGCAGGTGGTGGCGCAGGCCACGCTGGAGCTGCACCCGAACGAACACTGGAAGCCAGAGTAACCCGAGTCCGACGAAAGATATGTGGCATAACGCACGCCTGCTCAACATCATCGCCTCCGCGCTCTATGCGCTGGTGGCGCTGATGGCGCTCGCGGCCGGCCTGTTGTGGCTGGCCCAGCGGCCGGTGTTCGCCATTACCCATGTCGATCTGTCGTCGATGGACGGCGCGACGCTGCGTCACGTCAACGGACCGAGCGTCCGCGCCAATGCGCTGGGCAAGCTGTCGGGCAACTTCTTCACGCTCGACCTCAATGCCGCGCGCCAGGTGTTCGAGTCGGTGCCCTGGGTGCGGCGCGCGAGCGTGCGCCGCGAATGGCCGAACGGTCTCGCGGTGGAAGTGGAAGAGCACGAGGCCCTCGGCACGTGGGGCGGTGCGGACAGCGGCCGCCTGATCAATACGTACGGGGAGGTGTTCGTCGCGAACACCGCCGAGGCGGAAGAGGATGCCCAGCTGCTGGCGCTCGACGGGCCGCCGGACAGCGAGGGCGACGTGGTCGAGAAGCTCGAGGTCATGCGCGAGTGGTTCAAGCCATTGAAGGCGGAGCCGCTGGCGGTGGCGCTGTCGTCGCGCTATGCGTGGCGCGCGCGGCTGTCCAACGGCATGGTCGTCGAACTCGGCCGCGAGCAGACCGACGAGGATCGCGCCGCGATGGAAGCCCGGGTCAGGCGGTTCGTCACCGCATGGCCGCAGGTCACCGAGCAGTGGGGCCGGCAGATCGATTATGCGGATCTGCGCTATCCCAACGGCTTTGCGATCCGCGCGGCCAACGTGCGCTTCCTGACCGATGCGCAGGCGGCGGCAGCGGCCAAGGCGGCGGCCGCGGCGGCAGCGCGTGGCGCGGCAGGCAACAGTCCCAACAACAATCCGACGCGACTCAAGAGCAAGAACGCGGAGAAAACTCGATGAGCAAGGAATACAAGGACCTTCTGGTTGGTCTGGACATCGGCACCTCGAAGGTGGCGGCGGTGGTCGCGGAACTGCGCCCCGACGGCAGCTACGAGGTGATCGGGATGGGCCAATCCGAGTCCAAGGGGCTGAAGAAGGGGGTCGTGGTCAATATCGAGGCCACCGTGCAGTCGATCCAGCGCGCGCTCGAGGAAGCCGAGCTGATGGCCGACTGCAAGATCTCGGAAGTCTTCACGGGCATCGCGGGCAGCCATATCCGCAGCTTCAATTCGAGCGGGATGGTCGCGATCAAGGACAAGGAGGTCACGCAGACCGACGTGGCGCGCGTGATCGAGACCGCCAAGGCGGTCAATATCCCGACCGACCAGCAGATCCTGCACATCCTCACGCAGGAATTCATCATCGACGGTCAGGAAGACGTGCGCGAGCCCATCGGCATGAGCGGCATCCGCCTCGAGGTGAAGGTGCATATCGTGACGGGCGCGGTCAGCGCGGCGCAGAACATCGTCAAGTGCGTGCGCCGCTGCGGGCTGGAAGTGCACGACCTGATCCTGCAGCCGCTGGCCTCGAGCCTCGCGGTGCTGACCGAGGACGAAAAGGAACTCGGCGTGGTGCTGGTCGATATCGGCGGCGGCACGACCGACATCGCGATCTTCAGCGAAGGCGCGATCCGCCATACGGCGGTGATTCCGATCGCCGGCGACCAGATCACCAACGACATCGCGATGGCGCTGCGCACGCCGACGCCCGATGCCGAGGACATCAAGATCCAGTACGGCATCGCCAAGCAGGCGATTGCCGATCCGGAAGACATGATCGAAGTGCCCGGCGTGGGCGACCGCGGTACGCGCACGCTGTCGCGCCAGGCGCTGGCCGCGGTGATCGAGCCGCGCATCGAGGAACTGTATTCGCTCGTGCATCAGGTGGTGCGCGAGTCGGGCTACGAGGAACTGCTGTCCTCGGGCGTGGTCATCACGGGCGGTACCGCGATGATGCCGGGCATGGTGGAACTGGGCGAGGACATCTTCCTGAAACCCGTGCGCGTGGGGGTGCCCGAGTATCGCGGCAACCTGCACGAGGTGGTGAAGAGCCCGCGCTATTCCACGGTCATGGGTTTGTTGCTCGAAGGACGCGTGCAACGGATGCGCGGCCGCAAGGTGGCCGTGCAGAGCGGTTCGGTAAAGCAGGTATGGACACGCATGAAGGAATGGTTCGTCGGAAATTTCTGACCCGTTTCTTTCGCGTTGGGTTTTCGGTTTCTTAACGTTTTCTTTTTTTGTTTTTTTGTTCAGAAACCAAGGGTTGCGGCGGGGAGGCTGCAGCGTTTGGGGACTGATTCTTCTCGGAGGCAGTGATGGACTTTGACATGATCGAATCGGAGATGCAGGACGGCACCATCATCAAAGTGGTTGGCGTGGGTGGCGCGGGCGGTAACGCCGTGCAGCACATGATCAGCCGCGGCGTGCAGGGTGTGGAATTCATCTGCATGAACACCGACGCGCAGGCGCTGAAGCGTTCGACCGCTTCGCGCGTGCTGCAACTCGGCAACACGGGTCTCGGCGCCGGCGCCAAGCCGGAGGTCGGCCGCAATTGCGCCGAACAGGCGCGCGAGCAGATCGCCGATGCGCTGCGTGGGGCGCACATGGTCTTCATCACTGCCGGCATGGGCGGCGGTACCGGTACGGGCGCGGCCCCGATCGTGGCGCAGGTGGCCAAGGACATGGGCATCCTGACGGTGGGCGTGGTCAGCAAGCCGTTCGAGTTCGAAGGCGCGCGCCGCGCGAAGGTCGCCGAGCATGGCTCGAGCGAGCTGGAGTCGTCGGTGGACTCGCTGATCGTCGTGCTGAACGAGAAGCTGTTCGAAGTCATGGGCGACGACGCCGAGATGGACAAGTGCTTCCAGTGCGCGGATGACGTGCTGCACAACGCCGTGGCCGGCATCGCCGAGATCATCAATGTCGATGGTCTGGTGAACGTCGACTTCGAAGACGTGAAGACCGTCATGGGCGAGCAGGGCAAGGCCATGATGGGCACGGCAACCGTGTCCGGCGTGGACCGCGCGCGTCTGGCGGCTGAGCAGGCCGTGGCCAGCCCGCTGCTGGAAGGCGTCGATCTGTCGGGCGCGCGTGGCGTGCTCGTGAACATCACGGCCAGCCGCTCGCTGAAGCTGTCGGAAACCAAGGAAGTCATGAACACCATCCGCAGCTACGCCGCGGAAGATGCGACCGTGATCTTCGGTACGGTGTACGACGATTCGATGAGCGACGCGCTGCGCGTGACCGTGGTGGCCACGGGCCTGGGCCGTTCGGCCAAGAAGCAGCAGCCGATGACGCTGCTGAAGACCGGTACCGACAACAACCCGGTGCAGATGATGGCCGGCATGGTTGCCGCTCCGAGCCACGCGTCGCCGGACTACAGCGGCCTGGACACGCCGGCGGTATGGCGTTCGTCGCGGGAATCGGCATCGGCCCACGTGGCCGCGCTGCAGGAGAAGGGCGTCGACACGTACGACATTCCCGCGTTCCTGCGCAAGCAGGCGGATTGAGTCGGGTCCGGCGGTGCCGCGTAGCGGCCGTGCCAGACAGAACGCGCCAGGCCCCAATGCGCGTGACATGAGCGCTCCCCATCCGCTCATGCCACGCGGGACCTGACTCGTCCTGACTTCGGCCGGCCGTCAAGCGACGCCGCAGGAAAAGCCTCCGTCCACATCCCGTTGCCGGGACGGGCGTGCCAAGTGGCCGCCTCCCCGGACTGTGCCCGCCCTGCCCGGCGGCGGGATGTTGTGCTGTCGTCGTTCGTTCGCCGAATCGCTCGCCGATCTTGTCCGCCCGGCATTCCGGTACGCTCCCCAGCGCGCCGGGATGCCGGGCGGACGGCATTCCTGAAAACGTGTTTCAATTGCCACCCGCATGAGCGCCGCTTGGCCGGGGCCGCATCGGCCCCTATGATGCAGGCAGGCTTCCACCCGAAAGGACACTCCGCATGATCGCCGTTGGTAACCGCGTGCCCGACGCCACGCTTTATGAATTCTTCGAGGTCGAGACGGGCGGCTGCGCGCTCGGTCCCAATGCGTTTCCGGTGTCCGAACTGGTGAAGGGCCGCAAGGTGGTGGTGTTCGGCCTGCCCGGCGCGTTCACGCCGACCTGCTCGGCCAAGCATGTGCCCGGCTACGTCGCGCTGGCCGACGAGCTGCGCGCCGCCGGCGTCGACGAGATCTGGTGTCACTCGGTCAACGATGCGTTCGTGATGGGCGCGTGGGGCCGCGAGCAGCAGGCTGGCGGCAAGGTTCGCATGATGGCCGACGGCGCCGCCGAATGGGCTCGCGCGCTCGGTCTCGACCAGGATCTCGGCGGTCGCGGCCTCGGCGTGCGCGCCAAGCGCTACGCGATGATCGTCGATGATGGCGTGGTCACGCATCTGGCCGTGGAAGGTCCGGGCGAATTCAAGGTCAGCAGTGCCGAAGCCATCCTCGAGGCGTTGCGCGGCTGACACGGCCACCTGCCATATTGTGATCTATTCGCAATATATGACGGTATTGCTAACACCCCGAAACAAAGTGGTGCAGCGCAGTACACAGTGCGGTGGTAGTATTGCGTTATTGAAAAGTAGGGCTAATAGCTTTAAGCAATAGAAAGCTTAATGCAGGATTAGCCAGCCATCGTTGAGGCGGTCATGCTCAAACAGCGCACCATCAAATCTCTCGTAAAGACCGTCGGTATCGGGTTGCATTCCGGCCGCAAGGTGACCTTGTCCCTGCGTCCCGCACCCGTCGATGCCGGTATCGTCTTCACCCGCGTCGATCTGCCCGAGCCGGTCGAGATTCCCGTCGCCGCGTCGGCCATCGGCGATACACGTCTCGCGTCCGTGCTGCAGAAGAACGGCGCGCGCGTCTCGACGGTCGAGCACCTGATGTCCGCCTGCGCGGGCCTCGGCATCGACAATCTCTACGTCGATGTGGACGCCGAGGAAATTCCGATCATGGACGGCAGCGCGGCCTCGTTCGTGTTCCTGCTCCAGTCGGCAGGCATCGAGGAGCAGTCGGCCGCCAAGCGTTTTATCCGCGTCAAGAAGGCCGTGGAAGTGCGTGAAGGCGACAAGCTCGCGCGCCTGGAACCGTTCTTTGGCTTCAAGCTCGCGTTCACGATCGACTTCCGCCACCCCGCCGTGGACAAGACGGGCCAGACGTTCTCGATCGACTTCGCCGACACCAGCTACGTCCGCGAGATCGCGCGTGCCCGCACGTTCGGCTTTGCCCACGAAGTGGAAGCGCTGCGCGAGATGGGCCTGGCGCGTGGCGGCAGCCTCGACAATGCGATCGTGCTGGACGAGCACCGCATGCTGAACAACGAGGAACTGCGCTACGGCGATGAATTCGTGCGCCACAAGATCCTCGATGCGATTGGCGATCTCTATGTCATCGGCCATCCGCTGATCGGCGCCTACGTCGCGCACAAGTCGGGCCACGGTCTCAACAACCAGCTGCTGCGTGCGTTGCTGGCGGACCAGGAAGCGTACGAAATCGTGACGTTCGACAAGGTGGAGGACGCGCCGGTCGCGTTCCTGCCGCAGGTGCAGCCCGCCTTCGCCTGAAGACCGGGTGCATGCCATCAAGGGCTCTCGTCACGAGAGCCCTTTTTTTTCGTCCGGCGCTGTGTCGCTTTGTATCGGCGATGCGATTCGCGGGAATGCGGGCAATTGCGAGCGAAGCGCGCGGTGGCGGCTGTCACCCTGATGCGGCCGCGCCAACCCGGCGCCCACACAGGACCCGCATGTACGCCCGTATCCACGACACCACGCTCTTCTATGACATCGACGGCGCCGAGTACGACCCCGGCAACGGCGAACTTCTTCGCAAGCCGGTGCTCGTCGTGCTGCACGGCGGGCTCGGTTTCGACCATGCCTACCTGAAGCCCGGCCTCGGGCCGCTGCGCGACCACGCGCAACTGCTCTATGTCGATCTGCGTGGGCAGGGGCGCTCCGGCCGTCCGCCGCTCGAGACCTGCACGCTCGAGCAGATGGCCGACGACGTGGCGGCGCTATGCGCGTCGCTGGGCCTCCCCTACGTCCACGTGTTCGGGCATTCGGCCGGCGGATTCGTCGCGATGCATCTCGCGCTGCGCCACCCGGCGCTCGTCGCGGGCATGATCCTGTGCGGCAGTTCGCCGACCGTACAGCCGATTACCGAGGAGGAAGGCGCCGAACCGGCGCCGTCGCTGGCGTCGCGCGCGGGCCCCGGGACGCTCGCGGTGGCCGGCCGCGTGTTCGGTGGCGACATCAGCGACGAGAGCGTGGCCGACTTCTTTCGCGAGGTCGGGCCGTTCTACGCGGCGCCCGACCATATGCATGTGCCGCCGCGGCTGACGGCGCTGAGCGCAATGGACGTCCCGATGATGCGGCACTTCATGACGGCGCTCGCGCCGGGATACGACCTGCGGCCGCGCCTGGGCGGGATCGCGGCGCGCGTGCTGGTGATCGTCGGACGGGAAGACTGGGTATGCCCGCCGCGTGCCGGCCGGGCGCTCGCGCGCGGGATTCCGGGCGCGCGGCTGGTCGTGCTCGAAGACGCGGGGCACTTCACGTTCTCGGAGGCGCCCGCGGCGTTCCTCGACGCGGTGGCCAGCTTTCTGCCGCCGACCGCGGCCGCATAGCGGCCGGAGGGGGAAGGGGAAGGGGAAGGGAGAAGGCGCTAGCGCCGGCCGTGCCGCGCCAGCAGCGCATCGACGGCCGCCTTCAGCGGCGAGTCCGGCAGGCTGCGCGACAGCTGGTCCATGCTGGAGAGGCCCAGCGGCGTCATGTCGCGCTGGCGCTGCCGCACGACAGGGCCCGTGTCCCAGTCTCCGCGCCCGGCCTCAGGTTGTACCCGTACCCGGATTGCGGTAACCTGCGAGCCCCGCTGCTGCAGCCGGGCAAGTAACGTCGGCGCCACCTGGCGCACGCGCGCCGCCGCGGCGCCGTGGGCGGCCAGCAGCAGCAAGGTGTGCTCCGACTGCGGTCCACGGTTGTCGTGCTTGATGCCGGCCACCGAGATGCCCGACCGCAGGCCCTGCAGGCCTTGTGGCAGCAGCGACAGGACTTCCGCTTCCAATGACGCCAGATCCCGCGCCGTCCGCATCAGGGACGACACCGGACCGGCTTTTTCCAGCCAGTCGTTCAGCGGCTTGGCGGCCTGCGTCTGGAGCGCGTGGTGTGTGAACATTCGCATGCCGTGAATTCTAGCGTGCAATCCGGTGCCCACGAGAGCGCCGGAGCATGCCGGCATGCATGCCCGGTCGCCGGGCCTTGGTCGGAAGGGGTAATGTCATGCAGGTCATCATGGTGCATCCGCGCGGCACGCGCGTGCTGCGGTTCGAGCTGACGCGTCTGCGCGTCGCGCTGGCGCTCGTGCTGATGTGCGCGGTCGTGGCCGCCGTCTCGTCGGGGCTCACGTGGCTGTTCGCGAGCCGGACCGCCGGGACCTCCGCGGTCGCGCGCGACAACGACTATCTGCGCGAGAACCTGGCCGTCATGGCCACGCGGGTCGGCGAACTGCAGGCGCGCATGGTGCGCCTCGACGCGCTCGGGGAGCGCGTCTCCGGCCTCGCGGGAATCTCGCCGCAGGATTTCGACTTCCGCCATGTGCCGCCCCGCGGCGGCCCGGAGCGCCCGGCCAGGTCGCCCGGATCGGCATCGTCCGACCTCACGCTGCCCGACCTCGATGCCGCGCTGCGCCAGCTCGGCGAGGACGCCGACCACCGCGCCGACTACTTCAACGTCGTCGAGACCACGCTGCAGGACCGCCAGCTGAGCGACAAGCGCCTGCCGCGCGTGATGCCGGTGGCGACCGGATATAACGCCTCGAGCTTCGGCGCCCGCATCGACCCGTTCTCGGGCCGGCGCGTGCAGCACGACGGCGTGGACTTCGCCGCGCCGGCCGGCACGCCGATCGTCGCCGCGGCGGGCGGCGTGGTGGTGGCGCAGGAGTGGCACCACGAGTACGGCAATATGATCGACATCGACCACGGCAACGGCCTCAAGACGCGTTATGCGCACGTTTCGCGCTCGCTGGTCAGGAACGGCGACCTCGTCCGCGCGGGCCAGAATATCGCGCAGGTGGGCAGTACGGGCCGCTCCACGGGGGCGCATCTGCACTTCGAAGTGCACGTCGATGGCCAGGCGCGCAATCCGGCAGGTTTTCTGATGACGGCGACGGCGCCCACGCCGACCGACCGTGCGGCCATCCGCTAGGTAGTGAACCCGGCTCCCGGGGTTACGTCAAACCGGGGTGGCAAGGGCCGGGCCGCGCCTCGGGCGCGTGATAAACTCGGCGTTTCGCGCCAGTTTTTTCCAGCGCCAACGTTTCCAATGTCTCGCGCCGCCGATCGCAGCTTCAACCGACCGGCGCGCGCAGGTGAAAGCACTCGATGATCACGGGCCTTCTCAAGAAAGTCTTCGGCAGCCGCAACGAACGGCTGATCAAACAATACCGCCGCACGGTCGCGCAGATCAACGCGCTCGAGCCGAAGTTCGAAACGCTCTCGGACGACGAGCTGCGCGGCATGACCGAGACCTTCCGTCAGCGTCACGCCGGTGGCGAATCGCTCGAGGCGCTGCTGCCCGAAGCCTTCGCGGTTTGCCGCGAGGCCAGCAAGCGCGTCATGAAGATGCGGCACTTCGACGTGCAGATGATCGGCGGCATGGTGCTGAACGACAACAAGATCGCCGAAATGCGCACGGGCGAGGGCAAGACGCTGACCGCGACGCTGGCCGTCTACCTGAACGCCATCACGGGCAAGGGCGTGCACGTCGTGACCGTGAACGACTACCTCGCGCAGCGCGATGCCGAGTGGATGGGCCGCCTGTACAACTTCCTGGGCCTGTCGGTGGGGGTGAACCTCTCGCAGATGCCGCACGACCTGAAGCAGGCCGCCTACGCCGCGGACATCACGTACGGCACGAACAACGAGTTCGGCTTCGACTACCTGCGCGACAACATGGTCTACGACCCGTCGCAGCGCGTGCAGCGTCCGCTGAACTACGCGATCGTCGATGAGGTGGACTCGATCCTGATCGACGAAGCGCGTACGCCGCTGATCATTTCGGGCCAGGCCGAGAACCAGACCGATCTGTACCAGCGCATGAACGGCATTCCGAAGCTGCTGGAGCGCCAGATCGGCGAGGAAAAGGCCGACGGTACCGGCGTGGAGAAGCCCGGCGACTACTACGTCGACGAGAAGGGCCATCAGGTCTACCTGACCGAGGCCGGCCACGAGAAGGCCGAGCAGATCCTCGCGCAGCAGGGCCTGATCGGCGAGGGCGAATCGCTCTACGCGCCGCAGAACATCACGCTGATGCACCATCTGTATGCCGCGCTGCGCGCGTACAGCCTGTTCCATCGCGACCAGCACTACGTGGTGCAGAACGACGAGGTGATCATCGTCGACGAATTCACGGGCCGCCTGATGACGGGCCGCCGCTGGTCCGACGGCCTGCACCAGGCCGTGGAAGCCAAGGAAGGCGTGACGGTCCAGCAGGAAAACCAGACGCTGGCGACCATCACGTTCCAGAATTACTTCCGCATGTACGAGAAGCTGGCCGGCATGACCGGCACGGCCGATACGGAAGCGTACGAATTCCAGGAGATCTACGGCCTCGAGGTCGTCGTGATCCCGACCAACCGCCAGGCCCAGCGCAAGGATCTGCAGGATCAGATCTACAAGACGTCGAAGGAACGCTACGACGCCGTGGTGCGCGACATCCGCGACTGCTACGAGCGCGGCCAGCCGGTGCTCGTGGGCACGACGTCGATCGAGACGTCTGAATACCTGTCGGATCTGCTGAACAAGGAAAAGCTGCCGCATCAGGTGCTCAACGCCAAGCAGCATGCGCGCGAGGCGGAGATCGTCGCGCAGGCGGGCCGTCCGAAGATGATCACGATCGCGACCAACATGGCCGGCCGCGGTACCGACATCGTGCTCGGCGGCAACGTCGAGAAGCAGGCGGGTTTCATCGAGGCGGACGCGAGCCTGTCCGACGAAGAGAAGGCCGTGCGCATCGCGCAGCTCAAGGACGAATGGCAATCGCTGCATGACGCCGTCAAGGCGGCCGGCGGCCTGCATATCGTCGGCACCGAGCGCCACGAATCGCGCCGTATCGACAACCAGCTGCGCGGCCGCGCGGGCCGCCAGGGCGATCCGGGTTCCTCGCGCTTCTACCTGTCGCTCGACGACCAGCTGCTGCGTATCTTCGCGGGCGACCGCGTGCGCGCGATCATGGAACGCCTGAAGATGCCCGAGGGCGAGCCGATCGAGGCCGGCATCGTCACGCGCTCGATCGAATCGGCGCAGCGCAAGGTAGAAGGCCGCAACTTCGATATCCGCAAGCAGCTGCTGCAGTACGACGACGTTGCCAACGACCAGCGCAAGGAGATCTACAAGCTCCGTAACGACGTGCTCGAGTCGAAGGACGTTGGCGAGATGGTCGGCAACCTGCGCGAGAGCGAACTCGTGGAAATGTTCCGCGAGCACGTGCCGGCCGAGTCGATGGAAGAACAGTGGGACGTGGCGGGCCTCGAGCAGCGCCTGCGCGACGACTGGGGCCTGACGGTGCCGCTGGCCGCGACCATCGAGGGCGCGCAGAGCATCGAGGACGAAGAACTGCTGAACCTGATCATGACCGCGGCGCGCGAGCAGTACGACGCCAAGGTGAATCAGGTGGGCCGCGAGTCGTTCGCGGGATTCGAACGCTCGGTCATGCTGCAGAGCATCGACACGCACTGGCGCGAGCATCTGGCCGCGCTCGATCACCTGCGCCAGGGCATCCATCTGCGCGGCTATGCGCAGAAGGATCCGAAGCAGGAATACAAGCGCGAGTCGTTCGAATTGTTCGCGCGTCTGCTGGACGTGATTCGCGCCGAAGTCACGCGCGTGATCTTCAACGTGCAGATCCAGTCGCCGGAGCAGCTCGAGCAGGCGTCCGAGCAGATCGAGGAGGGCCTGGCCCACCTCGAGAACGTGCAGTACAAGCACGACGAGTTCGCCGAGGGTGGCGAATCCGTGGAAGACGCGTCGCTGGCACGCCGCGGCACGGCGGTTGCCGCCTCCGCCGCGATGGGGGGCGACGTGGCGCTGGCCGGCATGCCGAAGGTCGGCCGCAACGATCCGTGCCCGTGCGGTTCGGGCAAGAAGTTCAAGCAATGCCACGGTCGTCTGAGCTGATCCCGCTCTGACCGCAGGTCCCGTAGAACACGTTCATGCCCGCGCGATGCGGGCATGTTCGTCAGTAGCACTCAGAACAATCTTCGCAGAGGTATCGCACATGGCCGTCAACCTTCCGCTGCCGCAGGCAGAAAACCTGAAATCCGTGGCCGGCGTCGAGCTCGGCTGGGCCGAGGCAGGCATCCGCAAGGCCAACCGCAAGGACGTGCTCGTGGTCCGCGTGGCCGAGGGCAGCACGGTGGCAGGCGTGTTCACACAGAACCGTTTCTGCGCGGCGCCCGTTCAGGTGTGCCGCGAACATCTGGCCGCGGGCAAGGGGATTCGCGCGCTCGTGGTGAACACGGGCAATGCCAACGCCGGCACCGGCGAGCCGGGCCTCGTGGCCGCGCGCGCGACGTGCGATGCGGTGGCCGCCCAGCTCGGTATCCGGGCGGACCAGGTGCTGCCGTTCTCGACCGGCGTCATCCTCGAGCCGCTGCCCGTGGATCGGCTCACCGCCGGCCTGCCGGCCGCGATCGCCAACGCCAGGCCGGACAACTGGCTCGCGGCCGCCGAGGCGATCATGACGACCGACACGCAGCCGAAGGCGGCATCGCGGACGGTGCAGATCGACGGCAAGACCGTGACGCTGAGCGGCATCAGCAAGGGCGCGGGCATGATTCGCCCGAACATGGCGACGATGCTCGGCTTTATCGCGATGGACGCGGGCGTGGCGCAGCCTGTGCTGCAGCAGCTCGTGTCGCACGCGGCCGACCACTCGTTCAACAGCATCACGATCGATGGCGACACCTCGACCAACGACTCGTTCGTGCTCATCGCGACGGGCAAGTCGGGCGTGACCATCGGGCAGGCCGACGGCGCCGCATTCGCCGCGCTGAAGGAGGCCGTGACCTCGCTGGCGCAGGAGCTCGCGCAGATGATCGTGCGCGACGGCGAGGGCGCTACCAAGCTGATGACGATTCGCGTCGAAGGCGGCAATAGCGTGGCCGAGTGCCGCCAGATCGCGTACGCGATCGCGCACTCGCCGCTGGTCAAGACCGCGTTCTACGCATCGGACCCCAATCTGGGCCGTATCCTGGCCGCGATCGGCTATGCCGGCGTGAACGACCTCGACGTGAACCGCGTGAACCTGTGGCTGGACGACGTCTGGGTCGCGCGCGACGGTGGCCGCAATCCCGACTACCGGGAAGAGGACGGCCAGCGCGTGATGAAGCAGGCCGAGATCACGGTACGCGTGGCACTGGGCCGCGGCAACGCCGAGGCCACCGTGTGGACCTGCGACCTGTCGCACGACTACGTGTCCATCAACGCCGATTACCGCTCCTGATCTTTCCATTCGCCCCGCCATGTCCGACCTTGCCAATCGCCTCGACGCCTTTCTCGCCCGACTCGAACAATGGCTGCCGCCGCAGCTGACCGACGCCGACTGGCAGGAGGCGGTCGCATTCCGCTGGCGCAAGCGGCAGAGCCTGTTCGGCAATATCGGCTATCTGCAGGCGATCAAACAGCTGCCGCCGATCCATCTGGACGACCTCAAGAACATCGAGCGCCAGAAGGATGCCATCGTGGCCAACACGCGCCAGTTCGTGAACCGCCTGCCGGCCAACAACGTGCTGCTGACGGGCGCGCGCGGCACCGGCAAGTCGTCGCTGATCAAGGCCTGCCTCAATGCCTACGTGAAGGACGGCCTGCGGCTGGTCGAGGTGGACAAGGATGACCTCGGCGACCTCGGCGATATCGTCGAGCAGCTGTCGCAGCGTCCCGAACGCTTCGTGATCTTCTGCGACGACCTGTCGTTCGAGGATGGCGAGTCGGGCTACAAGTCGCTGAAGTCGGCGCTCGACGGCTCGGTGGCCGCGCAGTCGGACAACGTGCTGATCTACGCCACGTCCAACCGCCGCCACCTGCTGCCCGAGTACATGAAGGACAACGAGACCTACCGGCATACCGACGATGGCGAGATCCATCCGGGCGAAGTGGTCGAGGAAAAGATCTCGCTGTCCGAGCGCTTCGGGCTGTGGCTGTCGTTCTACCCGCCCAAGCAGGACGAATACCTGGCCATCGTCGGCCACTGGCTGTCGCACTTCGGCTGCACCGAGGAAGACATTGCCGCGGCGCGCGGCGATGCGCTCGTGTGGGCGCTCGAGCGCGGTTCGCGGTCCGGCCGTGTGGCGTGGCAGTTCGCGCGCGACTGGGGCGGCAAGCACGGCAAGCCGTACGCATGAGCGGCGACATGACGGGGCAGCCCGCGCAGCCGCGCAAGGTCACGGAAGTCGCCGTCGGCGTGATGGTGCAGCCGGACGGGCGTTTCCTGCTGGCGCAGCGGCCGGCGGGCAAGCCATACGAAGGCTACTGGGAATTCCCTGGCGGCAAGCTGGAGCCGGGCGAGTCGGTCGAGGCGGCGCTTGCGCGCGAGCTCCACGAGGAGCTCGGGCTCGACGTGCTGCAAAGCGAGCAGTGGCGCGTGCTCGAACACGATTACCCGCACGCCTATGTGCGGCTGTATTTCTGCAAGGTCACGGCATGGCGGGGGGAGCCCGTCGGCCGTGAGGGCCAGGCATTCGCCTGGCAATCGGTACCCGTGGCGGTCACGCCGCTGTTGCCGGCCACGATTCCCGTGGTCGAATGGCTCGCGGAGGAAGCAGCAAGTCGTTGAAACGCGCCGGGCAGAGCGCGCTTTCCACTACCACCGGAGTGTCCGCATGCAGCGTGTCGAACGTGTTGCCGACGATATTTCCCTGCCTGAACTGACCTTGCGCGGCGTCATCCTCGGCGCGCTCATCACGGTGGTCTTCACGGCCTCCAATATCTACCTGGGCCTCAAGGTCGGCCTGACCTTCTCCTCGGCGATTCCCGCCGCCGTCATCTCGATGGCGGTGCTGCGCCTGTTCCCGGGGGCCAATATCCTCGAGAACAACATGGTGCAGACGCAGGCCTCGGCCGCGGGCACGCTGTCCTCGATCATCTTCATCCTGCCGGGCCTCGTCATGCTGGGACACTGGCAGGGCTTTCCGTTCTGGCAAACGCTCGCGATCTGCGCGGCGGGCGGCATGCTCGGCGTGATCTTCAGCATTCCGCTGCGCCATGCGATGGTCGTCAACAGCGACCTGCCGTATCCCGAAGGCGTCGCGGCGGCCGAGATCCTGCGCGTCGGCAGTGCGTCGCAGGAGGCCGGCACCCGATCCTCGACGGGCCTCGCGGACCTCGTGGCGGGCGGTCTGGCCGCGGGCCTGTTCAGCTTTGCCGCCGGCGGGCTGCGCGTGCTGGCGGAGGGGGCCAATGCATGGCTGGCCGTGGGCGCCTCGATCGTGCGGCTGTCCATGGGTTTCTCGCTCGCGCTCGTGGGCGCGGGCTATCTGGTGGGCATCGTCGGCGGCATGGCGATGCTGCTCGGGCTGTTTCTTACGTGGGGCATCGCGGTACCGTGGCTGACGGCCATCACGCCGATGCCGGCCGATGCGACGCTGGCCGCCTTCGGTACAAAGATCTGGAGCACGCAGGCACGCTTTATCGGCGCCGGCACGATCGCGATCGCGGCCATCTGGACGCTGGCCACGCTGTTCAAGCCGATGGTGGATGGCGTGCGCGCGTCCATGGGGGCGTCGTTCGGTTCGCTGCGGCGTGGCGCGCAGACCGGAGCTGCCGGCGCGGGAGATCTCCCGCGTACGCAGCGCGACCTCCCCGCACGGTGGATCGGCCTGCTGACGCTCCTGCTCGTGGCCGTGCTGGCCATCACGTTCGGATACTTCCTCGCACCGGCGCCGCTCGCCACGGGCCCCGCATGGCGGCTGGTCGCCTGCGCGGTACTGTTCGCGTTCGTGTTCGGCTTCCTTGTCGCGGCGGCGTGCGGCTATATGGCCGGACTGGTCGGATCGTCGGCAAGCCCGATTTCGGGCATCGGGATCATTGCGGTGATCCTGGTCTCCCTGCTGATTCTCGGCGTGGGCACGCTCGACGGTCTGCTTGGGACGCCCGAGGGGGGCAAGTTCGCGATCGCGCTGGCCATCTTCACGACATCGGCGGTGGTCGCGGTAGCCTCGATCTCCAACGACAACCTCCAGGATCTCAAGACGGGCTGGCTCGTCGGTGCGACGCCGTGGCGCCAGCAGGTGGCGCTGCTGATCGGCTGCGTGGTCGGTGCCGCGGTCATCCCGCCAGTGCTGGAGCTGCTGTATCACGCGTATGGCTTCGCGGGGGCACTGCCGCGTCCGGACATGGATCCGAACCAGGCGCTGGCGGCGCCGCAGGCCACGCTGATGACGGCGATCGCCACCGGCATTTTCACGCATCAGCTCAACTGGGCGATGATCCTGATCGGCGTCGCGCTCGGCGTGGTGCTGATTGCGATCGACGAGGCGCTGCGCCGCCGGGGCGGCGTGGCGCGCCTGCCCGTGCTCGCCGTCGGCATCGGCATCTACCTGCCGCCGACGATCAGTTCGGCGCTCGTGGTGGGCGCGGTGCTGTCATGGTGGCTGATGCGCGCCGAACGCCGCCGCGCGCAGGCACGCGGCGACGACGTGCAACAGGCGCTCGAGCATGCGGAGCGCCGCGGCACGCTGCTTGCGTCGGGGCTGATCGTCGGGGAGAGTCTGGTCGGTGTGGCGCTGGCCGCGGTCATCGGCCTGTCGGGCCATGAAGCGCCGCTCGCGCTCGTCGGCGAGGGCTTTGCGGCGACGGCCCAGTGGCTGGGCCTCGCGGTGTTCGTGCTCGTGTGCGTGGCGTTTTGCCGGCGGGTGCTGGCGGCCGCTTACTAGCGCCGCCGGGCTTCAGTCTTCGGGATCTTCGGGCAGGTCCGGCGAGGGGGTCTCGCCGGGTTTGCCACCGATCACGTACTTCTCGGCGGCCCAGGCACCGAGGTCGATCTGCTTGCACCGATTGGAGCAGAAAGGCCGGAACTTGTTCTCGGGCACCCATTCCACATCGGTGCCGCAGGTAGGGCATTTGACTACGGCAGGCATCGGCGTTCTTGAGTCTGCAACTTCAGAAATTACACAGCTTGAGCAGGAACGGGATATCGGCGTCGACCGAGCGCGGCCGCATGTCGCCGTCCTGCTGGGTGAAGCGGACCCAGAGCATGTACTTGTTCGCGCTCATCTCGGGGATGAACGCCAGCAGCGATTCGTCGAGGTAGACCTGCATCAACTGGTAGCTGCGGCCCGACAGCATCTGCTGGTAGCTGCCGCCGGTCGCGATGACCTTGCCGCTCTGACCCGATTCGCGCAGCAGCCGCAGCACGATGGAGGCGCCCATCCGCAGCGAAGCCAGCGGCCGCGCCCACTTGAGGACGTCGGCGCGGCGGTCTTCGGCCGGGCGATGCTGCCAGGCGTAGTAGGCGGGCAGGTCGAATTCGCAGGTGCCGCCCGGAATGATCGCGCGGCTGCGGATGCTCGTCAGCCATTCGTTCTCGGTCAGCAACTGGCCGGCCTTGCCGAAGGTCTGGTTCAGCGCGGTGATGCCCTGTTCGATCTCGGAGATCACGGCCACGAGCGCGTCCTGATCGATCTGCGGGTTCGCGCGCAGCGGCGCCAGCGCCTGGCGCTGCCGCTCGAGTTCCTTGATCAGGTCAGTCTTGAGGTCGGCGCGGCCTGCCACGTCGATGATCTCGAACAGCGTCGTGATCGCGACATGGTGCTGCAGGGCGTGTTCCTGCGCGAGGAAATAATCCAGCCGATCGAACAGGTCTTCCAGTCGCAGAAGCGTCCTGATTCGTTCGTTGAAAGGATATTCGTACAGGATCAAGTGGTTGTCCGTGCTGCGGGCCGCGGTGCGGCAGAAGCGGCTGTGTCGCTGAATTGCGATATTTCCCGCTTGTTTTCAGCGCATTCTATGCGAGTCGGGGCGCGAGGACAAATCCAATTGTTACGAAATCCGACGATCGTCATCGGCGTCGATCATCTGCGTCGATCACTTGGGTCAATCATTTGGGTCAATCACTTGCTGCAATCACTTGCGCCGATACAGCGCGTCGAGCCGCTCGACCTGGGGAGGCAGCGCCTCGGGCGGCCCGTCGTTGTCGATCACATCGTCCGCGCAGGCCAGCCGTGCGCTGCGCGTGGCCTGCCGGCGCATGATGGCCTCCACCTGTTCGCGCGTAAAGCCGTTGCGCGCCATCACGCGCGCAATCTGGGTCGCTTCGCTGCAATCCACCACGAGCACGCGGCCCACGCGCTCGCGCCAGGTGCCGGACTCCACGAGCAGCGGCACCACGTAGATCAGATAGGGGTGCGCCCCCGCGGCGCGGATGGCCTCGGCGCGTGCCATCGTCAGCGTGCGGATCAGCGGATGGGTGATGGATTCGAGCGTGCGTTTGGCTGACGGGTCCGAAAACACGCGCGCGCGCATCGCATCGCGATCCATCGCGCCGTCGGGGCGCAGGCATGCGGGCCCGAAGGCCTCCACCAGCGGGGCGATGGCCGCGCCGCCCGGCGCCGTGATCTCGTGCGCGAGCAGGTCGGTGTCGATCAGCGCCGCGCCGCGGGCGGCGAACAGGTCGGCCACCCGGGTCTTGCCGGAGCCGATACCGCCGGTCAGTCCGATTTCGAGCATGCGTGCGGCAGGGAGAAAGTCGTCGATGCCACAACGATACAGCAAGTCAGTGAATGCTCAGCGCCAATGGCAGGAGATCCGCGCCGAAGAACAGCACGATCAGGCCGGCTCCGGCGATAAACGGCCCAAACGGAAACGGCGTCTCGCGTCCCTGGCGGCGCACGACGAGCATCAGGATGCCGAACACCGCGCCGACCACCGAGGACAGCAGCACGAGCGCGGGCAGGGCCTGCCAGCCGAACCACGCGCCGAGCGCGCCCATCAGCTTGAAGTCGCCATAGCCCATGCCTTCCTTGCCCCGCACGAGCTTGAACAGCCAGTAGGCGGCCCACAGCACGAGGTAGCCCGCCGCGGCGCCGATCACGGCGTCGGCGAGCGGCACGAACAGGCCCTGGAGGTTCAGCAGCAGGCCGAGCCACAGCAGCGGCAGCGTGATCTGGTCCGGCAGCAGCTGGGTATCGGCGTCGATCATCGTGAGCGCGATCAGGGCCCAGATCATGACGATGGCGGCCAGCGCCTGCACGGTCGGTCCGTAATGCCACATCGCCAGCGCGCTGAGCGCGGCGCTGGCCAGTTCCACGAGCGGGTAGCGCACGCTGATGCGCGTCTTGCAGCTCGCGCAGCGGCCGCGCAGGAACAGATAGCTGACGACGGGGATGTTCTCCCATGCCGCGATCTGGTGCCCGCAGTGCGGACACGCCGAGCGCGGCACCACGAGGTTGTAGCGGCCGGGGTGGGGCAGCGGTTCGCCCCGCAACTCGGCGATGTAGTTCGCCTCGTCGTATTCCATCATGCGCGGAATCCGGTGGATCACCACGTTGAGGAAGCTGCCGACCACCAGGCCGATCAGTCCGGCCGCGAAGACGAGAAAGGCCGGCGGCAGCGCCGCCAGCTCCGATACCTGCAGCATGCGTTACACCACCTGTCCCAGCTTGAAGATCGGCAGATACATCGCCACCACCATGCCGCCGATCAGTACGCCGAGGATCACGATGATCAGCGGCTCGATCAGGCTCGAGATCGCGGCCACGGCGTCATCGACCTCGCGCTCGTAGAACTCGGCCACCTTGAGCAGCATATTGTCCAGCGCACCCGATTCCTCGCCAATCTGCGTCATCTGCAGCACCATGTTGTCGAACACGTGCGTGGCCTGCATCGCGTTGGTCAGGCTGGTACCGATACGCACGGCCTGTTCGATATCGCGCGTGGCATCGTAATAGATCCAGTTGCCAGCGGCACCGGCCACCGATTCCATCGATTCCACGAGCGGCGTGCCGGCCGCGAACATCGTGGCCAGCGTTCGCGTCCAGCGGGCGATCACGGCCTTGCGGAACAGGCTGCCGAAGATCGGCAGCCGCAGCAGCACGCGGTCGTGGAAGCGCTGGACCTTCTCTGACTTGTTTCGCGCGCGGAAGTAGCCGACGATGGCGAGGATCGGCGCGAACACGATGATGTACCAGTTCGCGACGAAGAAGTCGGAGATGCCGATCACGACCAGCGTGGGCGCCGGCAGCGCCGCGCCGAAGCTCGAGAACACCCCCTTGAACGCCGGGATCACGAACAGCATCAGGATGACGGTCACCGCGAACGCCACCGTCAGCACCGCGATCGGGTAGATCATCGCGGACTTGATCTGGCTTTTCAGCGCGATGGACTTCTCCATGTACAGCGACAGCCGCTCGAGCAGCGCATCGAGAATACCGCCCTGTTCGCCGGCGTCGATGAGGTTGCAATAGAGCGTGTCGAAATATTTCGGCTGGCGGCGGAACGCCTGGGCCATGCTGCTGCCGGACTCGATGTCGAAGCGGATATCGGACAGCAGCTGCGTGAAGTTCGGATTCGCATGGCCGCGCGCGATGATGTCGATCGACTGCAGCAGCGGGATCCCGGCCTTGAGCATCGTCGAGAGCTGGCGCGTGAAATACGCGATGTCCTTCTCGGTGATCTTGCGCCCGCGCGCCGCCTTGCGCTTCTTGAGCTTGACGACCGTCAGGCCCTGCTTGCGCAGCGTGGCGGTGACCTCCGCCGCGCTCTCGGCGCGCTGCTCGCCCGTAAAGGACTTGCCCTTCCGGTCCTTGCCTTCCCATTCGAAGATGTACTGCGTGGGCGCCTTCCGCCCCTTCGTTCCTGTTGCCCGGGACGGCGCCGCCGTCCGGGCGCCCGCCGCTGGTGCGCGCGTCGCCATGTTGTGACCCCCGACAAAAATTTCTTATTGGATTGCTACGTTCTTGCGCTACGTTGCTACGTATTCGTGGTGGCCAGCACTTCTTCGAGTGACGTGACCCCCTGCTTGACCTTGAGCAGGCCAGCCTCACGCAACGATAGCACGCCGTCGCGACGCGCCTGCTCGGCGATCTGCAGCGCCGTGCCGTGCGAGAGGATGATCTGCTGCATGGCTTCCGTGATGGGCATCACCTGATAGATACCGCATCGTCCCTTGTACCCGCTGCCGTTGCAGCGTTCGCACCCGACCGGGTGATACGGCTGCCAGGTGCCATCGACGTCGGCCTCCCGGAAGCCCGCGTCCAGCAGCACGTCGCGCGACAGGTCGCCCGCGCGCTTGCACGTGCACAGTCGCCGCGCAAGACGCTGCGCGGTAATCAGCAGCACGCTCGATGCGATGTTGAACGGCGCCACGCCCATGTTCATCAGCCGCGTCAGCGTGGTCGGCGCATCGTTGGTGTGCAGCGTGGACAGGACCAGGTGGCCCGTCTGCGCGGCCTTGATCGAGATGTCCGCCGTTTCCAGGTCGCGGATTTCGCCGACCATGATGATGTCCGGATCCTGCCGCAGGAACGACTTGAGCGCGGCCGCGAACGTCAGGCCCGCCTTGTCGTTGACGTTGACCTGGTTGATGCCGGGCAGCTGGATTTCCGCGGGATCCTCGGCGGTCGAGATATTGATGTCGCCCTGGTTCAGCAGGTTCAGGAACGTATAGAGCGACACGGTCTTGCCGCTGCCGGTCGGGCCCGTCACGAGCACCATGCCGTAGGGGCGCTTGATCACGTCGAGCAGCAGTGCCTTCTGGTCCGGCTCGTAGCCGAGCTGGTCGATATCGAGCTTGTCGGACGAGGATTCCAGAATCCGCATCACGATCTTCTCGCCGAACAGCGTGGGCAGCGTCGAGACGCGGAAGTCGATCGCCTTCTCGATCGTTTCCTTGCCGTCCTTGTCCTTGGGCAGTGTGAGCAGCAGCTTCATGCGGCCGTCCTGCGGCACGCGCTTTTCCGAGATATCGAGGCGCGACAGCACCTTGATCCGCGTCGCGATCTTGTCGCGGATATCGAGCGGCGGCCGCGCGACCTCCTGCAGCACGCCGTCCACGCGGAAGCGGATGCGGTAGAAGAACTCGAACGGCTCGAAGTGCAGGTCGGATGCACCGCGCTGGAAGGCTTCGGTGAGCAGCTTCTGCAGAAAGCGCACGACCGGCGCGTCGTCGATCTCGTTGCCGGCGCCCTTGCGCGCGCCCGCCGCGGCCACGGGATCGTAGTCGATCATCTTGGTCGGCGTGGCGCCGACGCCGCCGGGCGAAATATTCTTGAGCGTACCGAGCGCTTCGCCGGCCGAGCGGACCTGCTTCATCAGCTTGTCGTGCTCGACCACCACCGTTTCCACGGGCAGGTTGAACTTCTGCTTGATGGCGTCGATGCCGGCCTGGTTCGCGGGGTCCGACATCGCGACGATCAGGCGGTTCTCGCGGCGGCCCAGCGGCAGCAGGCGATGCGCGTGGAACTCGCGGTTGCCGGCAAGCGCCGGCGGCACGCGGGCGAGGTTGTATTGCGTGAGGTCGAGCAGCGGCAGCTGGTACTTGTCCGCGGCGAAGATCGCGACGTCGTGCGCGCTCATCGTGCCGCTCGCGATGATCTCGTCGATCAGCTGCGTCTTCTTCTCTCTTGCCGTCTGTTCCAGCTGGGCAAGCAACGCGGGTGCGATCCGCCGGCTCTGCGCCAGGGCGAGGCCTAGTGTCATGGCAATACGATGCGTATGAGCGCGCTGGCGACAGCGCTGCGCGCGATTTGACTACGGCGGGATCGGCGGGGGCAAGCGTCCCGGATTCGGGCCAGTTTGCCGGTGGGGTCACTTTTTGTAAAGCGAGGCGGGCGGGGGTATTGGCGTTTGCGCGACAGTCCGCAACCCTACTTGCGCAGGGCTGTGACAGTCCCGCGATGGACGCGGGAACAACCGTCGGGAAAACGTCGGAAAAACAAAAAAGCCGCACATTGCTGTGCGGCTTTTCTGAGGAAATCTGGTCGGGGTGAGAGGATTCGAACCTCCGGCCTCTACGTCCCGAACGTAGCGCTCTACCAGGCTAAGCTACACCCCGATTTCGGTGTTTTCTTCGCTGTTGTTTGCTTCGCGTCGTTACGACTGACGTTGCAGCGAGAAAGCACACAAGTCTATCAGCGTTTCTTTCAGTTGGGAAGGGGGAAATTGCATTGCCGCTTTTTCCGCGGCTTCCGCCTCGCGTTGCGCGGCCGCGAACGTCACGTCGAGCGCGCCGCTTGCATGGATGGCCGCGAAGACCGCGTCGAAGTGTTCGGTGCCGCCCTGGACGATCGCGTCGCGCGCGAGTTCGCGCTGCTCCGACGTGCCGTGCTCGAGCAGATGCAGCAGCGGCAGCGTGGGTTTGCCCTCGCGCAGGTCGTCGCCGGCGTTCTTGCCCATCTGCTCCGCGCTCGCGGTGTAGTCGAGCATGTCGTCGATCAGCTGGAACGCGGTGCCGATGCGGCGGCCATACTCGGCCGCGGCTTCTTCCATCGCGGCGTCCGCGCCCGCCAGCACCGCACCGAGCTGCGCCGAGGCCTCGAACAGCTTGGCCGTCTTGTAGCGGATGACCTGCAGGTACCGTTCGACGGTCACCTCGGGATCGTGCATGTTGAGCAGCTGCAGCACTTCGCCTTCCGCGATCACGTTGGTCGCGTTGGAGAGAATCTCCATGATGCGCATGCTGCCGGCGTCGACCATCATCTGGAACGCGCGCGAGTAGAGGAAGTCGCCGACCAGCACGCTCGCGGCATTGCCGAACACCGCATTGGCGGTCTCGCGGCCGCGGCGCAGTTCGGATTCGTCGACGACGTCGTCGTGGAGCAGCGTGGCGGTGTGAATGAATTCGACGACGGCCGCCATTTCATGATGGCGATGTCCGTCGTAGCCAAAGGCGCGTGCCGACAGCAGCAGGATCACCGGACGCAGGCGCTTGCCGCCCGCGCCGATGATGTACTCGCCGATCTGCTCGATCAGCGGCACTTCCGATGCCAGTCGATGACGAATGACGGCGTCAACGGCGCGCATGTCGGCAGCGACCGGGGCAAGCAAGGCAGTGGCGGAAGACTGGGACAAGATGATCACCGTTACGCAAAACCGGTGGATTATATGCGAAGCATGTGAGGGAATGGCTGCGCGCGGGTCCTATAATGCGCGCATGGACAAGACCCGCGCATCCCGCCGGCAGTCGCGACGCACCGTCTGGTGGATCGCCTTTGCCGCGCTGGCCGGCTTTCTGCTGGCCGACCTGACCTGACGCGACAGGCCCGGTGAAGTGCCTGAGCCGCCGCTGGCAGCCCGAGGCTGGCTATCTATTTGTTTCCTTTGCGCTTTTCCTCAAGCTGGTATAGAATTGCCGGTTCCTTCGGTCTGTCTCGGCTATTCAGTCGCGGCAACCATGAAGATCATGGCGTAAGAAGCGGCGCCAGCCCGTGGTGCAGTATTGGTAAGCCGGGCAGCATTTCTCGCTTCATTCACATCGAGAGGTTCGACAATGTACGCGGTCGTAAAAACCGGCGGCAAGCAATACAAGGTTGCTGCTGGCGAAAAACTTAAAGTAGAACAGATACCGGCAGACATTGGCGCAGAAATCACGCTGGACCAGGTGCTCGCAGTGGGCGCCGGCGACCAAATCAAGTTTGGTACGCCGCTGGTGAGCGGGGCTTCCGTCAAGGCTACCGTGATCTCCCAAGGTCGTCACGACAAGGTGAAGATCTTCAAGATGCGCCGTCGCAAGCACTATCAAAAGCGTCAGGGCCATCGTCAGAATTACACCGAGCTGCGCATCGACACGATCGTTGCCTGAGCGATATTCGGCCTAGACAGGAGTAAGACATGGCACAGAAAAAAGGCGGCGGTTCCACGCGGAACGGCCGTGATTCGGAATCGAAGCGCCTGGGCGTGAAGGTGTACGGTGGCCAGGCCATCAACGCCGGCGGCATCATCGTTCGTCAACGCGGTACGCGCGTGCATGCTGGCGAAAACGTCGGCATCGGCAAGGACCACACGCTGTTCGCGCTGGTTGACGGCCACGTGCAGTTCGCCGTCAAGGGCCCTGCCAAGAAGCAGCAAGTCAGCGTCGTTCCGGCGGCCTGATAACAGCCTTTGCAGCACGAAGGCCCCGCAACGCTTGCGGGGCTTTTTCATTTCTGGCGACAATGTTGAGGCCGCCAGCCCGAGCCCACACGGAAAATCATCATGAAGTTCATCGACGAAGCCCGAATCGAAGCGATTGCCGGCAATGGCGGCAACGGGAGCGCGTCGTTCCGGCGCGAGAAGTTTGTGCCGTTTGGTGGCCCCGATGGCGGTGACGGCGGCCGCGGCGGCAGCGTTTTCGCGCAGGCCGACCGCAATATCAACACGCTGATCGACTTCCGCTACGCGAAGAAGCACGTGGCGAAGAACGGCGAAAACGGCCGGGGCTCCGACTGCTACGGCGCCGCGGGCGAGGACGTCACGCTGCGCATGCCCGTCGGCACGCTGATCACCGACATGGACACCGGCGAGATCATCGCCGACCTGACCGAGCACGGCCAGACCGTCTGCCTCGCCGAAGGCGGCATGGGCGGCTGGGGCAACCTGCATTTCAAGTCGAGTACCAACCGCGCGCCGCGCCAGCAGGTGGACGGCAAGCCGGGCGAGCGCCGCATGATGAAGCTCGAGCTCAAGGTGCTGGCCGACGTGGGTCTGCTCGGCATGCCCAACGCGGGCAAGTCGACGTTTATCTCGCATATTTCGAACGCGCGGCCGAAGGTCGCCGACTATCCGTTCACGACGCTCCACCCGAATCTCGGCGTGGTGCGCGTGGATCATGAACAGTCGTTCGTGGTGGCGGATATCCCGGGGCTGATCGAGGGCGCGGCGGAAGGCGCCGGCCTCGGCCACCAGTTCCTGCGCCATCTGCAGCGTACCGGTCTGCTGCTGCATATCGTCGATCTCGCGCCGTTCGACGAAAACGTCGATCCCGTGGCCGAGGCGCGCGCGATCGTCAACGAACTGAAGAAGTACGACGAAGAGCTCCACGCGAAGCCGCGCTGGCTCGTGCTGAACAAGCTCGACATGGTGCCCGAGGAAGAGCGCGCCGCGCGCGTGAAGGACTTCGTCAAGCGCTACAAATGGAAGGGTCCGGTCTTCCAGATCTCCGCGCTGGCCGGCGACGGCTGCCGCGAACTGATCTACGCGATCAAGGATCATCTGGAGGCGATCAAGGCCGCGGAAGCGGCGGCGCTGGCCGATCCCGATATCCGGCTCGACGATCGGCTGCATAACGTGGGACGCGCCAGCGACGAACCCGAGGCATCCTGACCGTTTCCTGATTCCCACATCATTCGATACCCCACCATGCAATCGGTCATCGCGCAGGCAAAACGCATCGTCGTCAAGGTGGGGTCGAGCCTTGTCACCAACGACGGCAAGGGACTCGATCACGACGCCATCGCGCGCTGGGCCGCGCAGATCGCGAAGCTGCGCGCGGCCGGCAAGGAAGTGGTGCTGGTCAGCTCGGGCGCCATCGCCGAGGGCATGCAGCGTCTGGGCTGGACGCGCCGTCCGCGCGAAATCCACGAGCTGCAGGCAGCGGCCGCGGTCGGGCAGATGGGGCTGGCACAGGTCTACGAGACGCAGTTCGGCCGCTATGGCATTCGCACCGCGCAGGTGCTGCTGACCCACGCGGACCTGGCCGACCGCGAACGCTACCTCAATGCGCGCTCCACACTGCTGACGCTGCTGTCGCTGGGCGTGGTGCCGATCATCAACGAGAACGACACGGTCGTCACCGACGAAATCAAGTTCGGGGACAACGACACGCTCGGCGCGCTCGTGACGAACCTGATCGAAGGCGATGCACTGGTCATCCTGACCGACCAGCGCGGCCTCTATACGGCCGACCCGCGCAAGGACCCCAACGCGCGGTTCGTCGACGAAGCCATGGCCGGCACGCTCGAACTCGAGGCGATGGCTGGCGGCGCGGGCACCTCGATCGGCCGCGGCGGCATGCTGACCAAGATCCTCGCGGCCAAGCGCGCGGCCAAGTCCGGCGCGCACACGACGATCGCGTCGGGCCGCGAAGCCAACGTGCTCGAGCGTCTGGCCGAGGGGGAGGCCATCGGCACGCAGCTGCTGGCGCCGACGGGCCGGCTCACGGCACGCAAGCAGTGGATGGCCGACCATCTGCAGCTGCGCGGCCGCGTGATCATCGACGCGGGCGCCGTGGAAAAGCTGACGGGCGGCGGCAAGTCGCTGCTGCCGATCGGCGTGGTGGAAGTGCAGGGAGAATTCGCGCGCGGGGAAGTCATCGCGTGCGTGGATCCGGCGGGACTCGAAGTCGCGCGCGGCATCACCAACTATTCGAGCGCCGAGGCGCGCCTGATCGCGCGCAAGCCGTCATCGGAGATCGAGACGGTGCTTGGCCATCTGAACGAGCCCGAGCTCATTCACCGCGACAATCTGGTGCTGGTGTAAGGCCGGGCGGGCGCCCCTCGGGAAGAGAGGCGCTAGTCCGGGCGGCGCGACGGAGCACCGCTGAAAAATCACCGCCGGCGCATCACCGCCGGAGCATCACCGCCGGAGCATCACCGCCGGAAGGTCGGTGCATACGCGCGCAGGTCGCGCACGAGCTTTTCGGGCTTGCCGGCGACGGTGCGGCCCTCGCAGAAGTAGTCGGTCGCGAGCGTCGAGGCGTAGCTGTTGCGCTGACGCGTCATCATCCGTTGCCAGTCGTCCGCGCCCCGGTTCGAGACCCATTCCTTGCTGCCGGTCGGCATCGTCGCGTAGATCTTGCGCTCGAACGCATCGCAGCGCATGCCTTCATAGCTCACGTTCCGCGCGCCGGTCTTGCTCGTGATGACCACCGTGTAACGCACCACGTTGTCGGCGCCCACGCTGACCGACTTGGCATCGACCGCGAAGTCGAAGTTGCCCGAGTCGTTGACCGAGAACGGAATCAGGTCGGCATCCTGCGGCGGCGCCGGCAGGGTGGTTTCGGCTTCCTTGAACGGTTTGCTCTCGAACGGATCGAGCCAGGCGACCTCGCCGTCATCGTGTTGCTTGCTATTGGTCTTGCAACCTCCCAGTACGAGGCAGGCTGCCACAAGCAGCAGCCCGGCGCGAGCGGCCGGGCCGGTAAAGCGTTTCATCAGGACTCCGTTTGGTCAGTAGGCGCCGGATCGGCCGGCGCGGCAGGGTCGGCCGATACGGCCGCGGCATGGGATGGCATGGCTGGCGCGGGCGCGCACGACGACGTCGCCGTGCGCTGGCCGCCGTGGCGGCCATGGCCGCCATGATGGTTGCCGTACGGGCTCAGCGGCACGCGGCTGCGATGCAGGAAGCGCGACAGCTCGGTCAGCGCCATCTGGTAGACGTCGCGCTTGAACTCGATGACCGCATCCAGCGGCACCCAGTACTGGCTCCAGCGCCACGCGTCGAATTCCGGGTGGTCGCTGGCGCGCAACTGGATGTCACAGTCGCGACAGACCATGCGCAGCAGGAACCAGATCTGTTTCTGGCCCCTGTAGTGGCCGCGGATTTCGCGGCGAATGAACTTGTCCGGCACCTCATAACGCAGCCAGTCGCGCGTGCGACCGACAATCCTGACGTGCTCCGGAAGCAGGCCGACTTCTTCTTGCAGCTCGCGGTACATGGCCTGTTCGGGCGTCTCGCCGTACTTGATGCCACCTTGCGGAAACTGCCAGGAATGTTCGCCGATTCGCTTGCCCCAGAAGACCTCGTTGCGTGCGTTGATGAGGATGATGCCGACGTTCGGGCGAAAGCCTTCACGATCGAGCATGACTGCACCTCGAATCCTTTAGAATTACGTCGATTATAAAGGAAGCGCGCGGGTCGGCCCGGCGAGGGGAATGCTGGTTTTCCCCGAGCGGCAAGGGCAGTTTCAGGCGCGTCTGCCTGCACGTCTTGCCCACCCGTATCGCCCAACGATTTGACCTTACGCAGAGATCGCAGAGAAATCAACGGATGAAAGCCTCGCAATTCTTCATTTCCACGCTCAAGGAAGCGCCCGCCGACGCGGAGATCGTGTCGCACAAACTGATGATGCGTGCCGGCATGATCAAGAAGCTGGGCGCCGGCATCTACAACTACATGCCGGTGGGCCTGCGCGTGATCCGCAAGGTGGAGAACATCGTCCGCGAGGAAATGAACCGCGCCGGCGCCGTGGAGCTGTCCATGCCGGTGATCCAGCCGGCCGAGCTGTGGCAGGAAACGGGCCGCTGGGACAAGATGGGCCCCGAACTGCTGCGCCTGAAGGACCGCCACGAGCGCGATTTCGCGGTCCAGCCGACCTCGGAAGAGGTGGTCACCGATATCGCGCGCAGCGAAATCCGCAGCTACAAGCAGCTGCCGGTCAATTTCTATCAGATTCAGACGAAATTCCGCGACGAGCGCCGTCCGCGCTTCGGCATCATGCGCGGCCGCGAATTCACGATGAAGGACGCGTACTCGTTCGACCGCGACGTGGAAGGCCTCAAGGTCTCGTACCAGTCGATGTATGACGCATACGTGCGGATCTTCCAGCGGTTCGGCCTGGAATTCCGCGCGGTGGCGGCCGACAACGGCGCGATCGGCGGCTCCGGCTCGCACGAATTCCACGTGATTGCCGATACCGGCGAAGACGCGATCGTCTACTGCCCGACCTCCGATTACGCCGCGAACATGGAAGCGGCCGAGGCGCTGCCGCTGCTGGCCAGCCGGGCCGCCCCCGCCGAGGCCATGGTCAAGGCGTCCACGCCGGGCAAGGCCAAGTGCGAGCACGTGGCCGAGTTTCTCGGCATGCCGCTGGAGCGCACGATCAAGTCGATCGTGCTGGCCAAGGATACGGAAACGGGCGCCGAAATCTGGCTGCTGCTGCTGCGCGGCGACCACGAGCTGAACGAGGTGAAGGCGTCGAAGGTGCCGGGCCTGCTGGACTTCCGCTTTGCGACCGAGGCCGAGATCGTCGAGACGTTCGGCACGCCGCCCGGCTACCTGGGCCCCGTCGGCACGAAGAAGCCGGTGAAGGTCGTGGCCGATCGCACGGTCGCGAACATGAGCGATTTCTGCGTGGGTGCGAACGAGCGCGACTATCACCTGACCGGCGTGAACTGGGGCCGCGACCTGCCCGAGCCGATCGTCGCGGATATCCGCAACGTGGTGGCCGGGGGGGCGGGGCCCGGCGGCGAGGGGGGGGGGGGGGTATTGAGCGGGCGGGGGGTGGGGGGGGGGGTGGTG
>NZ_JASATF010000036.1:0-59611 GCF_038440175.1 Cupriavidus sp. OTU4054
GGGGGGGGCCCCACCCCCCGGCGGGGGGCCACCCCCCCGAGAAGTGCGCGCGCGTGTGCGCGCGCGCGAAGGAACTGGGTCTTCGCCTCGTCGCGCACGCGGGCGAGGAAGGCCCGGCGCAGTACGTGACCGACGCGCTCGACATCCTCCACGTGGAGCGCATCGACCACGGCGTGCGCGCCATCGATGACGACGCGCTGATCGCGCGCCTCGCGAAAGAGCGCATCGCACTGACCGTCTGCCCGCTCTCCAACGTCAAGCTCAAGGTCTATCCGGACCTGCGCGACCATCCGGCCAAGCGCATGCTCGACGCCGGCGTGGTCGTGACGCTGCACTCGGACGATCCGGCCTACTTCGGCGGCTATATGAACGCCAACTGGGAAGCCACGTTCGACGCGCTGCCGCTCGACGCCAGGGACGCGCACAAGCTCGCGCGCCATTCTTTCGAAGCGGCCTTTTTGCCCCCATCGCTGAAGGCCGAGTATCTCGCCGAGGTCGACCACTTCTGGGCGACACCTTAACAAGACCACATGATGACCAACACATTGTCCTTCCCGAGCCAGCCGCAAGGCGGCGCCACGCGTGTCATTCGCGGCCGCATCCTGCATTTCCTGCGCGACCCGCAGTTCCACGACGACGGCTACGAGTATTGGGAAGACGGTGTGCTGGTCGTGAAGGGCGGCCGCATTGCCGCGGCGGGCGACTACGCCACGCTCGCGCCGACGCTGCCGGCCGATGCCGAACTGATCGACCATCGCGGCAAGCTGATCGTGCCGGGCTTTATCGACACGCATATCCACTATCCGCAGACCGATATCATCGCGTCGCCGTCGCCGGGCCTGCTGCACTGGCTCGACACCTACACGTTTCCCGAGGAGCGCCGCTTCTCCGAGCCCGCCTATGCCCGCGCGGTGGCGGACTTCTTCACCGACGAGCTGCTGCGCAACGGCACCACGAGCGCGCTGGTCTGGAGCACCGTGCACGCGACGTCGGCTGACGCGCTCTTTGCCGCGAGCGAGGCGCGCAACCTGCGCATGATCACCGGCAAGGTGATGATGGACCGCAACTGCCCCGACTTCCTGCGCGATACCGCGGAAACCGGCGCGCGCGACTCCGCCGACCTGCTCTCGAAGTGGCACAACAAGGGCCGCCTCGCGTACGCGATCACGCCGCGCTTCGCGCCCACCTCCAGCGAGGCGCAGCTGGCCGCGTGCGGCGAACTCGCGCGCGCGCATCCGGACGCGTTTATCCAGACGCACGTCGCCGAGAACCGCGACGAGGTCAAGTGGGTGGCCGAGCTGTTTCCCGACGCGCGCAGCTATCTCGATGTCTACGACCGCTACGGCCTGCTGCGGCCCGGCGCGTTCTACGGGCATGCGATCTACCTCGACCCCGACGACCGCCGGCGCCTGGCCGACAGCGGCGCGGCCGTGGCGCACTGCCCGACCTCGAACCTGTTCCTGGGCAGCGGGTTCTACGACTTCCACCAGTCCGATGCCCACCGCCTCAACGTGACGCTGGCCACCGACGTGGGCGGCGGCACCTCGTTCTCGATGTTCCGCACGATGAATGCCGCGCACAAGGTGGCCCGCATGGGCGGCTATCACCTGACCGCGCTGCGCATGTTCTACCTTGCCACGCGCGCCGCGGCCGAGGCGCTGGGCTGGGCGGACCGCATCGGCAGCTTCGAGGCCGGCTGCGAGGCCGACTTCATTGTGCTCGATCCCGATGCCACGCCGCTGATCGCCCGCCGCAGCAGCCGCTCGGAGACGCTCGAGGAGCAGTTGTTCGCGTTCGCGATGCTTGGCGACGACCGCGTGATCGAGGATGTCTACATCATGGGCAAGGCCGTAGGGGAGGCAACGGCGCCCAAATATGGCTTATCTGCTATGGCTTGATGAACATCAACACAATTGTCACCAAAGCCCTTTAGCCTCTTCCGGCCATCACCATGACCGATACCGGAAGAACCGCATGCCTGCCCGCTCCGACAACGCACTGACCGAAGCCAGTGCGTTCGCCACCCCCGGCCCCGACCATTCCAGGGCCGCCCAGCCCGGACGCCAGTCCGCCTCCACGGAACTGCCCGAGCCCATCGCGGCCGACGCACCGCTGCCGGGCCGCAAGGTCATCCGCGGCTGGCTGATTCCGCTGGGCCGGCGCAGCACGCCGCGCGCGCTCATGCTGTTCGCGTTCGACTACCTGCTGTTCGCGGCCGTGATGGCCGCACTCGTGCTGGTGACGCCGTGGTGGGCCAAGCTCGGCATCGGCGTGCTGGCCGGCCTCGTGATCGCACGGCTGTTCATCATCGGCCACGATGCCTGCCACCAGAGCCTGACCGCGCGCCGCGGCCTCAACAAGTGGATCGGCCGGCTGACGTTCCTGCCCTCGCTGACACCGTACAGCCTGTGGGAAGTGGGCCATAACGTCGTGCACCACGGCTACACGAACCTCAAGGGCTTCGACTTCGTCTGGGCGCCCTACTCGCTCGAGGAATTCCGCGCGTTGCCGCGCTGGCGCCGCGCGCTGGAGCGCGTGTACCGCAACGGCTTCGGCGCGGGGCTCTACTACCTCGTGGAGATCTGGTGGTTCAAGATGTTCTTCCCGAGCAAGCGGCAGATGGCCACGCGCCGCGCCATCTTCACGTGGGACTGCGTGCTCGTGGCCGCGTTCGGCGCGCTGTGGATCGGCACGCTGGCCGCGCTGGCGCTCGCCACGGACCAGTCCGTGACGCTGCTGGTGGCCACCGGCTTCGTGCTGCCGTTCCTCGTCTGGAACCTGACGGTCGGCTTCGTGCTCTACGTTCACCATACGCATACGAGCGTGGCCTGGTACGACACCAAGGCGATGTGGGCCAAGGCGCAGCCGTTCGTCTCGACGACCGTGCATCTGCGCTTCCGCCATGGCATTGGCGCGGCGCTCCATCACATCATGGAACATACGGCACACCACGTGGACATGAGCGTGCCGCTGTACCAGCTCAAACGCGCGCAGGCGCTGCTCGAGCACGCGCTGCCGGGCCGCATCATCGTCGAGAACTTCTCGTGGCGCTGGTATTTCGACACGGCCCGCCGCTGCAAGCTCTATGACTTCAAGGCGCTGTGCTGGACCGATTTTCGCGGGCGCCAGACCAGCGAGAACGCACCGGTGCCGACCTGAAGGTGGACGGCGCGAGGCCGCACCGTTATAATGCGGCCTTCCATTGGGGAGTAGCCGCCTCGTTCCATGCCATGCGATGCCATGCCATGTCGTGAACGGGGGCGTACGTCAACAGACTTGACTGGGTTTCCAGTTATGGCGTGCGCAGTCATGTACCACGGTACAGGGGCCTGGCGAGACCGATGACCTCTCCTTTCTGGCCGGGCCGGGAAAGGCGAGTGTCATTGGCATCTCGCGATGCATTGCGGCCCGGGTTGTTCCCACACAAAAGATGGAATCATTCCTCGTCTCCACGGGTATCGTGGCGCTCGCCGAAATGGGCGACAAAACCCAGCTGCTGTCTCTCGTGCTCGCCGCACGGTATCGCAAGCCTGTTCCCATCATCCTTGGCATCCTGATCGCCACGCTCGTCAATCACGGCTTTGCCGGTGCGCTGGGCGGCTGGATCACGCATGTGCTCGGCGCCAATCTGCTGCGATGGATTCTCGGCCTCGGCTTTATCGCGATGGCCGGGTGGATGCTGATCCCCGACAAGCTCGACGACGCCGAGCAGGCGAAGCCGGTCAAGGGCGCCATCGGCATTCTCGGCACGACGATCGTCGCGTTCTTCTTCGCGGAGATGGGCGACAAGACGCAGATCGCCACCGTTGCGCTCGCCGCGCGCTTTCCCACGCAGGTCATCGCGGTCGTGGCCGGCACGACGTTCGGCATGATGCTCGCCAACGCGCCCGCCGTGCTGCTGGGCGACAAGTTCGCGAACAAGATGCCGATCGCGCTGGTACACAAGATCGCTGCGGCGATCTTCCTGGTGCTGGGCCTGCTGGCGCTATTCAACGTCGGCGGCTGATCCAGCCCTGCAGACGCAAAAAAACGGGGCGGATGCCCCGTTCAAACCATCGACGGTCTGGTTTGAGCCGGGCCGTCGATCACCGATGCCCGTTTCAGTGGGTCAGTTGGCGGTCGCCGCCCCACCCTCGAACCATTGCCCCAGCAATGCGCGCTCGTCGTCCGTGATCTGCGTGACGTTGCCGAGCGGCATGGCCTTCTGCTGCACCGCCTGCTGATAGATCAGCTGCGCGTGCGCCTTGATTTCGTCCACCGTATCGAGCTTGATGCCCTTGGCGGCGGTCGGCATCATCTTCGGCTGCTCCGCGTGGCACTGCACGCATCGCGCGTTGATGATCTCCTGCACCTTGTGGAAGCTCACGGCATTCGCGGCAGCATTCCCGGCAGCATCGGCGCCGCCGGCACTCGCCACGACCGGACGCGGCTGCGGCGCGATGATGAACGCCACCACACCGAGCACCGCCACGCCCGCGGCGGGCCAGGCGATATTGATCTTGCCCTTGTGCTTGAGGATAAAGAACTGCCGCACCAGTACGCCCGCCAGCATGATCAGGATCAGCACCAGCCAGTTGTACTTGTGCGCGTACGTCATGCTGTAGTGGTTCGAGAGCATCGCGAACAGCACGGGCAACGTGAAGTAGGTGTTGTGCACGCTGCGCTGCTTGCCGCGCTTGCCGTGGATCGGATCGACGGGCTGCCCCGCCTTCAGCGCGGCCACGACCTTGCGTTGCCCCGGGATGATCCACACCAGCACGTTCGCGCTCATGATCGTCGCGATCATCGCGCCGGTCAGCAGGAACGCCGCGCGGCCCGAGAACACGTGGCACGCGACGAACGCGGCCAGCGCCACGTAGACCGCCACCATGATGCCGACCATGCGGTCGCTC
This sequence comes from Cupriavidus sp. OTU4054, assembly GCF_038440175.1. NCBI lineage: Bacteria > Pseudomonadati > Pseudomonadota > Betaproteobacteria > Burkholderiales > Burkholderiaceae > Cupriavidus > Cupriavidus sp. OTU4054. Next base: position 4,893 of record NZ_JASATF010000036.1, read on the forward strand.
TTGCCGAAGACACGGCAGATGCAGTCGTAGACCACCCAGCCGATCAGCAGATAGGACACCGCGAAGCCGACCGCCGCGCCGGGCGACATGTCCCAGACGTTCTTGTCGATCAGGAACGTGCTTGCGTTGAACAGATACAGCACCACCAGCAGCGCGAAGCCGGTCATCCAGGTCGAGTAGGACTCCCAATAGAACCAGTGCAGGTTCGGCGGCAGGTGCTTTGGCGCGGTCAGGTACTTCTGCGGGTTGTAGAACCCGCCGCCGTGCACGGCCCACAGTTCGCCATCGACGCCGCGGGCCTTGAGTTCGGGATCGTCGGGGCGCGTCAGCGAGTTGTCGAGCCAGACGAAATAGAACGACGAGCCGATCCACGCGATCGCGGTGATCACGTGCGCCCATCGCAGCAGCATGTTGAACCAGTCGAGGATATAGCCTTCCATGATGTGTCTCCTTCCCCGCGCCCGATCAGCTGCCGCGGTAGGTCGAGTACGACCACGGCGAGACCAGCAGCGGCACGTGGTAGTGCGCGGCGGCATCGGCAATGCCGAAGCGCAGCGTCACCACGTCGAGGAAAGCGGGATCGGGCAGCGTGACCCCTTGCGCGCGGAAGTAGTCGCCGGCGCCGAACTCGAGTTCGTAGACGCCGGGCACGAGCGCGTCGCCTTCGAGCAGCGGCGCGTCGCAGCGGCCATCGTGATTGGTCACGAGGCGCTTGAGCGTTTCGCGCTGATTGTTGACAATTTTATGGAGTGCGATCGACATGCCTTGCCCGGGAATACCGGCGGCCGTGTCCAGCACGTGCGTAGTGAGGCGTCCCATCCTGTTCGTCCTTGACGGTTTGGGTTGTGATAGGCGCCGCTGCCTTCACTAGCACCATTTGTGGGAATGGTGCCCGCTCGGTACGTGTATTCACGCATCCCGGCGCTTGCAGCCGTGCGGCTGCAACGTTGTGCGATGGAGGCGAAGATGCGCTACTCCATCGCGCCTGACAACTCCGTACTTACCCGGATTTGTCGAAAACCTTGACTTGTTTTGTTGACAATATTGAATCCCCATCCAAATAATTGTCAACAATTTTCTCAGCGCCCTTCCCCGCCGCAGATCGCCATGTCCAAGAATCTCAAGCTGATTGCCGCCGCCACCGACGAGCTGCCGGCCGCCGACCTCAAGCCCGCGCGCAAGGGATCGGTGGAGGAGCGCATGTATCACGAGATCTACGACGCGATCATGGAGCACCGCCTGCCCCCGCGCACGAAGCTCACCGAGCAATCGCTTTGCGAGATCTATGCCACCGCGCGCCACACGGTCCGCAAGGTGCTCTCGCGGCTGGCGGCGGACGGCATGGTGGACCTGGAGCCGAACCGCGGCGCCTTTATCGCGAGCCCCTCCACGGACGAGGCCCACGACATGTTCGAACTGCGCCAGATGCTCGAGCGCGCCGTGCTAGACAAGCTGGCCGCGCGCGCCGACGTCAAGAGCGTGATCGCCCCGCTGCGCCGCATGGTCGCGACCGAACGGCAGGCATTCCTCTCGCACGAACGGCCGCGATGGATCCGTCTGTCGGCCGAATTCCATACCGCGCTGGCCGAACTTTCGGGCAACGCACTGCTCGTGACGATGATGCGCCGGCTGGTCTCGCGCACGACGTTGATGATCGCGAGCGTGGAAGCGCCGGGGCACAACGCCTGCTCGTTCGACGAGCACGACGACATCCTCGATGCACTGGAAGCGGGCGATGCCGCACTGGCGCAGGCGCGCATGGCGCACCACCTTGGCGCCTGCGCCGATCGCGTGCAACCCGACGAACCCGGCAATTTCGATCTGCGCAGCGTGCTTGGACAAGGCGGGGGACACACCCGCTGATGCTGGCGCGCGGTTTGCTCCGCGCCTCTGTTGCGACCCGGTCCCGCACGCTTTGCCACAGGCGCCACAGAGCCGCCGCGCGTGCCCAACGCCAATGCCCGGGAGTGGAGGCACGGATTTCCCCAATCGGAGAAGGAGACACCCATGACTTCCGCGAGTAGCACGCGTACGACTGATTCGACCGATGCGACGGACACGGCGACCCCGGCCGACCGCATCAACGAACGACTTCCCTCGGGCCGGCTGCTGGCCCTGGGCCTGCAGCACGTGCTGGTGATGTACGCGGGCACGGTGGCGGTACCGCTGATCGTCGGCGGCGCGCTCAAGCTTCCCAAGGACCAGCTTGCCTTCCTCATCAACGCGGACCTGTTCGCCGCCGGCATCGCCACGCTGATCCAGGCGCTCGGCTTCTGGCGCTTCGGCATCCGCATGCCGGTCATGATGGGCGTCACGTTCGCGGCGGTGGCACCGATGATCGCCATCGGCGGCGATCCCGAGATCGGCCTGCTCGGCATCTACGGCGCGGTGATCGCCTCCGGCATCTTCGGGATACTGATCGCGCCGCTGATGGGACGCATGCTCGGGCTCTTTCCGCCCGTGGTGACCGGCACCGTGATCACGCTCATCGGCATCTCGCTGATGCGGGTGGGCATCAACTGGGCCGGCGGCGGCCAGCCGACCACGCGCGCGGTCATCGACGGCGTGGTCAAGGACGTGCCGAACCTCGCCTACGGCGACCTCGGCAACCTCGCCATCGCGGGTCTCGTGCTCGTGGTCATCCTCGTGCTGACCAAGTACGGGCGCGGGCTCATCGCCAACTGCGCGGTGCTGCTCGGGATCATCGCCGGCACGCTCGTCGCGATGGCATTCGGCAAGGTGTCGTTCGAAGGCCTGCACGAGGCGAGCCTCGTGGCCGTCATCACGCCGCTGCACTTCGGCATGCCGACGTTCCAGCTCACCGCCGTGCTGTCGATGTGCATCGTCATGCTGATCACGCTCGTGGAATCCACGGGCATGTTCCTCGCGCTGGCCGACATCACGGGCAAGCGGCTGACCAATCGCGAACTCACCAACGGCCTGCGCGCCGACGGCCTCGGCACGATCGTCGGCGGGGTGTTCAACACGTTCCCGTACACGTCGTTCTCGCAGAACGTGGGCCTCGTGACCGTGACCGGCGTGCGCTCGCGCTATGTGGCCGTGGCTGGCGGGCTGATCCTGATCGCGTTCGGGCTGTTTCCGAAGATGGCGCACGTCGTGGCCTCGGTGCCGCAGTTCGTGCTCGGCGGCGCCGGCATCGTGATGTTCGGCATGGTCGCCGCCACCGGTATCCGCATCCTTGGGTCGTGCGACTTCAACCGCAATCGCCACAACCTGTTCATCGTCGCGATCTCGATCGGCTTCGGCATGGTCCCGACGCTCTCCCCCACGCTGTTCCAGTACCTGCCGAAGTGGACCGATCCGTTCACGCATAGCGGCATCGTGCTCGGCACGATCGTCGCGGTGGCGCTGAACCTGTTCTACAACGGCATGCAGTCGGCCGAAGAAGCCATGCGCAATGCCGCCGCCAACTCTCACGGCACCGAATAACTACCACGCAGCAGCCATGAGCCAACACAACGATTCCCAACACTATCCACGCGACCTCGTCGGCTACGGCGCCGAACCGCCGCACGCACGCTGGCCCGGCGGCGCGCGCGTCGCGCTCCAGTTCGTCCTCAACTACGAGGAAGGCGGCGAGAACAACGTGCTGCACGGCGATGCCGGCTCCGAGCAGTTCCTGTCGGAGATCATCGGCGCGGCCGCCTATCCGGACCGCCATATGAGCATGGAGGGCGTGTACGAGTACGGCTCGCGCGCGGGCGTCTGGCGCATCCTGCGCGAGTTCGAACGCCGCGGCCTGCCGCTCACGATCTTCGGTGTCTCGATGGCGCTGCAGCGGCATCCCGACGTCACGCGCGCGTTCGTCGAGCTCGGCCACGAGATCGCCTGCCACGGCTGGCGCTGGATCCACTACCAGAACATGGACGAGGCCACCGAGCGTGAACACATGCGCATCGGCATGGAGATCATCCGCGAGATGACGGGCGCGATGCCGCTCGGCTGGTACACGGGCCGCGACAGCCCCAATACGCGCCGGCTCGTCGTCGAGCACGGCGGACTGCTCTACGACGCCGATTACTATGGCGACGACCTGCCCTTCTGGACCGAGGTGGAAGTCACGGGCGGCGAGAAGAAGCCGCACCTCGTGGTGCCCTACACGCTCGACTCCAACGATATGCGCTTTGCCACGCCGCAGGGCTTCAACACGGGCGAGCAGTTCTTCCAGTACCTCAAGGACGCATTCGACGTGCTGTATGCCGAAGGCGATCCGCGCGGGCTCGACCGCCCGAAGATGCTGTCGGTGGGCATGCATTGCCGCCTGCTCGGCCGGCCCGGACGCTTCCGCGCGCTGCAGCGCTTTCTCGACTACGTGCAGGAACATGACAAGGTCTGGATCTGCCGCCGCGTGGATATCGCGCGCCACTGGATCGAGACCCATCCGTACGGAGGCCAGGCATGAGCGCGGCAGGCATGCACTACACCCTCGCCCAGCTCAACGCGATGCCCGAGGCCGAGTTCGTCGCGGTCCTCGGCGGCATCTACGAGCATTCCCCATGGTTCGCCGAGTCGGCCGCTCGCAAACGCCCGTTTGCCGACCTGGCCTCGCTGGCCGCGGCGCTCCGCGAGGCCGTCGATCACGCGGGCCGCGAGGCGCAACTCGCGCTCGTGCGCGCGCACCCGGAGCTCGCGGGCAAGGCCGCGGTACGCGGCGAGCTTACCGACGAGTCCACGCGCGAGCAGAGCGGCGCGGGCCTGCACCTGTGCACGCCCGAGGAGTTCGAACGCCTGCAGCAGCTCAACGCGGACTACAACCGCAAGTTCGGCTTCCCGTTCATTCTCGCGGTGCGTGGCTACGATCGGCACGGCATCATCGCGGAATTTGCAAGACGCATCGACAACGCACCCGACGTCGAGTTGCAAACGTGCATCAACCAGATTCATCGCATTGCACAGTTTCGGCTCGACGACTTAGTATCCCGCTGAGCCAAAAAATCGGGCGAATAAAGAAGAGAGAGATCAGAGCGAAGGAACGTCGTTCGCCATGCCGGCACGCGGCAGCGCCCACCAGAGGCGTACCGCGCCGGCTGCCACAGCGGACCCAGCACACAGCGTTCTGAGCGGTACCAAACCACGGAGGTCTTTACCCATGTCGAAGCACTACAAGCCGGCTTTCAAGCTGGCGGCGATCGCGGCTGTCCTGTATTCGGGCGCCACCCTCGCGCAATCGGGCGTCACGCTTTACGGCCAGGCCGATATGTTTATCGGCGGCATTAAGAATCCGGGCACCGGCGAGCGCGCCTTCGTGGCGAACTCGGGCGGCATGCAGACGTCCTACTGGGGCATCAAGGGTTCGGAAGACCTGGGCGCGGGCACGCGCGCGATCTTCGACCTCAACGCGTTCTACCGGACCGACAACGGCCGCGTCGGCCGCTTCGATGGCGACTCGATGTTCAGCCGCAACGCGTTCGTCGGTCTCGAGAACAACAACTTCGGTTCGCTGAAGCTCGGCCGCAATACCACGCCGTACTTCGTCTCGACCATCATCTTCAACCCGCTGGTCGACTCGTACGTATTCTCGCCGATGGTGTTCCACACCTACCTGACGTCCGGCAATGCCCAGGTGTTCGACCCCGGCATCATCGGCGATTCGGGCTGGAACAACTCGATCCTGTACTCGACGCCGACCTGGGGCGGCCTGACCGCCAACTTCATCTACGGCCTGGGCGAGAACGCCGGCAACTACAGCCAGAACAAGTGGGGCGGCAACGTGACCTACTTCAATGGCAACTTCGGCGCGACGCTCGCGTTCCAGCAGGTCAAGTTCGACAACGCGCCGTTCGACGTCACGAACTCGACGAACCCGCTGCTGACCGGTGTCAGCAAGCAGACCGCGGTACAGGGCGGCGTCTCTTACGACTTCCGCATCGTCAAGCTGTTCGCGCAGGCGCAGTACATCAAGACGAGCATCAGCGCGGCCAATCCGAACGGCGACATCAAGCACACGAACGGCCAGGTCGGCGCTTCGGTGCCGGTGGGCGCGGGCGCGGTGCTGGCGACGTACGCGTACGGCAAGACCGAGAATGCGGTCGCGGACTTCAAGCGCAACACGTTCGCACTGGCCTACGACTACAACCTGTCAAAGCGCACGGACCTGTATGCGGCCTACTACTACGACAAGGTCACCGGCATCGAGCACGGCGACAGTTTCGGGGTGGGTATCCGTCACAAGTTCTGACGCGGCCTCGCTAATATGCCGCACTGCGGCATTGAAGCGAGATTGAAAGCAGGGACTCCATAGGCCGATTCAATTGGCGACAGTCACCTCTTAGTCCTTAAATGGGTTTCCGGACTCTGTGCCGGAACCACGTGACAGGAACGAGTGAGGTGACTCATGCGGCGCTATGCGAAAACCCGTTCGGAATTGATGGCGATCCTGAGCCAGTGCCTGGATAACAATCCGGAGTGCGGTGAGGTGGAGCTGCACGCGATGCGCGTGCATCAGCCCGATCACACCGGTTGCAACTGGAGTGCGGAAGTGGACTTCCGCGCGGACACCTTCGATGACGTGACGCAGCAACTCGCGGCAGCGCGTTCGATCATTGTGGTCATGCGCGAGCAGTACAACGTGTTGCAATAGCTGCGCACACAGGGAAAGGAAAAGCCGGGTCCGAGGACCCGGCTTTTTTTTGGGGCGTAGCGCTTAGCGCAGCGCGCCAGCCTCGGCGACCGCAACCGCCGTCATATTGACGATACGGCGCGTCGTCGCCTGCGGGTTCAGGATATGCACCGGCTTGGCCGCGCCCAGCAGGATCGGGCCGACCGTCACGCCCTGCCCGCCCGTGATCTTGAGCAGGTTGAACGCGATATTGGCCGCGTCCAGCGTCGGCATGACCAGCAGGTTGGCGCTGCCCGCCAGCTTCGTGGACGGCAGGAAGTGACGGCGCACGTCCTCGACCAGCGCGGCGTCGCCCTGCATCTCGCCTTCCACCTCGAGCTGCGGCGCCACCTTCGACAGGATCTCGGCGGCATCGCGCATCTTGCGGGCCGACGGACGCGTCGACGACCCGAACATCGAGTGCGACATCAGCGCGACCTTCGGATGCAGGCCGAAGCGCGAGATTTCCTCGGCGGCCAGCTGCGTGATGCAGGCCAGTTCTTCAGCGGTCGGATCGTCGTTGACGAACGTGTCGGTGATGAACAGCGTGTACTTTTCGAGCATCAGCGCGTTCATGGCCGCGAAGACCTTGGCCTCCGGCTTCATGCCGATGACGTCGCGGACGTGCTCGAGGTGACCCTCGAAGCGGCCCACCGTGCCGCACAGCAGCGCGTCGGCATCGCCCATATGCATCAGCATCGTGCCGATGAGCGTGTTCGAGCGGCGCAGCGCCACCTTGGCCATGTCCGGCGTCACGCCGTCGCGGCCACGCAGCGCGTGGTAGGCCTCGTGGTATGCGCGGTAACGGGGATCGTCCTCGGGGTTCACGAGTTCGAAGTCCACGCCCGGGCGCAGGCGCAGGCCGGCCTTGTCGATACGCATCTGGATCACGTGCGGACGGCCGATCAGGATCGGACGCGCGAGGCCTTCATCGACCACGCTCTGCACCGCGCGCAGCACGCGCTCTTCTTCGCCCTCGGCGTAGGCCACGCGCTTCGGCGCGGCCTTGGCGGCCGTGAACACCGGCTTCATCATCAGGCCGGTGTGATAGACGTAGTGCGTCAGTTGCTGGCGGTAGGCCTCGAGGTCCTTGATCGGACGCGTTGCCACGCCCGACTCCTCCGCGGCCTTGGCCACGGCCGGCGCGATCTTCTCGATCAGGCGCTGGTCGAACGGCGTCGGGATGATGTAGTCGGGTCCGAACTTGAGCTCGGCGCCGCCGTAAGCGGCCGCCACGGCGTCGTTGAGCTCGGCCTCGGCCAGCTCGGCGATCGCCTTCACGCAGGCCAGCTTCATCTCTTCCGTGATCTTGGTCGCGCCGCAGTCGAGCGCGCCGCGGAAGATGTACGGGAAGCACAGCACGTTGTTGACCTGGTTCGGGTAATCCGAACGGCCGGTCGCGATGATGCAGTCGGGGCGCGCGGCCTTCGCGACTTCAGGACGGATTTCCGGCTCCGGATTGGCCAGGGCCAGGATGATGGGCTTGTCGGCCATCGTCTTGACCATGTCGCCGGTCAGCACGCCAGCGGTCGAGCAGCCCAGGAAGACGTCGGCGTCCTTGACGATGTCGGCCAGCGTACGGGCCGACGTGTCCTGCGCGTAGCGGGCCTTGTTGGCTTCCATGTTGGCATCGCGGCCCACATGGATCACGCCCTTCGAGTCCACCACGTAGACGTTCTCGCGCTTGACGCCGAGGCTCACCATGGTGTCCAGGCACGCGATGGCCGCGGCGCCGGCACCCGACACGGCCAGCTTGACCTTGCCGATGTCCTTGCCCACGACCTTCAGGCCGTTCAGCAGTGCGGCCGCGGAGATGATCGCGGTTCCGTGCTGATCGTCATGGAAGACGGGAATGTTCATGCGCTCGCGCAGCTTCTTCTCGATGTAGAAGCACTCGGGCGCCTTGATGTCCTCGAGGTTCACGCCGCCGAGCGTCGGCTCCAGCGCGGCCACGATCTCGACGATCTTGTCCGGGTCACGGGCATCGAGTTCGATGTCGAACACGTCGATGCCGGCGAATTTCTTGAACAGGCAGCCCTTGCCTTCCATCACGGGCTTGCCGGCGAGCGGACCGATGTCGCCCAGGCCCAGCACCGCGGTACCGTTGGTCACCACGGCCACGAGGTTCGCGCGCGAGGTGTACTCGGCGGCCATCGCCGGGTCCTTGGCAATCTCTTCGCACGCATACGCTACGCCCGGCGAGTACGCCAGCGACAGGTCCCGCTGGTTCGACAGCGCCTTGGTGGCCGTGACCTGGATCTTGCCCTTGGTGGGGCTGCGGTGATATTCGAGTGCGGCGAGGCGCAGTTGCGCTTCAGGACTGTTGGGGGCGTGCTGGGGGGGTTGCGTGGGGGCTTGTTGCGACGCAACATCCGCGCCGGTAGTCTTGCTGGTCATTCTGCTCGTCCGGGATGAAGGCCCTGCCACACCATGCAGAACGGCGAGGGCCGGAAAATTCGAGCAGCCATTCTAGCCCAGCGCGCATGCGCGGTGTGCCTACTTTCTCTTCAGTCTCGGTTCAATGGGCTTTACTACCGAAGGGGAAAAAGCCTCCTATGGTTTGGCCTTCTCGACTTCGAGCGTCACGCGCCGCGGCCGGCCACTCTCGCCGGGGAAATCGGCGAACGCGCTCCGGATCATGTAGGGCATGACGCCGGCCAGGCTGCCGCCCTCGGTCGTGTTGCGCGCGGTGACCTGATAGACGCGCTTGCCCGACTTCGCATCCTTGAAGAACACGCGCAGGCTCGCGAACGTCACCGGCACGTCGCGCACGATCGTCTGCGGCGGCCAGTAGCCCGGGCCCCAACCCCACGGCCCGTAGGGTCGATACCAGCCGCCGTAGCCCCCATAGGGTCCCCAGTACGGCCCCCACGGGCCGTACCACGGATCGGGGTAGACGGTCTCCGCCACGCGCACCATTCCGGGGACGGCGTCGTAGTCCATGCTCACCAGATACCGTGCCTGACTGGCCGGCAATTGTTCGAATCCCACGCCGCCCAGCGTCGCCGCGAGCCATTGTTCGTATGTGGCGCGCTCCAGTTGCGCCTCCTGTTGCGGCGAGTTCTCGAACGCATAGGTGCGTGGCGCGTCGTTCTGCCATTCGGGCTGGCGGAACGCCGTGACCTCGGTGGTGATGGTGCTGGCGCAGCCCGAGAGCCACAGGGCCGCCAGCAAGGCCAGCGCAAGTGTCCGGCCACGGTTGAAATTTTTCTGCCACATATCGATTCTTCCCGCCTTCTTATCGATGTCCCTGCCACGCCATTCAGACCGTTTGCGTGACGCCGCGTTCCCGCGGCCGACCTCCTTCAACCCCGTTGGCTACAATGAGGACTTCGGCACCGAACCCTTCCGCGCCGCCCGCCTTGTCTCAACGGCTTGTCCCAACGACCACCGAACACAGGATTCCCCATGCTCCGCACCGATACGCCCGTTACCGTCTATCGCAAGGACTATACTCCGCCCGCGTTCGCAATCGACCACGTGGATCTGGTGCTCGAACTCGATCCGCAGCGCACGATCGTCACGAGCACGCTGGGCTTCCATCGCGCACCCGGTGCGGCGCCCGATGCCGCGCTGGTCCTCGCCGGCGAGGAACTCGAACTCGTCGGCGTGCGCCTCGACGGCCAGCCGTTCGCGGGGGTGGCCACCGCCACCGGCTCGCTGACGCTCACGGGCCTGCCCGCGCAAGGCACGCTCGAGATCACCACCGCGTGCAACCCGGCCGCGAACACCACGCTGTCCGGCCTGTACGTCTCCAACGGCAACTTTTTCACGCAGTGCGAAGCGGAAGGTTTCCGGCGCATTACCTATTTCCTCGACCGCCCTGACGTGATGACGACCTATCGCGTCACGCTGCGCGCGGATCGCGCCGCCTACCCGGTGCTGCTGTCCAACGGCAACCTGCTGAGCGAGCAGGCGCTGCCCGACGGCCGCCACGAGGCGGTCTGGGAAGACCCGTTCCGCAAGCCCTCGTATCTGTTCGCGCTCGTCGCCGGCAAGCTCGAATGCATCGAGGAACGGATCCAGTCCGCATCGGGCAAGGAGAAGCTGCTGCAGGTCTGGGTAGAAGCGCAGGACCTCGACAAGACGCGCCATGCCATGGACTCGCTGATCAACTCGATCCACTGGGACGAGCGCCGCTTCGGCCTCGAGCTCGACCTGGACCGCTTCATGATCGTCGCCGTCGGCGACTTCAACATGGGCGCGATGGAGAACAAGGGCCTCAACATCTTCAACACCAAGTACGTACTGGCCAACGCCCAGACCGCGACCGACGTGGACTTCGCGAACATCGAGTCGGTGGTCGGCCACGAGTACTTCCATAACTGGACCGGTAACCGCGTGACGTGCCGTGACTGGTTCCAGCTGTCGCTCAAGGAAGGCCTGACCGTGTTCCGCGATCAGGAGTTCTCGGCCGACATGATGGGCTCGGAGTCGGGCCGCGCGGTCAAGCGCATCGAGGACGTGCGCGTGCTGCGGCAGGTGCAGTTCCCCGAGGACGCGGGTCCGATGGCGCATCCGGTGCGGCCGGACAGCTACGAGGAGATCAACAACTTCTACACGGTCACGGTCTACGAGAAAGGCGCCGAGGTCGTGCGGATGTACCAGACGCTGCTCGGCCGCGATGGCTTCCGCAAGGGCATGGACCTGTATTTCGAGCGCCATGACGGCCAGGCCGTGACGTGCGACGACTTCCGCCGCGCGATGGCCGATGCCAACGGCCGCGACCTGACGCAGTTCGGGCTCTGGTACAGCCAGGCCGGCACGCCCGTGGTGACCGTGCGCACCGCGTGGAACGCCGGCGCGGGCACGCTGGATATCACCCTCGCCCAGCGCTGCCCGAAGGTCGGCATCGAAACGCGCGACGGTACGCCCGAGAAGCAGCCGTTCCATATTCCGTTCGCGATCGGCCTGATCGGCAAGGACGGCGAGGACCTGCCGCTGCGGCTCGAAGGCGAGGCCGCCGCCGGCGACACCACGCGCGTGCTCGATTTCACGCAGGCCGAGCAGACGTTCCGCTTCGTCGGGCTGCCTGCGGGCGATGCCCCGACGCCGTCGCTGCTGCGCAATTTCTCCGCGCCCGTGATCGTCGACTACGACTACAGCGACAGCGCGCTGACGTTCCTGCTCGAGCACGACAGCGATCCGTTCAACCGCTGGGAGGCTGGCCAGCGCCTCGCCACGCGCGTGCTGCTGGAACTCGTGGCCGACGCGCAGGCGGGCCGCGAACTCAAGCTCAGCAAGGCGCTCGTCGATGCGTTCCGCGCGGTGCTCACCGACGGCACGCTGAACCCCGCGTTCCGCGAACAGGCGCTGATGCTGCCGGCCGAGGCCTATCTGGCCGAGCGCATGGGCGTGGCCGATCCCGCCGCGATCCACCGCGCGCGGCTGTTCCTGCGCGAGGGCCTCGCACGCGCGCTCAAGGCCGAATGGCTGGCCGCGTACGAATCCAATGCGACGCCCGGTCCGTACTCGCCGGACGCCGATTCCGCCGCGCGCCGCGCGCTGCGCAACCTTGCGCTTGGCTATCTGGCCGATACCGGCGATGCCGACATGCAGGCGCTGGCGGACAAGCACTACGCGGAGTCCGACAACATGACGGACCGCTTTGCCGCGCTGTCGGCACTCGTCAACAGCTTCGCGCCGGGCCGCGAGCACGCGCTGGCGGACTTCTACCAGCGCTTCGAGAACGATCCGCTGGTCATCGACAAGTGGTTCTCCCTGCAGGGCATGCAGCGCGGCGAGGTGGGGCCGCACGCGGGCAAGCGCACGATCGACGTGGTGCGCAACCTGATGGAGCACCCGGCATTCACGCTGCGCAACCCGAACCGCGCGCGTTCGCTGATCTTCAGCTTCTGCTCGGGCAATCCGGCCCAGTTCCACGCCGAGGATGGCTCGGGCTACGAATTCTGGGCCGATCAGGTCCTCGCGCTCGATGCGATCAATCCGCAGGTGGCGGCGCGGCTGGCCCGCGTGATGGACCGCTGGCAGAAGTACGCGCTGCCGCTGCGCGACCGCATGCGGGCGGCGCTGGAACGTGTGTCGGCGTCCTCGACGCTGTCGCGCGACGTGCGCGAGATCGTGGGCAAGTCGCTGTCGGCCTGAGGCCGGTTTCCGCCTGAAGATATCGGACATAGTCGGCGCCACGGTAAAATGGCGCCGATCCAAGGAGAACCCCACCATGACACGCATCAGTCTCACCCGATATCTGGTCGAGGAGCAGCGCAAGCACAACACGATTGAGCCCGAGCTGCGGCTGCTGATCGAAGTGGTTGCCCGCGCCTGCAAGGCCATCTCCAACGCCGTCAGCAAGGGCGCGCTCGCGGGCGTGCTCGGCTCGGCCGGCACCGGCAACGTGCAGGGCGAAACGCAGCAGAAGCTCGACGTGATCGCCAACGAGGTCCTGCTCGACGCCAACGAGTGGGGCGGCCACCTCGCGGCCATGGCGTCCGAGGAAATGGACTCGTTCTACGAGATCCCGAACCGCTATCCGAAGGGCGAGTACCTGCTGCTGTTCGATCCGCTCGACGGCTCGTCGAACATCGACGTGAACGTGTCCATCGGCACGATCTTCTCGGTGCTGCACATGCCCAAGCCAGGCCAGACCGTGACCGAGGCGGACTTCATGCAGCCGGGCACGCATCAGGTGGCGGCCGGCTACGCGGTGTACGGTCCGCAGACGACGCTGGTGCTGACGGTCGGCAACGGCGTGCATATGTTCACGCTCGATCGCGAAGCAGGCAGCTTCGTGCTGACGCAGCAGGACGTCAAGATTCCGGAAGACACCAAGGAATTCGCGATCAACATGTCCAACATGCGCCACTGGGCGCCGCCCGTGCGCCAGTACATCGACGAATGCCTGGCTGGCGAGGATGGTCCGCGCGGCAAGAACTTCAATATGCGCTGGATCGCCTCGATGGTCGCCGACGTGCACCGCATTCTCACGCGCGGCGGCATCTTCCTGTATCCGTGGGACAAGCGCGATCCGGACAAGCCGGGCAAGCTGCGCCTGATGTACGAGGCGAACCCGATGGCGATGCTCGTCGAGCAGGCCGGCGGCGCGGCCACCAACGGGCATGACCGGATTCTCGACGTGGAGCCGACCAAGCTGCATCAGCGCGTGTCGGTGATCCTCGGGTCGAAGAACGAGGTGGACCTCGTGACCCGGTACCACCGGGAAGCGGAAGGCAAGGCCTGACCGACCCACTCCCCTCTCCCCATGGGAGAGGGGTTTTTATTTGAGCAGCAAATCCGGCAGCCACATCGAAAACGCCGGCACGTAAGTCACCATCAGCAACGCCGCCAGCAACGCGCCGTAGAACGGCCAGATGGTCTTCATGACCTGCCCCACCGACACGCCCCCGATCGCGCACCCGACGAACTGCGTGGTCCCCACCGGCGGCGTATTCAACCCCAGCGCGCAATTGATCAGCATCAGCATGCCGAACTGCACCGGTCCCATGCCGTAGTGCTGGCAGATCGGCAGAAAGATCGGCGTGCAGATCAGGATCGTCGCGGCCATGTCGAGGAACGTGCCGAGCACGAACAGCAGCACGTTGACCATCAGGAAGATCATCCACGGGGTCGTCGACAGCGAACTCAGGAACTGGCCCGTGAGCTCGGCCACGCCATAGAGGCTGATCAGATAGCCGAACGTACCCGAGATGCCGATCAGCAGCAGCACCACACCCGTCGTCTTCACCGCCTTGGCCGCCGCGCGGATGAACTGTTCCTTCGTCAGCGAGCGATAGACCACCACGGTCAGCGTCAGCGCATAGAGCACCGCCACCGCCGCGGACTCGGTCGCCGTGAACACGCCCGACAGAATGCCCGCGAGAATCAGCACCACGACGAACAATCCCGGCAACGCGGCCGCAAGCGAGTGGCCGACCATCTCCCAGCCCGGAAACGTGCCGGCCGGGTAGCCGCGCTTGCGTGCGACGAAGTACGCGGCCGCGAGATTGCATAGCGTGAGAATCAGCGCGGGAACCACGCCGGCCAGAATCAGCGCGGCAATCGACACCTTGCCGCCGGCGGCCAGCGTGTAGATGATCATGTTGTGGCTCGTCGGCATCAGCGCGCCCACCAGCGCCGCGTGCGTGGTCACGTTGACCGCATAGTCCGCGTGATAGCCCTCGCGCTTCATCATCGGGATCATCACGGCGCCCATCGCCGACACGTCGGCCACGGGCGATCCGCTGACGCCGCCGAACAGCGTGCAGGCCACCACGTTGGACATGCCGAGCCCGCCGCGCACATGGCCGGCCAGCGACTTGGCAAACCCGACGATGCGATCGGCAATGCCGCCGTACAGCATCAGCTCGCCCGCGAAGATAAAGAACGGAATGGCCAGGAACGAGAACGCGTTCATGCCCGACGTCATCTGCTGGAACACGACCGCAAGCGGCAGGCCTTCGTAGAGGATCGTCGCCACCGCCGAAAGCCCGATCGCAAACGCGACCGGCACGCCGAGAATCAGCAGCCCGAAAAAGCAGACGGAAAGAATGATCAGTGCCATGCGGGCTCCACTTCGGTCCCCTTGACCACCGCGATGATGTGTTCGATCGAGAACAGCACGATGAGCACGCCCGCGATCACGGGCGGCACATAGCGCCAGCCTTCCGAGATACCGAGCGTCGGCAGCTTGTAGTCGGCGACGGATAGCGCGAGCAGCGCGCAGTTCCAGGCCATCACCGCGCCGAACGTGCCGACCAGCCCGTGAATCAGGATCTCCAGCTTCAGGCGGACGCGCTGGGGCACGAGCACGAGCAGCGACTCGAGCCCGATATGGCCCGCGTCGCGCACGCCCACCGCGGTGCCGAGCATCGTCACGTACAGCACGAGCAGCATCGCAAGCGTTTCTGCCCATGTCGGCGTGTCGTTGAGCACGTAGCGGCCGAACACCTGCACGAGCACGGCGACGACGAGCAGGATCAGCCCGGTCACGCCGAGCGCCATGCAGGCGCGGGCGAGCATGGCGCAAAAGCGCGTATAGGCATTCGGCGTGTCGGCAACCTCGCCGCGCGCCGATGCGGAGGATGCAGGCGATGACGTCATCGAGATCTCCCCTGCCGATTACTTGGTCTCTTGCGCGCGCCGCACGTAATCCTTCATCTGCGGACTCGTGATAAAGCGGTCGTACACGGGCTTCATCGCGGCCTGGAACGAGCTCTTGTCCACCTGGATGATCTGCACGCCCGATGCTTCGACGATCTTGCGCGACTTCGTCTCGCGCTCGTCCCACAGCTTGCGCATATAAGGTACCGAGTCCTTCGCGGCCTGACGCACGAGCTGCTGGTCGGCCGGCGGCAGGCGGTCCCACGCGAGCTTCGAGAACAGCAGCATCTCGGGCGCCATCGAGTGCTCGGTCATCGAGTAGTACTTGGCCACCTCGAACTGGCGCGAGCTTTCATAGCTGGGCCAGTTGTTCTCGGCGCCATCGACGAGGCCCGTCTTCAGGCCCGTGTACACTTCGCCCCACGGCATCGGCGTGGCATTGGCATGCATCGCTTCCATCAGCGACACCCACAGGTCGGACTGCTGCACCCGGATCTTCATGCCCTTGGCATCGGCCAGCGTGCGAATCGGACGCTTGGTCGTGTAGAGCGAGCGCGAGCCGCTGTCGTACCACGCCAGCCCGATAAACCCGTTCTTCTCGCACGACTTCAGAATGTCGTCGCCGAGCGGGCCGTCGAGGACATGGCGCATATGCTCGGTGGAGCGGAACAGGAACGGCATCGTCGGGACGATCGTGGCCTCGCAGATATTGTTCATCGCGGCCGAGTTCACGCGCACCATCTGCAGCGCGCCGATCTTGGTCTGCTCGATGGCGTCCTTCTCGCTGCCGAGCGCGCCCTGCGCGAACACCTTGATCGACAGCCGGCCGTTGCTGCGCTGCTTGAGCAGCTCGCCCATATGGCGCACCGCGAGCACGGTGGGATAGTCCTCGGGGTGGATATCGGCCGAGCGGAAGTCGGCGGCCTGCGCGGCGGGGATGGCCAGCGTCGCCATCACGGCACCAAGCATGGCGCGCACGCCTGCGCGCTGGAACGAGCGGGTAAGGAACTTCGATGGCATCGGTGTCTCCGTTTGTAGTTATGACGCGATGATGAGATGGACAGGTCTTGCGGATCAGTCTTTCAGCATGGGCTCCGGAAGGCCCGGCACCCCCGGGCGCAGCGCGAATACCGCACCGGAAAGCGGGTCCTCGGCGTCGCTCGTGCGAATCGAGGTGACATAGAGCGTATCGAGCCGATCGCCGCCAAACGCGCACATCGCGGGCTTGGCCACCGGCACGGCAAGGCTGCGATCGAGCCTGCCTGCCGGCGTGAAGCGATGGATCTGCCCGGCATCGTTGCCACAGATCCAGTAACAGCCCTCGGCATCGACGGCCGCGCCATCGGGCCGGCCCGGCAGCGCCGTCATATCGACGAACACACGCCGGTTCGACGGCGTGCCCGTATCGGTGTCGTAATCGAATGCCCAGACGATCTGCCGCGACGGATGCGAATCGGACACGTACATCGTGCGGCCATCGGGACTAAACGCGAGACCGTTGGGCGTTATCAACGAAGACAGCATCGATGTCGCACCCTCGCTGAAGTCGTAGCGATACAGCCGGCCGTCATCGGCCGCCAGCGACATGTCCATCACCATCGTGCCGGCCCAGAACCGCCCCTGCCGATCGCAACGCCCGTCGTTGAAGCGCATGCCTTCACGCGCATGCGTAACCTTGGCCACGCGCCGCAGCACCGGCGTGGCCATCCCGGGCACGAACGCCGTCGAGCGAAACAGTCCGCTCTCCATCGCCAACAGCCACCCACCGTCGGCCGCCATGGCCATGCAACCAGCCATCTCCGGTAGTTGCCAGGAGCTCGACTGCCCGCTCGACGGATCCCAGCGCCACAGCGTGCGATTCGGAATATCGGTCCAATACAGCGCGCGTTCGCCGCCATGCCACACGGGGCTCTCGCCGACGCCGCAACGCATATTGCCGATCCGCTCGATCTCCATCGTGGCCGCCACCGCGTTCATGGCGCTCAGTCTCCGAACGGACCAGCCTTGACGAATGCCCCGCCCTGATACCAACCAGCGGGATCGTCCGCGGGCAACGGCGGCACCGATTCGACCTTGGCGCGGAATTGCTCGGAGCTTTCGACGGGCTTGAAGCCCAGCCGCTCAGCCTTGCCGTTATCCCACCAGCGATCGCGATTGGCCGAAGCCCCGTAGACGATCAGGTTGCCCACATCGGGCACAAAGATCGAGCGCTTGATCAACTGCTCGAGGTCGTCGTAGCCGAGCCACGTGATCAGCATGCGGCGGTCTTTCGCTTCCGGAAACGACGAGCCGATACGCAGGCTCACGGTCTCGATACCGTAGCGATCGAAGTAGAAGCTTGCCATCTGCTCGCCGAACGCCTTGCTGATGCCGTAGTAGCCGTCGGGGCGCGGCACCGTGTCCGCGTCGAGCGTCTCGCCCTGCTTGTAAAAGCCGATGACGTGGTTCGAGCTCGCGAACACCACGCGCTTCACGCCGTGGCGACGCGCGGCTTCATAGAGGTTGTACGTGCCTTGAATATTTGCCGGCAGGATCTCCTCGAACGGCCGCTCCACCGAGACGCCGCCCAGATGCACGATCGCATCGACACCTTCGACCAGTGCATGCACGGCCTGCGGATCGGCGAGATTGCACGGCACGATCTCTTCCTGCCCGCGCGGGGCGCCGAGGTCCGCGATATCCGAGAGCCGGACCACATCGGCATACCGCTTGAGCCGGTCGCGCAGGACCTTGCCGAGGTTGCCCGCGGCGCCCGTCATCAGGATGCGATGGCAGCGCGTGGCGATACCGTCCAGCGGATCTTTCGATGCAAGAGACATGTTTTTTCGTCTGTTATTGATCTGTCGTCATACAACGTCTGCGCAATCTAAACCTGCGCCTCTAACCGGTCAATGCGGTTCTCATCGGTGTATTCCCTAGACGTTTTCTCTTGCAGACATGCACAAGGCGCGCGGCATTGACCCCGTTCAACCAGGCCCGTGCCATGACGAAAAGGTATGACGTCCTAGGACCATGTCAGCGCGACGACGGGCCCTCGAGCGCGCTCGGCGCCACAGAAAAAAATGGCACGGGGGCTTCACAAAACGCAAAGGCGCTGCTAATATCGCGGTCTCTTATCCGATGCAACGCAAATTCATCGGTGTGGGCCGAAGTAGCTCAGTCGGTAGAGCAGCTCATTCGTAATGAGAAGGTCGGGGGTTCGATTCCTCTCTTCGGCACCATAAAGAATTCAGTAGTACCAGGCACATCAGATGCCATTTAGAAACCCGCTTAGCGCAAGCTTCGCGGGTTTTTTGTTTTTTCCTCCCGCTGTCGGCGCACGTCGCGCGCCATCGCTGCGGCAGCCGCTCCCCTCCGCTCGAGCACGCGCCCGAGAACCCCACCCCACCTCGTAGTTCTACTAACTCATCAAACGTTTCACTGTTTTAAGGCTTCTTGCGATTCCGAGATCGGCGGCCATCGAGAAGACTGGGCCCCGTCTCAACTCACATCTCGCAAGCAACGTCGCATCACATGAAACCCAACATCCGTACCGCTGCCCTCACCCTCCTGCCCCTGACCGCGATCCTGACCGCAGCTTTTGCCGCGGACAACGCAGACCTGACGATCAAAGGCAGCATCCGACCATCCGCCTGCTCGATAAGCCTGTCAGACGACGCCCTCATCAGCTTTGGCACCATCTTCCCGTCATCGTTAAGCCAGACATCCGCTACCCGCCTTGCATCGAAACCCTTCACGCTGAGCATCCAATGCGATGCACCCACCAAGCTGGCACTCAGCTTGATCGACGGCCGCAAAGGCACCGCCAACAACGGCGCAGGCAACGCCATCTATCCATCCGATTCTGTCTGGTACGGCGTAGGCAACGTGGACGGCAAGAACATTGGCGCGTACACGATCCAACGCAATGACAGCACACCCGCCAATGCAGACGGCGAGGTGGCGACGAGGCTCTACACAACCGACGGCGGCGATACGTGGGGGCGCGCTCAACAAGTGGACTGGACGGAACCGGGAACCCGCGGACACGGCTGGTCGGTACGCGATGCGTCAGCACCGGGCGCATTCAAGACGATCACCCAGCAATGGCAACTCGATTTCGCCATCGGCAAAGCCACCGACCTGCCACCACTCACCAGCGACATCCAACTCGACGGTCTGGTCACATTCCAGATCAAGTACCTGTAACAACCTTAGCGCACATCGACGTAACGGCGCACATAACGAAATCGCCAGGATACGCATGCAGCACAATGCTTGCGACTTATCACCCTATTTCATCGCAGTTTTACGAAGTATTAGGCGTTTTCCGTTTTTAGTTTTTTTACGATTCAGAGATAGCCGTCCAACGACCAAACTTCAGTCGTTCCCCAGCGAACACCGCTTCTTAAACTCTGAGATACACCGAAATATCATGAACACGACTATTCGCAACACCGCCCTCGCTTCCATCCTGTTTGCCGCCGCTTCCAGCGCCGCCTTTGCTGCTGACACGGCTGATCTGAAGGTCACGGGTACCATCAAACCTGCCGCGTGCGCCGTCACGCTTTCAGGCAACGGCATCGTCGATTTCGGAACCATTTCCGCACGCGACCTTAGCGATACGGCATACACTGCACTTACCACGAAAAATGTCAAGACCACGGTGACGTGCGATTCCTCCACGAAGATCGCACTGAAGGTTGGAGACAACCGAGCCGGAACCGCTACAGCCACCGATTACAAATTCTGGGGCTACTACAGCGCCGCCGCGAACTTCGGTTTCGGCGAGGCATCGGGCAAGAAACTGGGCGGTTACGCCCTTCGCCTCAGCCCCTACAGCACCATCGACGGGGCATTGGCGGACAACGGTCGCACGCTCACCTCCACCGACAGCGGCAAGACGTGGAAAAACAGCACCGATACCAAATATCTCCGCGGCGACGGTTCGGTCCTGGCCTCTATTGCCGCTAGCGGGTCCACCGCCCCCGGCGAAGCAAAGGTGTTTGTCTTCGAATTTGATGTCTATGGCGCCATTGAAAGCAAGGCCAACCTCCCGGCACTGACGTCGGATATCTCGCTCGATGGCAACACCACTTTCTCGATTGTTTATCTGTAAATCAGAATCGACATATTCGCCGCCCCGCCCTTGGGAAGTCTGCTGATCGCAGACACCTAGTAAAACGGCCCCGCACAGCGGGGCCGTTCTTTTTATCGATCGCGACATCTGCCACTATCGTACCGCTCCTCTTACCAGCGCATACAGAACTCTATCATTCAACGACAAGCCGTTGCCCCCCCCAATTGCGATGCATTCAAGGAGGATTTTGCATTGCCACCGCCGTTCATGAACGACACCTAATTGGGGGGCTACACCAGCCCCAACAACCCTGCCCCCGCCCCCAGTGCCACCAGCGCAAGCGGGTGCACCTTCGTCTTCAGCATCAGCCATACCGTCAGCAACGTTACGGCAATCGCGGTCCAGCTGTGGTCTACGCTCGCGGCCAGTAGCCAGCCGGTGGACATCAGGAGGCCGATCGTTAGCGCTGAGAGGCCTTTCTTGATAAGGTTGGGCCAACGCGCATGCGGGGCGCGGCCGGCGAAGTATTCGAAGCTTAGGGCGATGATGCTCGACGGGCCTACCATGCCGGTCATGGCGGCGAACGTGCCTTGCGGGCCGGCTACCTGCCAGCCGAACAGGGCGACGAACAGCACGTTGGGGCCGGGAGAGGCTTGCGATATGGCGTATAGCGCCGAGAACTGCTGGTCGGTCATCCAGCCGTTGGCTTCGACCAGATACCTGTGCATATCGGGGATGGTTGTCGCGCCGCCGCCGATCGATAGGAGTGACAGCATACCGAAATGGCCTAGCAGGCTGCGGAGGATCTCGGCCGTGGTCATGCGGCCTCCTTCTTGCCCGCGCGGTGTTCCGCATACAGCGCCACTGGCACGAGCACGGCCATCACGGGGACCAGTGGCAGGTGTAGCAGGCCGATGGTGATGAATGCCGCGACGCCTATCAGCAGTGCTCGGATCGTTCTTGGCTGGCTTTGGGCCAGTTTGCAGCCGGTGGAGAGGATGAGTCCGGCCGAGACGGCCGTCATGCCGGTTAGCATGCGGCGGACGGCTTCTACGTCTTGGTAGTGTTGGTAGAGGACCATGACTGTCAGCACCACCACCATTGGCACCAGTACGAGGCCTGAGAAGGCCGCTACTGCCCCGCGGAGACCGGCGAACCTCAGGCCTAGCATCAGCGAGACGTTGATCACGTTGGGGCCCGGGAGCACCTGGCCTACGCTTAGCACTTCTACGAAGTCTTTGTCGTTGAGCCAGCGGTTGCGTTCGACGACCGCGCGTCTGACGAAGGGGAGGACGCCGCCGAAGCCTGTCAGGCCCATGCGGGCGAATTCGAAGAACAGGGTGCGGGCGTTGGGGGGTGGAGCCAGTTCGGGCTCGGTGACGGTGGTCGGGGGCATGGCGTCGTGTCTCGTTGGCTTTTGGATAAAGCCTATGGTGCTTTTTGCTTTGTTGGGTGAGCGTGATGCGTGGGCCCTCTCCCCCGACCCCTCTCCCCGAGGGAGAGGGGAGAAACAATAAGAACCTTTCACCCTCTCCCCCGGCCCCTCTCCCTCAAGGGAGAGGGGAGAAAATCAACTTCATGCCGCCGGTTCCGGCCGTACCGCTTCGATGCGCACATCCTTCAGCTTGGCTTCCACCGCCTTGCCCTTGCGCGCCCGCTTGCCCACGAACGGCAGCAGCGTCTTGCCCCTCAGCGTCTGCGGCGGTACCTTGCCGCCGCGCTGGCCGGTGGCCGAGACGATCAGGCCCGGCGCCCCCACGGCAATCGCCTGCACCAGTTGCTCCTTGTCTTCGAGCTCCATCAGCATCACGCCGCGGCCGCCGGCCGAGAGGACCTTGATTTCCTCGAACGCGACCAGCAGCAGGCGGCCGTTGCCGGAGACGCAGGCCGCGTGGGTCGCGTCGTCGGTCAGGGCCTCGGGCTTCAGCAGGACGTCGCCGTCTTCCAGCGTGACGAACGACTTGCCGCCCTTCTGGCGGCTCGTCATGTCGCCGATCTTCGTCAGGAAGCCGTTGCCGCTCGAGGCCGCCATCAGCATGCGCTGCTCGGCGTTGCCCGCAAACGTATGGGCGATCTGCGTGCCCGGGGCGAGTTCGATCAGCGTGGTCAGGGGCACGCCATCGCCACGGCCGCCCGGCAGGCTTGCCACCCCGACCGAATAGACGCGGCCATTGGTGCCGAAGGCCAGCAGCGTGTCCACGGTGCGGCATTCGAACGTCGCGTACAGCGCATCGCCGGCCTTGAACGTGAACTGCTGCGAATCGTGGCCATGGCCCTGGCGCGTGCGGACCCAGCCTTTGCCCGACACGACGACCGTGACCGGCTCGTCGATGACACGGACCTCGGCGGCGGCACGACGCTCTTCCTGAATCAGCGTGCGGCGCGGATCCTTGTCTTCCGGGCTGTATTGCTTGGCGTCCTGCTCGATCTCCTTGATGATGCGACGGCGCATCATCGTCTCGGACTTCAGCAGCACATCGAGTTCGGCCTGCTCGTCGCGCAGCTTCTTGAGCTCCTGCTCGATCTTGATCGCTTCCAGACGTGCCAGCTGGCGCAGGCGAATCTCGAGAATATCCTCGGCCTGTCGGTCGGACAGGTTGAATGCCTCGATCAGCGCGGGCTTCGGCTCGTCGCTCTCGCGGATGATGCGAATCACCTCGTCGATATTGAGCAGCACCAGCATGCGCCCTTCGAGGATATGGATGCGATCCTCGACCTTGGTGAGCTGGAAGCGCGTGCGCTTGGTCACCGTCTCGAAGCGGAACGCGATCCACTCGCGCAGGATCTCGGCCAGCCCCTTCTGACGCGGCCGGCCATCCTTGCCGATCATCACGAGGTTGATCGGCGCGCCCGACTCGAGGCTCGTATGCGCGAGCAGCGTCTGGATAAATTCCTGCTGCTCGATGTTCTTGCTCTTGGGCTCGAACACCAGGCGCACCGGTGCATCCTTGCCGGACTCGTCGCGTACCGCGTCGAGCACGCCCAGCATCGTGGTCTTGAGCTGCGTCTGCTCCGTGGACAGCGCCTTCTTGCCCGCACGAATCTTCGGATTCGTGATTTCCTCGATTTCCTCTAGCACCTTCTGCGCCGACGTGTTCGGCGGCAGCTCGTGCACCACCATCTGCCACTGGCCGCGCGCCATCTCCTCGATGGTCCAGCGCGCGCGCACCTTCAGGCTGCCGCGGCCGCCTTCGTAGATCTGCGCGATATCGGACGCCGGCGAAATGATCTGGCCCCCGCCCGGATAGTCCGGACCGGGCATCAGCGTCAGCAGTTCGGCGAGCGTGATGTTCGGGTTGCGGATCATCGCCACCGTGGCCGCCGCGACCTCGCGCAGGTTGTGCGGCGGGATTTCGGTGGCCATGCCCACGGCAATGCCGGAGGCGCCATTGAGCAGCACCATCGGCAGCCGCGCCGGCAGCACCTTCGGTTCCTCCTCCGAGCCGTCGTAGTTCGCCACGAACTCCACGGTGCCCTGGTCGATCTCGTCGAGCAGCAGGCGCGCGATCGGCGTCAGGCGTGCTTCCGTGTATCGCATCGCGGCGGCGCCATCGCCATCGCGCGAACCGAAGTTGCCCTGCCCGTCGATCAGCGGATAGCGCAGCGAGAAGTCCTGCGCCAGACGCACCAGCGCGTCGTACGCGGACTGGTCGCCGTGGGGGTGGTATTTACCGAGGACTTCACCGACCACGCGCGCGGACTTCACAGGCTTGGAGTCGGCGCGCAGGCCCATCTGCTGCATCGCGAACAGGATGCGGCGTTGCACGGGCTTCTGGCCGTCGGTCACCTCGGGCAGCGCGCGGCCCTTGACCACGCTCACGGCATAGTCGAGGTACGCGCGTTCCGCGTAACGGGCGAGCGTCAGCGAATCGGCCGGCTCATCGGGTTGGTACGTAATGTCTTGTTGGTCGTCCATGGTAGGCAGGCAGACGGCACGAGCGCCGTGGCTGAGCGGAGTTCCGGTCAGCGCAGGATTCTAAATGACTGGGAAGACTACGGCATGTTTCGGCGGCCGCCGATCACCATCCTGACGCGCGAGGGCCCTTCGCCACTGGCCGTGCGGACCACCGCGCCGGCGGGCTGATAGAGCTGATAGAACGCCAGAACGGTGCTCACGTACTGCCGTGTCTCCGGATAGGGCGGAATCTGGTTGTTGTAGCGCTGCACCGCGCCCTCGCCCGCGTTGTACGCGGCCAGCACCAGTTCCAGGTTGTTCGGGAACAACTCCATGAGCCAGCGCAGATAGCGCACGCCCGCGGAAATATTCATGCGCGGGTCGGCCAGCTTCTGCTCGACCGTGCGCCGCTTGTCGGCATTGACGCCGAAGCGCGCGCCGGTGTCGGGGATCACCTGCATCAGGCCAATCGCCCCCTTGGGCGAGACGGCCGACGGATTGAAACCGGATTCCACCGCCATGACCGCCTTGACCAGCGCGGGATCGACGTTCTGGCCCTGCGCGATCTGTTCGATCATCGGATCGACCACCTTGAGGTTCGGGTGGTTGAGCACGTAGCGGTACAGCTTGTTCGCCTCGGGGTCGCCACCGACGGGCCGCGGCAATGCGGCCCGCAGGCCGGGGCGGGACAGATTGGCGGTGTCGAGCGTGCCGCCGTCCTTCATGAACAGCTTGTAGCGCTCGTCGAGCTTCTGGTCGGAGAAATGCGCGACGCCGTCGCCATCGACGTACCCGTAGAGTTCCGCGCGCGCGGCGGACGTCGCGCACAACGCGGCGATGGCGAGCACGGATGCCGCCAGTCGACGTTTCGTTGTGGTTGAGCCGTTCACCATGCGCACTGTCTCTCCTTAGATGTCGGCCTCTACCTCGTTGCCCTTTTCCTCGAGCCACGAGCGGCGCTGCGACGCCTCGCCCTTGCCCATGAGCATGTTCATCATGGTCACGGTCTGCGGGAGGTCGAACTCGCCGAGCGCCACCGGCAGCAACCGGCGCGTATCGGGGTTCATCGTCGTTTCCCAGAGCTGCTCGGCGCTCATCTCGCCCAGGCCCTTGAAGCGCGAGATCTGCCACGCGCCTTCCTTGACGCCGTCCTTGAGCAGCTTGTCCTGGATGGCCTCGAGTTCGCCCTCGTCCAGCGCATAGAGCTTCTGCGCGGGCTTCTTGCCGCGCGCGGGCGCATCCACGCGGAACAGCGGCGGGCGCGCCACGCATACGTTGCCGTTGTCGATGAGCTTCGGGAAATGGCGGAAGAACAGCGTGAGCAGCAGTACCTGGATATGCGCGCCGTCCACGTCCGCATCGGAGAGTATGCAGATCTTGCCGTAGCGCAGGTTGGACAGGTCCGGCTCGTCGTTCGCGCCGTGTGGGTCCACGCCAATCGCCACCGCGATGTCGTGCACCTCGTTGTTGGCGAACAGGCGGTCGCGCTCGGTCTCCCACGTGTTGAGCACCTTGCCGCGCAGCGGCAGGATGGCCTGGAATTCCTTGTCGCGGCCCATCTTCGCCGAACCGCCGGCCGAGTCGCCCTCGACGAGGAACAGTTCGTTGCGCGTGACGTCCGTCGATTCGCAATCGGTCAGCTTGCCGGGCAGCACGGCCACGCCGGAGCCCTTCTTCTTCTCGACCTTCTGCGCCGCGCGCGTGCGCGCCTGCGCCTGGCGAATCACGAGTTCGGCGAGCTTCTTGCCGTAGTCGACGTGATGGTTGAGCCAGAGCTCCAATGCGGGCTTGCTGAACGTGGAGACGAGGCGCACCGCATCGCGGCTGTTCAGACGCTCCTTGATCTGGCCCTGGAACTGCGGGTCCAGCACCTTGGCGGACAGCACGAACGAGGCACGCGCGAACACGTCCTCGCTCATGAGCTTGACGCCCTTGGGCTGCAGCGCGTGCATCTCGATAAAGCTCTTCACGGCCTGGAACAGGCCCTCGCGCAGGCCGGATTCGTGCGTGCCGCCGGCCGGCGTGGGAATCAGGTTCACATACGATTCGCGCACGGGCGAACCGTCCTCGGTCCATGCCACCACCCACGATGCACCTTCGCCGTGAGCAAAGCCTTCCTCGCCGGGATTGTTGTCCGGATCGGCGAAATGCTCGCCCTCGAACATCGGAATGACGAGTTCGGCGCCGCTGCCCTGTGCAAGCGCTTCAACCAGATAGCCCTTGAGGCCCTGGTCGTATTGCCACGTCTGCGACTCGCCGGTCTTCTCGATGACGAGCGTCACCTTCACGCCCGGCAGCAGCACAGCCTTGCTGCGCAGCAGCCGCTGCAGTTCGGCCTGCGGGATGGTGGCGGTATCGAAATACTTCGCGTCCGGCCAGACCTGCACGCGCGTGCCGTTCTTCTTCTCGCCGCGCTCGAGCTTGCGCGTGGCCAGTGCCTTGGTGACATCGCCGCCCGAGAACGTCAGCGTGGAATAGCTGCCGTCGCGCCAGACCGCGACGTCCAGCTGCGTGGCCAGCGCGTTGGTCACGGACACGCCCACGCCATGCAGCCCGCCCGAGAACGCGTAGGCCCCGCCCTTGCCCTTGTCGAACTTGCCGCCCGCATGGAGGCGCGTGAACACGATTTCCACCACGGGCACGCCCTCTTCGGGGTGGATGCCCACGGGAATGCCGCGGCCGTCGTCCTCCACGCTGACGCTGCCGTCCTTGTGCAGGGTCACGAGGATCTCGGTGCCGTGGCCGCCAAGGGCTTCGTCCGACGCGTTGTCGATGACCTCCTGCACGATATGCAGGGGGTTGTCGGTACGGGTGTACATGCCGGGCCGTTGCTTGACCGGCTCCAGGCCCTTCAGGACCCGGATGGAAGATTCGCTGTACTGACTGGTTTTGCTCGCCATGGCGTCGCTACGGGAGTCGCTCAAATAAGTGGGTGTGGCCGCTGCGGCGGCCGGGATGCGCAGCATTGTAATGGATGCCCAGACCGGGCAATCGGTTCCGCAGCGGGACGAGTTGGCGTCACTTTCCCGGGAATGACTGGGCGGGAGTACACTTCCAGCGGCCTTCACCGGCGTAAAACATCAAAAATAACGCAACATCGCGAGACATCCGAGCCACGACATGACAGACAGAAAACTCTCCCTGACGACCGTGCTGGTGTGCGGCGGCCTGCTCGTCACGCTATCGATGGGTATCCGGCACGGTTTTGGCCTGTTCAACCTGCCGATCACGCAGGCGCATGGCTGGAATCGGGAAACCTTTGCCTTCGCGCTCGCACTGCAGAACCTGATGTGGGGCGCGAGCCAGCCGTTTGCCGGCGCGCTCGCCGACAAGTTCGGCGCGCTGCGCGTGATGCTGGTCGGCGTGGTGCTGTACGTGGGCGGGCTCGTCGTCATGGCGCTGTCCAGCAGCGGCACGGCATTCGCGTCGGGCGCGGGCATCATGATCGGCATCGCCCAGGCCGGCACCACGTATAGCGTGGTCTATGGCGTGATCGGCCGTGTGGCAAGCGCGGAGAAGCGCGTGTGGGCCATGGGAATTGCCGCCGCGGCCGGCTCGTTCGGCCAGTTCCTGATGATTCCGGTGGAGCAGACGCTGATTTCGACCACCGGCTGGCAGAACGCCCTGTTCGTCATGGCCGCGATGGCCTGCCTGATGCTGCCGCTGGCGTTCTCGCTGCGCGAGCCGAAGATGGCGCCGAGCACGGGTGGCCATCAGCAGACCATCGGTGAAGCCACGCGCGAGGCGTTCGGCAACCGCAACTTCCAGCTACTGACGCTGGGCTATTTCGTCTGCGGATTCCAGGTGGTGTTCATCGGCGTGCATCTGGCGCCGTACCTCAAGGAGCAGGGTTTCGTCGATCCGAAGATCGCGACCGTGGCGCTCGCGCTGATCGGGCTGTTCAACGTGTTCGGCACCTACACCGCTGGAGCCATGGGGCAGCGCCTGCCAAAGCGCTATCTGCTGTCGTTTATCTACATCGCGCGGTCGTTCGTGATTGCGGGCTATCTGCTGCTGCCGCTGACAGCCATGAGCACGTGGGTCTTTGCCGCGCTGATGGGCTTCCTGTGGCTCTCCACGGTGCCGCTGACCAACGGCATCATCGCGCAGGTGTTTGGCGTCAAGTACCTGTCGATGCTGTCGGGCGTGGTGTTCTTCTCGCACCAGATCGGCAGTTTTCTCGGCGCGTGGCTCGGTGGGTTCCTGTTCGACAGGACGGGGAGCTACAACGCCGTGTGGCTGATCGCGATCGCGCTCGGCGTGCTGGCCGCGCTCGTCAATCTGCCGATTCGCGAGCAGGCGCTCGTGCGGCCGCAACCGGTGCCGGTGTGAGCATCATGACGGCCATGACCACGCGCGAGCGCTGGCTGCGGGGCATCGGGCTCGTTGCCCTCGGTGCCGTGCTCGCGGCGGGATTTCTTGCCTATCTGCGGCCGGCGTTCATGGTTGATCTGACCAATATGGTGCTGGCCTGGTGCGGATAGGCAGGCGCGGCTGACGACGGGGCCAACGACGGCTTCACGGTGTCTCGCCGCGGCTCTTCGCTTCCAGCACTTCCCAGCGCTCCAGCGCTTCCAGCAGCTCCATCTCGATCTCGTCGTGGCGCGTCGCCAGCTGCGCGGCGCGCGGCGGGTCGGTCGCATAGAGCGAGCCGTCCTCGAGCTGGCCGCCGATGGTCTTCTGCTCCGCTTCCAGCGAGGCAATGCGCTCGGGCAGGCCGTCGAGCTCGCGCTGCTCCTTGTACGACAGCTTGACGGTCCGGTTGGCGCCGCGCGAGTCGCGCGTGTTCTGCGCCCTGGCCGCTTCGGCGGGCTTCGGTTCCGCCTGCCTTGCCGATTGCATCGCCGCCGCGCGGGCCGATTGCGCTTCCCAGTCCGAATAGCCGCCGACCGATTCGCGCCAGAGGCCATCGCCTTCGGCCGCGATCGTCGACGTCACCACGTTGTCCAGGAACGCGCGATCGTGCGATACGAGGAAAACCGTGCCGCTGTAGTCCTGCAGCAGTTCCTCGAGCAGTTCCAGCGTATCGATATCGAGGTCGTTCGTCGGTTCGTCGAGCACGAGCACGTTGGCCGGCCGCGCGAACAGGCGCGCGAGCAGCAGGCGGTTGCGCTCGCCGCCCGACAGCGACTTGACCGGCGAACGCGCGCGTTCCGGTGCGAACAGGAAATCGCCGAGGTAGCTCATCACGTGCTTGCGCTGGCCGTTGACCTCGACCCAGTCGCTGCCGGGGCTGATGGTGTCCGCGAGCGAGCGTTCGAGGTCCAGCTGCGTGCGCATCTGGTCGAAATACGCGACCTGCAGGTTGCTGCCGTTGCGCACGGTGCCGCTATCCGGCGCGAGTTCGCCGAGGATCAGCCGCAGCAGCGTGGTCTTGCCCGCGCCGTTCGGTCCGATCAGGCCGACCTTGTCGCCACGCATGATCGTGCCCGTGAAATCGCGCACCACGGTCTTGTCGCCGTACGCCTTGGAGACGTCCGTCAGCTCGGCCACGATCTTGCCCGAGCGATCCGCCTGCGAGACTTCCAGCTTGACGTTGCCCTGCACCTCGCGGCGTTCCGCGCGCTCGGAGCGCATGGCCACCAGCCGCTGGATACGGGCGACGCTGCGCGTGCGGCGCGCTTCCACGCCCTTGCGAATCCACACTTCTTCCTGCGCCAGCAGCTTGTCGAACTTGGCCTGCTCCACCGCTTCCGCGGCCAGCAGATCGGCCTTGCGCACCTGATAGGCGGCGAAGTTGCCGGGAAACGAAACCAGCCGGCCGCGATCGAGTTCGACGATGCGCGTGGCCACGCGGTCCAGGAATGCGCGATCGTGGGTAATCAGCAGCACGCTGCCGCGGAAGCCCAGCAACAGGTCCTCGAGCCAGCGGATGGCCGCCACGTCGAGGTGGTTGGTCGGTTCGTCGAGCAGCAGGATATCGGGTTCCGCGACGAGGCCCTGGGCCAGCGCCACGCGTTTCTGCAGACCGCCGGACAGGGCATCGACGCGCGTATGCGGATCGAGGTTCAGCCGGGCGAGCGTGGTCTCCACGCGCGTGCGCAGCTGCCAGGCATCGGCGGCATCGAGCTCGGACTGCAGGCGGTGCAGTTCGGCCAGTGTGGCTTCGTCCTGATGCGCTTCGAGCTTCGCGGCAACGGCTTCGTAGCGCACGAGCAGATCGTGCGCGAACCCCATGCCCTGGGCCACCGCATCGAACACGGTAATGCCGGGGGCAAATTGAGGCTCTTGGGGCACATAAGCGGTGGTAACGCCGCTCTGGCGCGCGATCAGGCCGTCGTCGGGCGCGGACAGGCCGGCGACGATCTTGAGCAGCGACGACTTGCCGGTGCCATTGCGGCCGATCAGGCCGACGCGTTCGCCGGCTTCGAGCGAGAAATCGGTGTGGTCGAGCAGTGCGACGTGCCCGAACGCGAGTTGGGCATCGGAAATGGAAAACAGGGCCATGGAGTTTGACGGTGCGTGCGTACGGCGTGGCCCGGATTGTAGACGAGCGGGCTGGCGAGCCGGCAAAAGCCGGGCGGCGAGGATCGCGCGACCGGCGATGCAAAAAGAAAAGGCCCGTTCGATGACGGGCCCAAGAGTCTCTCCTCGGTGCCCTGCTCGCAAGGCACGACTGAAGCATACCCAGAGGGCGGCGCGCGAATAAGTCGGACAACTCCTTAAGGGAAAGCCCCCGTCAACCGGAACACGCGCCGACCGTTGCATGCCCGCACGCATTTCCTTTGCGACGGTTGTGTCACAACGCTCCGGCATGGAACAATTCGAGCCTGTCGCCCTGGTCAGCGACAACCCCTCGTAGTTCCGTGGACGTTCCCGGCAGCACGACGCACCAGCACGACGCACCAACCAGAGCCGGAACCATCCGGCCGTATGTGATCACCATCTGTGGATGGCGCCGATGTCATGCCACACGTTGTCTCACTTTACTCGGACGGGTGAATAACCATGAACACATTGGTCTTGCCGCGGCGCGGACGCTCCGCGCTCTTCCTGGCCGTTGCCGCATCGGTGCTGCTATCGATGCTGCCCCTCACCGCCGCGCACGCGGCCCAGCCGAACGTGCCACCCGGCAATTCGGTCGTGCAGCGCATTCAGGTAACGGGCGTCCTCCGCATCGCCCATCGCGAAAGCTCCGTGCCGTTCTCGTTCGTCGCCGATGGCAAGCCGATGGGCTACGCGGTGGACCTGTGCCTGCGCGTGGCAGAGTCCCTGCGCACCGCGCTCAAGATGCCGCAGTTGCGCGTCGAGTACGTGCCCGTCTCGCCGGCCAGCCGGATTCCGGCCATCGTCGAGGGCAAGGCCGATCTCGAGTGCGGATCGACGACGAACAATCGCGACCGCCGCGAGCTCGTGGCCTTTACGGTGCCCCACTACATCGCGGGCAGCCGCATGATCGTGAAGACCGATTCGGGCCTGCACAAGTGGAGCGACCTGCGTGGCAAGACCGTGGTCTCGACCACGGGCACCACGCCGCTCGTGCAGGTGCGCAAGATGAACGAGTCCGGCGCGCTGGGCTGGAAGATCGTCGAAGCGAAAGACCATGCGGAAGCCTTCGCGATGATCGAGTCGGGGCGCGCGGACGCGTTCGTGATGGACGACGTGCTGCTGTACGGCCTGCGTGCCAACGCGAAGACGCCCGCGCAGTTCACGGTCACCGGCGATCTGCTGACCATCGAACCGTACGCGATCATGCTGTCGAAGCATGACCCCGAGTTCAAGAAGCTCGTGGACAAGGCGATCATCGCTTCCATCTACGACCAGGAAACGCAGAAGCTCTATCGCAAGTGGTTCCAGTCTCCGATTCCGCCGAACGGCATCACGCTCGACATCCCGATGAGCTATCTGCTGCGCGACTCGTTCAAGTTCCCGAGCGACAAGGTCGCCGACTGACCGACCAGCGAATCGGCGTGTTTCGCTGAGACAGTTGTGTCACGGCGTTTGGCCGTGGAAGAATCGCTCCGACCTTTTGTCTCTGGTGTCTGGAGCGACGATGACGCGTGGGCTTGTTTGCAAGTTTGGCGTGGCAAGCCTGCTTGCCACGATCTGCTGGGCGGCACTGGGCGCGCCGCAGGCCAGCGCGACCGCCGCGGGCGGTACCGTGTTGCAGCGAATTCGCCAGTCCGGCACCGTGCGCCTCGCCTATCGCGAGTCGGCGGTGCCGTTTTCGTATGTGGTCGATGGCAAGCCCGCGGGCTACTCCATCGACCTGTGCATGCGCGTCGTCGCGGCGATACGCTCCGCGCTGGCGATGCCGGGCTTGCGGGTCGCGTGGGTGCCCGTCACGCCGACCACGCGCGTGGATGCCATCGCGGACGGCACCGCTCATCTGGAATGCGGCACCACCACCAATACGCGCGAACGCCGCGCGCGCGTGGCCTTCACGATTCCGCATTTCATCGCGGGCACGCGCATGCTCGTCAAGGCGGCCTCCACCATCAACGACTGGAGCGATATCCATGGCAAGACCGTTGCATTGGCCGCGGGCGCCACGTCGCGCGCGGCCGTGGAACGGCTGCCGCAGACGCATGCGGTGGACGTGAAGGTCATGGAAGTGGCCGAGGTCAACGACGCGATGGCCCTGCTCGACGCGGGGCACGTGTACGCCGTGGTGGCTGGCAATGTGCAACTGGCGGGGCTCGCCGCGGCGGCGAAAGATCCCAGGCAATATGCGATACGGGGCGCGATGCTCGCCATCGAGCCCTACGCGATGATGCTGCCGAAGGACGATGCCGAGTTCAAGACGATCGTGGATCGCGCGATGGTGGCGTCGATCCACGAGCGGGAGACACAACAGCTGTATCGCAAGTGGTTCCTGTCGCCGATTCCGCCGCGCAACGTCACCCTCGATATCCCGATGGGCTATCTGCTGATGGAGTCGTTCCGGTTTCCGAGCGACAAGGTGGCCGATTGATGGATCGGCCGGCGAGGCTTACAGCAGCAGGAACGAGATATCGGTGCGCGTGATACGCGTGACAGGCGTGCCCTTGCGGCGCTGGAACAGCACGTGCTCGAGCACGCGGTCGCGATGCTCGGCAAAGACCTTCGGATCGAAACGCAGGGCCGACGTGGCGTAGTGTTCGGCCAGCAGCTTGTAGACGCGATGGCGCACGAGCAGCATCTCGTTGTCGGACCGCAGCCGCGCGATTTCGGCGTCGCGCTCTTCCTCGATCTGCCGCATGCTCACGACCACGCGCGCATGCATGCCGCGGTAGCGGTCGATCTCCGCATGCGCCTTGCGCAGTTCCTCGCGCAGGTTGCGCATTTCCTGCATGAGCTTCAGGTTCTGCTGGACGCCTCGCTGGATGCGACTGGCCTCTTCCAGGGCGTGGTCGGCGGCGGCGATCGTGTTCTGCCAGACTCCCCCGCCCCCATCGCTCCCCTCGCCGCCATCGCCCTGCCCCGCGTCGATGCCAACGGCCCGCGAAGCCGGCCAGATGGTGGCCGCATCGATATCGTTCCGCATTTACCCGCTCCCCAGATTCCTGTCGCTCCGCCCGGCATTGCTTGCGATGGCCGGCATGGTCAGAGCGTGCCGCCGCGACTGATTCGACTTCATTTCTCACCTTTCCCGCGTTCCCACCGGCGGGCGTGCAAGCCGATTTTGTAATTTCTACCTGCATTCAACCCCCCTCCGACGCGGGGCACAACCACCGTAAGGGAGGGTAACCAAAGAGGGGCACCGAACCGCCTGCAACCGTTGCCGGGCGCGCGTTTCGGGGCGTTTGAGGGTCACGCCCGCATAATATGGGGCATAAGCGCCTTTTGCTTCCCTTTTAAGCTTTCTTTACGCTATGACCAACGGTTATCTCCTGCTTGCATTGGCCATCGTGGCCGAAGTCATCGCCACCAGCAGCCTGAAGGCGGCCGAGAATTTCACGCGCCTCTGGCCGAGCGTTCTCGTGGTGACGGGGTATGTGGCGGCGTTCTGGCTGCTGATGCAGGTCATGAAGACCGTGCCGGTGGGCGTCGCGTACGCGATCTGGAGCGGCGCCGGCATCGTGCTCGTGACGCTGATCGCGGCCGTGGTCTACCGGCAGGTGCCGGATCTGGCGGCGTGCGCCGGCATCGGGCTGATCATCGCGGGGGTCGCGGTAATCCAGTTGTTCTCGAAGTTCTCGCACTGAGCGCCGCGGGCGCGGCTGGACGTCAGCCGCGCGGGGGCAGCATGCGCAGCAGGCGGTTGACCTGGGCGATGGTGTCGCACTCGTCGGCCCCGCGCTGGCGGCGGTGGCTGATGATGTCGAGGATCACGCGAATCTGCCCATTCTTGGTGTCGCAGCCTGGCTTGTTCGGATCGTTGCAGACGACCTCGATCTCGCTGCGCAGGCTTTCCTGCACGATGTCGAGCATCGCGGTGCAGCCCGACGTATCGGCGAGCCCGGGATCGGGCGCGACCGCGAGCGCCTGCGCGGCGAGCATGCCGGCCAGTGCAGGCAGGCTGCGATGAATGGTCTTCAGTAAGTGCATAACATGCGCGGGATTCGGTCGAGCGCGGTCCGGGTTCGAACGAACAGGGCCGCGTGAAGCCGACATCATAGCCGGTCGCCGGGCGGACGACGGAAAACGAGGGAGTCAGAAACGGACGATTGCGTGCGATAGCGCGCGAAACATGGTCCCGCCGACAGGAATCGAACCTGTATCTAGCGCTTAGGAGGCGCTCGTTCTATCCATTGAACTACGGCGAGCGGACCAGCGCACCCGTTGCCGGGAGCAGGGGCGGAGTATAGCAAAACGATGTGTGCCGGGTAACGAAAAAGGCCTGCCCTCGGACGAGACGGGCTTGCGCGGCGTCGTTCCGCTACGCAGCGCTTGCCACCGTTCCCGCCTCGATCGTCAGCCCCGATGGCAGCACGCGGCGCAGCAGCAGGAGTGCGACCTGCATGCCCTCGCGGGGATGGCGGATGCAGGCCTCCACCTGTTCGCTGCGCGCGACGCCGCGGACGCACCACGTGCAGAAGTGTTCGCAGTTGTTGGTCAGCAGGTGATAGCGGTCCTCGCCGAGGCGGGAGCGGGCGCGGTGGACGGCCTGGGCGCCCAGGTAGCGGGCGAACGGTTCGGGCTTGACCGTGACCGGGTTGCCATGGGCGAACGCTTCGAGCGAGATTTCTTCGACCGGGGCCGCGTGCAGCGCGTCGCAGAAGCCGCCGTAGTGAATGACGCGGCCGCGGCCGACATAGATGCCGTGGTGGAAGTACCCGTCGCGTGCGGTCACGAGGTGCGTGCCGGGCAGGTAGGCGTCGGGGGCGTAGTCTCCTCGGATCTGGGCTTGGGCTCGGGGTTGCATGGCGGTCTCGTTCGGTGAGTTGTTGTTTGCTGGCGGGCGACAACCTTTCTGCATCAAGCGTGCCAGTGGGGGCGCCGCTTCGTGCGCCGCGGCGTGGCGCTGGATCGCGGGCGATGGCGGTCGCGCAACGCCGGAATTGGTCGGTTGCCATCCAACATATCGGCCCGCACGTGTTGGCCCGGCGCCGACCGTTCGAGACCGGACCGCGCGGGCCATCCCGCCAGATCAAGGGATGGCGGGACGCGCCCTGCGACGCGGCGATTGGCACGCCGTTTGCTGTATCTGTGGCACTGCCATCCCCGATTGGAGACCGCCATGGCCACCCTCACGATCAAGGACCTCGCCGTCCGCCGCGAACTCGATTTCCGCGCCATGTCCTGCGTGCGGGGCGGCGGCGCGCAATGGGTGTTCGGCTGGATTCAGCCCTATGTTGCCCCGCGCCAAAGTGCCATGGCACCTGTCGTGAACTTTTACGAGATCAATTACAGCTTCTATGCTGAACAGATGAACAATCAGTTCCAGAACATCGACGTCCGCAACGACGCGCCGAATTCCTCGATCAGCGTCGATGCGGGCCAGGGTGCGAAGAACAAGGGCCGGCTGGTCTGAGCCGGCATCGGGAGCCCGCCCCCGGCATCGTCGGAGCGGGCGCGCCGTTATGCTGCCCCGGGGGGCGGCGCTTGCGCGGAGCCGCCTTTGATCCGCGCCGGAGAGCACCGTGACCTGCGCTACGCAATTCCGCTGGACCTCCGCCGCCTGCACGGACGTCGGACTGGTCAGGGAACGCAATGAAGACGCCTGCTTCGATGCCCCCGAGCGCGGCATCTGGGCGGTTGCCGACGGCATGGGCGGCCATGCCGTGGGCGACTTCGCCAGCCGCACGATCGTGCAGGCCCTCGACGCGATGCCGCCGACGCAGGAGCTCGACGAGGCGGTGGCTGCGGCCCGCGCGACGCTGCAGGCCGTCAATCAGGTGCTGATCGACGAGGCGGCGCGCATGCAGGTGCGCGTGATCGGCAGCACCGTGGTGGCGCTGATGGCGTGCGAGCGGCGGTGTGCCTGCCTCTGGGCCGGCGACAGCCGCCTCTATCTGTTCCGCGATGGGCACCTGAAGCAGCTGACGCGCGACCACAGTCAGGTGGAGCGCCTGCGCGCGCGTGGGCTCATCACGGCCGAGCAGGCGCGGCGCCATCCCGCGCACAACACGATTACGCGCGCGGTGGGGGCGGCGACGTCGCTGAACCTGGAGGACCTGCAGATCGAGATCGGCGATGGCGATATGTTCCTGCTATGCAGCGATGGGCTCAGCAACGAAGTGGAGGACCCCGCGATCGCGGAGGCGATGGCGAGCGGCGACTGCACGGCGGCGGCGCGCGAGCTCGTGGATCTTGCGCTGGCCAATGGCGGGCATGACAACGTGTCGGTGATCGTGATTCGGGCCGAGGATATTGGTGGGGGATCGGATCGGACGTTGTTGAATCCGGAAGTCTGAGCCGACCCGCCCTGCTTCCCATCCCCTACTTCCCATCCCCCTGCCGCCCCGCCCGAAAATCCTTCGAATGGATGCCATGCTTCTTGAGCAGCATCTGCACATGCGACCGGTTCATCTCGAAGCGGCGGGCCAGTTCGGCGACCGTGCCGCCCACCTCCTGCAATCCGCGTTCGAGAAACGCGCGCTCGGCTTCGTCGCTGGCCGCGCGTTTGGCTTCGCTCAGCGACGTCGGCACCGGGGCATCGATGCCGGCGGCGACCTTTGCCTGCGCAGCCGCGCCGGGGCGGATGTCGGGCGGCAGATGCGCGAGGTCTGCGGTGTCGCCAGCCAGGCAGGAGAGCCGGTACATCAGGTTGCGCAGCTCGCGGATATTCCCCGGATAGCCGTAATGCAGCAGGAAGTCGCGTAGCCGCGGTGTCAGCTTCAGCGGCCGGCGCTTGAGCTGCCCCGCGGCCTCGTCGCCGAAATAAGCGACCAGCAGCGGAATCTCGTCGCGCCGCTCGCGCAGCGCCGGCAGCGAAACATGGATCACGCTCAGCCGATAGAACAGGTCCTCGCGGAACGTCCCCTCCTGGCTCATGCGCCGCAGGTCCTTGTTGGTCGCCGCGACGATGCGCGTGTCCACCGCGATCACCTCGTCCGACCCCACCCGCTGGATCTCGTGCGCCTCCAGCACGCGCAGCAGCTTGACCTGCCCCGTCAGCGGCAGCTCGCCGATCTCGTCGAGGAAGATCGTGCCCGTATGCGCGCTCTCGAACTTTCCTTTGCGATCGTTGCTCGCGCCCGTGAACGCACCCTTGCGATGGCCGAACAGTTCGGACTCGAGCAGGCTGTCGGGAATCGCGCCGCAGTTGACCGAGATAAACGGCCGCTCCACGCGCGAGCCGTTGGCGTGAATCACCTTCGCCATCAGCTCCTTGCCGGTCCCGCTTTCGCCGTCGATCAGCACGGGCAGGTCGGTGGGCGCCGCTTTCTCGGCGATCTCCAGCGCTTCCAGCAGCTTCGCATTGTCGCCGAACGTGCCTTCGAACACGAAGCTGCGCTCCAGCAGCGCCTGCCGCCGCTCGCGCGACGATCGCGCGATGGGTTCGACATCCGGGACTTCCGCAATCTCCGCGGCCGCCTCGGCGGCATCCCCCTCCTTGACCGCGGCCTGCACGAAGCGCTCGCGGTGCGAGAGGCCCATCACTTCGTCGCGCAGCGAGGTGGCCTGCTTGAGCAGCCGTTCGATCTCGGGCCGTTCCAGCCGCGAGGCCCAGCGCAGCGTCGAGCGCAGAATCTCGACGCGCTCGATCAGGCCCGCGAACGATACCGCGGACGTGGTCAGGCGCGAGCCGAACGAAGCGCCCGATAATGACGACGACGGTGGCGTCGCTTGCGTCTGTGCCGTGGTCTCGGTGGGAGTGGCCGGTCGGCCCGGATTGAACAGTTTCATGCCGCGCTCAATTGCTTCTGCACCAGCTGGTAGTACATGCCGCGCCGCTCCAGCAGCTCCTCGTGCCGCCCCTGCTCGACGATGGCCCCTTCATAGAGCACCAGGATCTTGTCCGCCTGCATGATCGTGCTGAGCCGGTGCGCGATGATGACGGCCGTGCGTCCGCGCATAATATCGTGCATGTTCGCGAGGATATTGCTCTCGGACTGCGTATCGAGCGCCGATGTCGCTTCGTCGAACACGAGCAGCCGCGGATCGTGATACAGCGCCCGCGCGATGCAGAGACGCTGGATCTGCCCGCCCGACAGACCGATGCCGCGCTCGCCCACCACCTGCTCGTAGCCCAGCGGCAGCTTCGAGATGAAAGCATGCGCGTCCGCCATCTTGGCCACCTCCTCGATACGCCGCCGGTCGGCCGCATCGTCGCCGCATGCGATGTTCTCGGCCACGGTGCCCGAGAACAGCAGATTGGACTGCATCACATAGCCCACCTGCGCGCGGAAGAACTCGGTGTCGATCACGTTGAGGTCGTAACCGTCGATACTCATCGTGCCCTCGCTCGGCTTGTAGAACCCCACGAGCAGCTTGGCCAGCGTGGTCTTGCCCGATCCGCTGCGCCCCACGATGGCCACCATCTCCCCCGCGCGAACGTGGAAGCTGATGTTCTCCAGCACGTACTGTGTCTCGTCGCCGCCGTAGCGGAAGTACACGCCATCGAACCGGATATCGCCCTGCAGGTCCGGCAGCATGACCCGCGATGCCACGTCCTGCGGCCGCTGCTCGGGCTCCAGATCGAGGATGTCGCCGAGCCGCTCCATCGCCACGCCCGCGTCGTTGAGCTGCCCCCACAAGGCGACCAGCCCCATCAGCGGCGCCAGCACGCTGCCCATAAAGGCATTGAACGCGATCAACTGCCCGATGGTGAGCTCGCGTTCGAGCACGAGCGTGGCGCCGACCCACAGCACCGCGATCGTCGTCGCGGCGTTCAGCAGCTGGCTGACCAGCCCCACGAGGATATGGAACGACTGCGCCTGATACTGCCGGTCCAGCGCCTTCGCGTACTTGCGCTCCCAGCGCAGCCGCACCGCGCGCTCGATGCCCATGCCCTTGACGGTTTCCGCGCCGCCGAGCGTCTCCATCAGATACGCCTTGGCATCGGTCGACGCCGTGAACACGTCGCGCGCAAACGTCTTGAGGCGCGGCGTGACGATCACGGTCAGCGCGGCAATCGGAATCACGAACGCGATCAGCAGCAGCGTGAGCTTGACGTTGTAGACGAACATGATGCTGAAGTAGATGAACACCATCAGCAGATTCAGCGCCGTGGTGACCGTCGATTCGGTCAGGAACGCGCGGATCGTCTGGTTCTCCTGGAAGCGCGCGAAGATATCGCCCGTCTTGCGCTTGGCAAAGAACGACAGCGGCAGCGCGAGCGTGTGCTTGAAGAACTGCGACATCATCGCGAAGTCCATGTTGCGGACCATGAAATTCGCGAGGTACGCGCGAATCGTGGCCATCAGCTGCGTGAACACATTGGAGATGATGAGCCCCACGATCAGCAGATGCAGCAGCCCCACGTTCTGGTGCACGACCACCCCATCGAGGATGTTCTGGATGATGAGGGGTGGCACCACGCCCAGCAGCTGGATCACGAACGTGGCCAGGAACAGATGGGCGAGGATGCGCTTGTACGGCGACAGGTAGCTGATGAAGCGCAGCCACGGCGACCGCGCCACCGCCAGCTGCGCCATCGACTCGCCGGCCGTGAAGACGAGGCAGGTTCCGCTCCAGCCGCGCTCGAACTCCTCGGTACTCATCTTGCGGAAGCCGAGCGCGGGATCCGCTACCCAGACATGATGCTGCGAGATGCCGTACACGACGACGTAGTGATAGCCCTCCCAATGGACGATAAAGGGCAGCTCGAAGCCGAGCAGCGCATCGCGCGTGCATTGCACCCCGCGCGTGGTAAAGCCCAGCGACTCGCCCGCGCGCGCCAGGCTGTCGAGCGTGGCGCCGGCCGTCGTCACGTTGGCGAGCTCGCGCAGTTTGCCGAGCGTCAGCGTCAACCCATGATGCCGGCAGATCATGGCGAGGCAGGCCGCGCCGCAATCCATCTCCTCGGCCTGCTCCACCAGCGCGAAACGCCGGATCACGCGCTCGCCGAACTCTGGCTTCGAATGCAGGTCCAGCAGCACGGGCCGCTTGCGCCGCTCGGCCAGCTTCTGCTGCCGATGCAGTTCGCGGTCGATCACGCGGATGCGTTCCTCGAGCACCTCGCGCAGCCTGGCATTGCGCTCGAGTATCAGCTGTACGGTCTTCTCGGGAATCACGAGCAGCCGCACATCGGTTTCCGCGATCGCGGAGGCGATCTGCTCCTGCCGCATCACGCACGCGCGCTCGCCGAAGATATCGCCCTGCCCGAGCGTGGCCAGCGGATAGGTCTCGCCGTCCTCGGTCCGCACGATGCGCACCGTGCCCTGCCGCACCACATAGAGCCGGCGATCGTCGCGGCCATCCTGATGCAGGATCTCGCGCCCCGCGGTCACGCGCTTGACGCCGACACTGCGCACGGCGTCCTCGAGTTCCGAGCGGTCGAGCTTGCCGCGCAGGTCGAACAGCCGCGCGACGAAGCCGCCCGCCGAACTGATGGCGACGTAGCTCGTGATGAACGCCAGCGCCGCGGGGTTGGCGGCCACCACGGCCTCGCTGACCGCGCGCGGAATACATAGCAGCTCGGTCTTGCCCGACGCGCGCACCGACGACTCGTGGCGGTACTCGCGCAGCATGGCGATATCGGCGAACACCTCGCCGGTCTTGCGCACGCCCATGCTGATTTCCTTGCCGTGCTCCTCGTTGAACACGCGCACCGAGCCGGTGCGGACGATGAACAGGC
Organism: Cupriavidus sp. OTU4054; assembly: GCF_038440175.1. Taxonomy (NCBI): domain Bacteria; kingdom Pseudomonadati; phylum Pseudomonadota; class Betaproteobacteria; order Burkholderiales; family Burkholderiaceae; genus Cupriavidus; species Cupriavidus sp. OTU4054. The sequence continues at coordinate 46,630 of NZ_JASATF010000036.1, forward strand.
CATCGGCGGGCTCGCCCGCATTGCAGACGGTGTCGCCAAAGCCGAACGACAGCGTGCGCGCGCTTGCCGCCAGCCGTTCGAGCTCCGCGCGGGTCAGCGACGAGAGGATCTCGACGGTTGCGAGGAAATCGACAAGGGCGGTCTCCGCGACGGGCTCGGGCCTGGTCGATGCACCGGTCGATGCACCGGTCGGGGCACCGGTCGAGGCGTCGGCCGACGCATCGGCAGAAGGTTCGCTAACGGGCTTCGATGACATGTTCCTGTGCCCTCGCCATCAGCCACTCCTCGCGCAACCGCCGGCGCACCTCCACCGCGACGTCTTCGTCGAGCCGCGCCGGATGCTTGGCGCGGACAAGGAACACCTCGAAGAACGAACGATCGGCGGCCGGAAACGGCCCGAGCAGATCGCCCGCTTCCGCATTGAACACCTTGGCCTCGATATCGCTCTTCAACGACCCGCGCAGGACCTTGCCGATCTCGCCGCCCTGCTCGCGCGTATCGGCGATCGAATGCTCGCGCGCCATCTCGGCGAACGCGTCCGGATCGTCCTGCAGATACGACACGAGTTCGCGCGCCTTGCCCTCGCTGTCCACGACGATATGACTGACCTCGATGCTGTCGAACTTCGGGGAGTTGAGCTGGAAGTACGTCTCCACGGCGGCATCGTCGCAGATGCGCGCCATCATCTTTTCCTGGTAGAGACTGTCCGTGATAAACCGCTCGAACTCGTCGAGGCTGACGCCGAGCGCATCGAGGTAGTGGTTCATGTCGGCCGCGCGATGCAGCCCCTGCACGCGCCGGAACTGGTCGGCGCGCGCCTGGATTTCCTCGGGCGTCAGCGTGATGCCATGCCGGCGCGCCGCATGCACGGTCAGCTTCTCCCTCACGAGCTGTTCGACGATGCCTTCGAACTGCCCGGTCAGCTTGAGCACGCGGATGAATTCGTCGACGTCGATCACTTCCTCGTCGATTCGCACGATGGCCGTCATCGCCTTCTCCCCTTTTTTCGCGTAAGCGGGCTAGCCGGCAACCTGCCGGAACGGATCGAGCCCGAGATCGATCAGCCGCCGCTCGCGGACCACGATTTCCGCGGTGGCGGTCATGCCATAGCGCAGCGGATACTTCTGGTCCGCCACGGTGTAGTAGTCCTGCGCCAGCCGCACCCGTCCCTCATAGACCGGTTGCTTGTCCGGCCCCGAAGGCTTGGTGGCCGGCGAGATGTATTCGAGCGTGCCGGCAATCAGCCCGTAACGCTGGTACGGAAACGCGCTGAACTTGAGCTTGACGGGCAGGCCTTCCCGCAGGAACGCGCGATCGCGCTCGGCAATCTCCACGCGCAGCACGGGCCGTGCATCCTTCGGCGCAATGCCGCCGAGCGGCGCGTTCGCCTGTACCTTGTCGCCGCGCTGCGTGGACGTGACGTCGGTGATCACACCCGATGTCGGCGCAAGAATCAGCAGGAAGTTGTCCTTGTCGATGTTCTCGAACTTGATGCGCGCGGCCGCTTCCGCAACCAGCCGCGCGGTCTGCACCTGCAGCCGCAGCTTGTCCTCGGTGCTGCCGATCTCGCGCATCTGCGCGTCGTACTGGATGCGCAGGTTGGCCAGGTCCTGCCCGCTGCCTTCGAGGTCCGCGCTCGCCTGCGTGTACTCGCGCGCCAGCCGCGCATCGAGTTCGGCCAGCCGCGACTGCGCGACGCGCAGGCCGTTCTCGGCCTCCTGCGCGCTGGCGCGTTTGGCTTCCACCTGCGCCTGCGACACGCCCCCGCCGCCGGGCAGCGCGAACAGCCGCGCATAGCGGTCCTGCTCCTGCCGCGCGAAGTCGCGCGCGCGGCGGGCGTTCTCGAGATTGCTGCGCGCTTCCTGCAACTGCGCGCGCTGCTGCTCGGCCAGCCGCGTGGTGCCCTCCGCCATGCGGTTCTCGTGCTGGCGCGTGCCCAGTTCCAGCTGCTGCTTGAGCGCGGCCGCGCGGCGTTCCATCAACGCCTTGCGCTCCGGAAACTGCCGCCACTCGCGCTCCGAATCCTCAAGCTTGAGCTGCGCTTCCAGCGCCTTGGCCGCGGCTTCGATGGCACCGCGCGCATTGAGGCGCGCGAGTACATCGTCCTTCGAGACGGGCTGGCCCTCGGCCACGTAGAGGTCCGCCAGTTCGCCATCGACCGGCGCGTAGAAGCGGCGCACTTCGGACTCCGGTGCAAGCGTGCCCTGCGCGCTGACGATCACGTCCGCATGCCCGATGAACGACCACAGCAGCGCGCACAGCACGAGCGCGCCCGTGACGACGATGGTCAGCATCGTGAGGCGCGAGGGCTCGGCCGTCAGCAGCGCGATGCCTTCGGCGCTGTGGTCGTCGAGCGCTTCGTGCAGCGGACGCAGGCGATTCTCGTCGTTCATCGCCGTCCTCCCGGCGACGCCGCCACCGTGGCGGTGGGTGTCGGCTCGCCGACCAGCGCCAGCTTGGCCTTCAGCACGGCCGGATCGAGGACCATGCGCAGGTCATTGAGCGAGCGGCGCTGCAGATCGACCTCGGCCTGGATATCGTCGCGCACCTTGCTCCATTGCGAGATCTCGTCGGCCTTGAGTTGCGTGTAGATGCGCAGGCCCTGTCGCGCATCGGCCTGCGCGTCGGCGAGCAGCTTCGCCTGCGCGCGGAACTTCGGCGAGATGCCCGCCTCGAGCCGCTGCTCGCCGCCGATCAGGCCGTTGTTGCGATACTGGCGCCACGCGGTGGCCGCGCGGTTGAGCAACAGGTTCGCGCGGCGCAGCGCCGCCTCGCGGATCGCGTTCACATCGCCATCGATGGCGCGCACGTACCAGGCGTCGGCATCGGGGTCGAGCATCGCGTGCAGGCCCAGCAACTGGTCTTCGTAGCCGGCGGTGCCCCGCGCGCGCGGCAGCGCCGCGTACTGGTCGAGCACCTGCCGCTTGTGCGCGATGTCCTGCGCAAGCTCCTCGCGCCACGGCCCCGCCTCGATACGGCCGAGCGCGCCGAGCGCCGCCTCCCCTTCGCCGCGCGCCCACGCCTGCGTGGCGGCAACGTAGTGCTCGGCGATCGCCGCCTCGGGCAGCTTCTCCGCGGCGAGCTTGTCATAGGCCGCGCGGAACGGCGGCGTGCTGAAGTGAACGGCCGCCATCTGCGCGGTCAGCGGGCCGAGCATCCGGTTGCGCAGCGCCTGGATCAGCGCGATGTATTGCTTGAGGTCCGCTTCGGTCGCATCGAGCCCGGCCAGGCGTGGATACTTGTCGCGGTACTCGGCCAGCATCGATTGCAGCGCTTCGGGCTGCTCGCGGCCCAGCTCCGTGGCAATCGACGTATTGAGCCGCTCGATCGCGGCCAGATACACGGCATCGTCGTTCTGCAGCTTGCGCAGCGCGCTGAGCGTCCCCGCATAGGTCTCGGCGAACACGGGCACGGTGTTCGCGATGCGGTCGAGCGCGCGCTGGTGCGCCTTGGCATCCTGCTCCCAGTGCGCGAGCAGCTTGCGGATATCGCCTTCGTCGCGGTAGAGCCGGATGCGCGCATCGTCGCCACCGCGCTCGGCCGCAAAGCGGCTGACGCTGCCGACCCACGCAAGCTCGTCGATCAATGCGCGGGCGTCGGTGTTGTGCTGGCTCGTGCCGCGCATATGCGCGAGCGCGGTCTCGGCGCCGACGAAGTCTTTCGCACGCAGCTTGCCGACCCATCCCGGCACGTAGGCGTCGAGCATCGCCTCGGTACCGATGGCCTGATACGTCGGATCGCTCGGATGCCGCGCGAGGTATTCGTCGGCCACTTCCGCCGCGCGCGCGTACTGGTGCTCCGCCATCAGCCGCTCGAGCGAGCGATCCGGCGCGCTGCGCCAGTAGAGGCTGCCGCCGACCAGCACCGCCGCGATGAGCACGGCCACGGTCCAGCGCATGGCCCGCGCGACCTGGGCGCGATCGCGCAGCCCGAACGTGCGGGCGATCTCCGCGCACATCAGCGCGGTGCGTCCACGCTTGCGCGCAACGGGCGCATGCGCGCCCTGCGCGGCGTGGCTCGCGTCCGGCATCGGCTCGAGGTTCACCTCGTCTTCCTGCTTCGCCGCGTAGTCGACGCAGAAGATATCGAGGAACGAGTCGGCGGCCCCGACGAACGTGGTCTTGTCGGCATCCTCGTCGACGTCGGGCACCAGCGCGGCCGGGGCATTGCCGGCAGGCGCCACCACCGCGGGGCGATCGGCCTGCAGCGACCGCGTTGCGGTGGCATCGCCGTCCGAGTGGTCCTCGATATCGAGCCGGTAGACGAAGTGGGTGCCGCCGAAGGCGAGCACGTCGCCGGCCTCCACGCGCACCGCGTGATCGCCGAGCCGCGCGCCATTGACGAACGTGCCGTTGGTGCTGCCCAGATCCTCGATCCACGGCGCCCCGCCCTTCAGGTACAGATGCGCATGCCGCCGCGACAGGTAGTTGACCTGATGGGGATAGGCGTCGCGATAGCGCTCGAACGTATCGTCGGCCTTGCTGACGAGAAACGGAAACCCCGTGATGACGATGGGCTGCAGCCCGATGTCCTGGCGCATCGGCGTCAGCGCGACGACAAGGCCGCTCTGCTGCACGGGCGCGCGCGGATAGAGCTTCACGCGATACGACAGCTCCGCGCCAAAGCTCAGCTCGTCGCCATCGCGCAATGCGGCCGGCTGCTGCGCGACCGCGGCACCATTCACGTGCGTGCCGTTCTTGCTGCCGAGATCGGCGACATACACGGCACCGTCTTCCGAGAAGATGCGCGCGTGCCGGCGGGACAGCACCGCGGTGGCATCCGCCGGATACGCCGCGAACGGCGCCTCGCCCCGGCCGATCGCGAACAGGTCCTCGCCGATGCGAATCTCGCCGAGATCGGGCCGCGACAGCGGCATCAGCAGGATGTCGAACGCGTGGCCGAAGGTTCGATCGTAGCGACGATCGGCGGTCCGATCGAGAGACTGATCCACCTTTGCCGGCACGTCCATGATCAGGGCATCGTCGCGCGTCATGTTTCCAGACAACCAACAGTCGGACTGGTCAGGCCGCACGCACGCGAGCGGCGCGAGGGACGGGATGTCACGAGTAAGAACATAGTAGGCGACGCTTCGGATGAGTCAATCGGCCTCTGCGCGCGCTGGCGCGCAGTGGTGCCCGCCCTGGTGCCCTCATTGCGGCGCGCCGACGATCGTGCTGACCGGGCTCTCCGCGGGAGCATTGCGGACCTGCTCGGCGGGCCACCCGCCCCCGAGTGCCTTGTAGAGCGTGACGGTGTCCGAAAGAATCTGTTGGTGAACTTCCAACAGCGCGAGTTGCGCGGTCAGCAGCGAACGCTCGGTCTCGAAGACCTCCAGCTGCGTGACCAATCCCTCCTTCAGCTGTGCCTCGATCTGGGCCGAGACCACGCGCAGCTGATCCACCTGCTGCTGGAGCTCCACACGCTGCTTCTTGTGCGCATCGACGTTGACGAGCGCGTTCTCCACTTCTTCGAACGCCGTCATCACGGTGCGGCCGTATTCGTTCTCCGCCACACCGATGCCCGCCTCGGTGGTCTTGACGCGCGCGCGGACGTTCGGGTCGAGCATCGGCAGATTGATGCTGGGCATGAAGCCGAACGTGAACGACTTGAGCAGGTCCGACAGCGCGAAGCTCGCGGTGCCGCCGCGCGCGGTCAGGCTCACGCTCGGCAACTGCGCGAGCCGCGCCTGGCCCACGATGTTGTACGCGGACAGCACGCGATATTCGGCCGCGACGATATCGGGCCGGCGCGCGAGCAGCTGCGACGGCAGCCCCGCGGGCACCACGGGCAACTTCACGCGGTCCTGCAAGCGGCCGACGGGCACCTTGAGTTCGCCGGCCGGCACACCGACCAGCGTGGCCAGCGCATTCTCCGCCACGTTGCGCGAACGGCGCAGTTCGATCAGGTCCTTCGTCAGCCGGTTGATTTCGGCCTGCTGCTGCATCACGCGGATCTGCGGCACGAGGCCGTTCGCATACATCGCCTTGTACGTGGCGAGGATCTCGCCATTGCGGGCGACGGTGCGCGACTGCTGATCGACCTGTTCGTCGAACTGCAGAATCTGAAAATACGTGATGGACACCGCGGAGACCAGCGTCAGGTAACCCGCGCGCCAATCGGCTTCCGTCGCGCGGAACTCGGCGGTCTGGGCCTGCACGCCCTTCTCCACTTTGCCCCACACGTCGATGTCCCAGTTGACCTGCGCGCCGAGGTTGTACGTGCGCGTCAGCGCCTGGCCCGTGGTCTTCTCGAAGCTCGCGCCCGCGCCGATATCGAATACCGGCAGCGCCCCCGCGCGCGCTTCGCTGATCTGTGCATTCGCCACGCGGATGCGCGCGGCCAGCACCTTGATGTCGTAGTTGCCCGCCAGCGCCCGCGTGACCAGCCCGTCGAGGTAGGGGTCCTGAAAGCCCTGCCACCAGTTCGGCACGATGGTCTCGTCCGGCGATACCGTCACCACGTCGTCGCGCGACCACGCGGCCTTGGCCGGCGTTTCCGGACGCTTGTACTCGGGCGGCCGGAAGTCCGCGCAACCCGCGACGGCAAGCACCGTCATCGCGGCCAGCAGGGAATGAGCGGAACGGGAAACGTAGGACACGATGTCCTCCTGGGCAGAGCAGGGCCGGCGCGCAAACGCGTCCCGGCAATCTGTATTGTGGTTCGGCAAAACGGGATGGGAGGCGCCAGACAAAAAAATTGCCGGGGCGGAGGTGTCCCCGGCATCAAGCTCCCCGTGCGGTGTTGACTTCGATACCGCCTCTTTCCTGGCAGATGCGCTTGCGGCGGATCAGCGATACACCGTGTTGCTGGCGTTCTGGTTCGTGTTCACGGTGTTCGACAGATGGTCCTGGAACGCGGAACCGTTGGCGAACATGTTGTTCACTTCCTGCATCTGCTGGTTCGACTGCGTGATCTTGGTCGTCGAGTCGAAGGACAGCTTCACCGGGTGGTACACCGAGGTGATCGGCGCCCAGTTGAAGCCCGTGCCGCCGCGAACGGCTTGCATGCCCTTGGCGTCGAGAGTTTCGGTAACGGACAGGTCGGTGATGGTCAGCGTGGTCATGGCAGTTCTCCTTGAGAGATTTGGGTGCTACGTGGTTTCAGGTTTGAGCATCGGGTTGGTGTCGCGCTCGGTCCTGATATCGCAGCAAGCGTGCCAGCCTGCGTGCCATGTGGTCGAATTGCCTGCAATGCCTTGAAAATACGGGGGATTCGAGATGCGGTCCGCGAGCGATGCGCGGCGGACCCGATGGGCGAGTGGTGGGCGCGTCCCGACAGTTGCGCCGCCTGGTGTTGGCGAACGCCCGACAACCGTCATCGCACGTAGATCGTGATCTTCTTCGAGTAGACCGGCGGTGTGGTGGGGACGTGCTTCTCGTCGCCCATGAGCAGCTGCAGCGTGTGCTTGCCGGGCGGCAGTTCGATCGTGGTCTCGGTCTCGCCCGCGCCGAAGTGCAGGTGGTTGCGATCGTTCGGAATTTCCTTGTCGAGCGGCGGCAGGTCGACGTCGATCAGCAGGTGATGGTGGCCCGTGTTCGGAAACTTGACGTCTTTCGGCGCCACGCCCATGTTGCGCAGCCCGAACCAGACCTTGATCGGCTTGCCCGCGGGAAAGGTCTGATGATCGTTCGGGTAACCGATATAGAGATAGGCATTCGGTGGCGCCGCCGTGGTACCCCCGGTCCTGGGCGCGCTGTCTTGCGCGGATTTGCCCGCCGACTTGCTCATCGCGCCATGCGGGGCACTGCTCTGCGCGAAGGCGAGCCCGACGGAGGCACCCAGTGCGACGACGAACGTCAGCGTCAATACGGCAACGAGCGTGGATGAAACGTGATCGGTCGACTTGGTCATGGCGTGACTCCCCAACGCGCACCTTGGTGCGCTACCGCACGGTGATCGTGATCTTCTTCGAGTAAATCGGTGGCTCGAACGGTATGTGCTTGCTGTCACCCATCAACAGCTGCAGCGTGTGCTTGCCGGGCGGCAGTTCGATGCGCGCATCGGTCTCGCCCGCACCGAAGTGCAGATGGTTGCGATCGTTGGGAATTTCCTTGTCCATCGGCGGCAGCTCCACGTCGATGAGCAGGTGATGGTGACCGCAGTTGGGCCGCTCGATGCCCTTGGGGCAGACGCCCATGCCCTTCAGGCCCATGCGCACCCAGAGCTTGCCGCCATCGATCACGGTGCCGTCGGCGGGCCAGATGATGTACGCCTCGGCATTGGCCGGCGCGGGTGTCGGTGTGGAAAGCGAGGGGATGACGGCCAACAGCGATGCTGCCAGCGCGTGGCGCAGGAATCGTCGGGACATACACGCTCCTCCCAGTCGTTTTCTTGGTGGACGTTGTGACGCGGCGCGCTCGTCGACGTGCACTACAGCGTAGGACGGATGCCATGAAAAAGCGAACCCGTCACGCGGGCTACGGGCGCTGACCGCTGTGCTATCTTGAAACGAGCCGTATGCAGGTCACGGCGGCTTCACAGCAGACTCAACGGAGCCTTCGACATGTGGCGGAAAACGCTTGTGGTGCTCGGTCTGGGAATCGCGATGCTGCAGGGCGCGGAAGTGTTCGTGCCTCCGGCGGCGCATGCGGGGATCCTGCCGAAGGACAGTAACGAGCAGTACGAACTCTCGTTCTGGGACTCCGTCAAGAACAGCAATTACGCGAGCGACTACGAGGCCTATCTGAAGGCGTATCCGAATGGCCGCTTTGCCGCGCTCGCGAAGGCACGCATCGAGCGCATCCGCGCCGCGGCGCCGCCGGCCGCGGCAAAGGGCGATTTGAAGCCCGATTCGAAGGCCGATTCGAAGGCCGATGCCAGGCCGGACGCGAAACCATCCGCGGCGACGACGCCCACGCCCTCGCCCTCCTCGCCCCCCGTATCCGCTTCGCCGCCTTCTACCGCACCTTCCGCCCCTTCCGCACCCGCGGCACCACCGGCCGCATCCCGCACACCGCCGCCGCCCCTCACCGCGACACCGGCCACACCGCCCTCCCCCGCGCCATCGACGCCTTCCACGAGCACCGCGCGTACGCGCCCGGGTGGCAGCACCTCGTCCGGTGCCATCACGTACCCGAGCGAAGGCAAGCCGAGCGCCCCGGCCACCGCCGCCACAGCCGCGGCCGCCGCCGCTGCCACCGCGCCGGCCACCGCCGCCCGCGGTGGCGAACTGCGTGACTGTCCCACCTGCCCGGTGCTCATCGCGCTGTCGCCGGGCGGCTTCACGATGGGCAGCAGCACGAGCGATCCCGCCGAACGGCCGCCGCATCACGTGAACATCGGGCAGCCGTTCGCGATCGGCAAGTACGAGGTCACGGTCGAGCAGTGGAATGCGTGCGCCGATGCCAGCGCCTGCCCGAAGATCGGCACCAACGGCAGCGAAGCGAAGAACGCGCCCATCCGCGACGTCAGCTGGGACGATGCGCAGCAGTACGTGGCATGGCTATCGAAGAGCACCGGCAAGAGCTACCGCCTGCCGACGGAAGCCGAATGGGAGTTCGCGGCGCGCGGCGGCACGAGCTCCGCCTACTGGTGGGGCGACCAGATGAAGAAGGGCAACGCCAACTGCAAGGACTGCGGCGATCCGTGGAGCCAGGAGGCACCGGCCAGCGTCGGCTCGTTCGCGGCCAATCCGTACGGACTCCACGACATGAACGGCAGCGTCTGGGAGTGGGTCGGCGACTGCTGGCACAGCTCGTACAAGGGCGCGCCCGCCGACGGCCGCGCGTGGGACGAGAACGGCTGCACCGCGCGCGTGATTCGCGGCGGCTCGTGGCGCGAAGGCGCGCCCTATATGGTCTCTTCCACGCGCTTCAAGTACAGCACGAGCGTGCGGCAGTCGCAGAATGGCTTTCGCGTGGCGCGCGACATGAAGTAGCGGGCCGCTCTCTATCGCGCGCGCGTGGAAATCTGCACGAGATCCGCGCCGATGCGATCCTTGCCATACTGGTTCGCCATCTGCGCAAGCGGCTTTTCGAGCGCGCGCAGGTATTCCTGGCGTGTCTCGAATTCGGGCCGGCGCGCGTCGAACAGCGGCGCCGGCGTGGTCAGCAACACCACGAGCTCGCTGCCGAACGGTTTGGACACGATCCAGTCGCCGCCATCGCCGATCGTCGCGTGATAGTTCGCGGGCGCCTGGTTGCCCTGCACGCGCTTGCTCGGCACGAGGTGCGCCACCTTGCCATCGACCACGTAGTAGTCGACATACACATACGATTCGTGCGCGGGCGTGGCAATCTCCATCACGAGCGGCGAGCCTTCGGCGAGCCGCGTGTTGCCACCGCGCGGCCGCAGCGACGCCGCGTCCTGCCGGTTGCCGCCAAGACTGGCGGACCGGCCGGCAGACCGGCTCGCAGACCAATACGGCGCCAGGAGCTTCACGACGTCGCACTTGTCCTCGCCGAGCGGCTGCAGATCGAGCTTGACGCTGCCCGCGCCGGGCACGGCGTTGAGCTTTTCTCGCAAGGGCTTCACGGCAACGGACTCCGATACGTACCCGTTCACGTAGAGGATGCTGCCCTCGATGCGCGCGGTCAGCAGCGAGCAAGGTACCGCCGCCAACACGGGCGTGACGTTCTCCATCGCCAGCGGCATGTTTGCAGACGCGCGCGCGGTGGCGGTGGCGGCGGTGGGCGACGGCGTCGACGCCGATTCGCCATTGAGCGCCGGCACGCTGCCGGCCTCGCGCGACGGCGCGGTGGGCGTGCCCCGCGCGCCGGCCTCCGCGACGGTGCGTGGCGGTTCCGGTACCCCCTGCGTCCCGCCATCGTGCGGCGCAACACCGGCGCGCCATGCGTAATAACCGAGTCCCGCGGCCAGCAGCGCGCCGACGGCGGCCCCGGCCAGCAGCGGCGCGCGCATGCCCGCGTGCTGCGGCTCCGCGCCAAGCCCTTCCAGAAAGCGACCGACGGTCGGCGTGCGCGTGGCGCGATCGAGCGAGAGCGCCTGGCGCAGCGCTTTCCATTGCCCGCGCGACAGCACCTTCGGCTGTGCGGGCTTGAGGTTGGCCGCGCGCGCCTGATTGGCGGACAGGCGATCGTAAGGGTGCTTGCCGGTCAGCAGTTCGTACGTCACGCAGGCCAGTGCGTAGATATCGTCGCGCGGATCGGGCTCGCGATGCTCGAACATCTCCGGGCTCGCGTACGCGGGGGTCATGCCGCCGAGCGATCCCGCGTCGAAGACGGTCTGGTCGGCATCGTCGAGGGGCTGGCGGAAGCCGCGCGCGATGCCGAAGTCGATGACCTTGACCTCTCCGCGCTCGGTCAGGAAGACGTTGGCGGGCTTGAAGTCGCAATGCACGAAACCGCGCTCGTGGGCATAGGCGAGCGCGCGGCCCATGCCGACGATGATCGGCAGCGCCTTCGCGTAGGGCAACCCCGCGAACTCGGGCGCGCGCAGCACGCGGCTCAGCGACTTGCCCGACAGGTACTCCATCGTCAGGAAGACGGTCGCGCCATCGCGATCGAAGTCGTACACGGTGACGATATTGCGGTGCGCGAGCTGCTGCGCCTTGCGCGCCTCGCGCTGCAGCGCCATCAGCGACTTGGGATGCGCGCTGAACTGCAGGTTCAGCACCTTGATCGCGATATAGGGCTTGCGGTCCGAGGCCTCGAGCTTGCGCAGGTCCAGCGCCTTGTAGACCGTGCCCATGCCGCCGACGCCGAGACATTCCTCGAGCACGAAGCGGCCGTTGAGCGTGTCGCCGACGCCCTTCACGTGCGCGCCGGACATGCCCGGTGCCGATGGCGACGAGGACGACGAGAGCGAAGAGAGCGATGGCGGCGACAACGAGGGCGACAGCGAAGGCGACGATGGCGCACTGCGATCGCCCACGCGCGTCTCCTCGGCAACGGGGTCGTACTGCGTGGCCACGCGCGATTCGATGCGGCGCATGACTTCGGTATAAACGTTCGCGGGCAGCGGCGCGCGCGTATGTTCCTCGCTCAGCACGCGCGCGAGGTGCCCCGGTGTGGTCTCGTCTTCGAGCGCGTGGTCGATCGACGCCAGAAATTCGTCGCGCGTCAGCCCACCGCTCCGGAAGTTGCGTATCAGATCGGTCAGGCTGGGCATCGATGCGTTCCCGACGTGTGGTTATGGCGTCCTCGATGGATACTAGTGCGCACCCTCCGCATTCGCAATCCGCACAGCACCCGCCGCGCATGCGGGACGTTGGCGAACGCACGACACTCGCGCGCCGACTGTTGTCCGTGGCCCACCACATCGACGCGTCATGGCACAGCGCCTGGCACGCCGCGGAGGCCTCGCGAATGCGTTTTTTCCCCGTGTTTTCAAGGCATTGCAAATTTCTTTGGGCGATGGCCACCCCGCTGGCACGCTTGCTGCGATATCAGAACCGAGCGCGACACCAACCCGATGCTCAAACCTGAAACCACGTAGCACCCAAATCTCTCAAGGAGAACTGCCATGACCACGCTGACCATCACCGACCTGTCCGTTACCGAAACCCTCGACGCCAAGGGCATGCAAGCCGTTCGCGGCGGCCTCGGCTTCGGCTTCGTGCCCTACACCTCGATCTACAGCCCCGTGAAGCTGTCGTTCGACAAGACCACGAAGATCGACCAGTCGAACCAGCAAATGCAGGAAGTGAACAGCATGTTCGCCAACGGCTCCGCATTCCAGGAGCACCTGCGCAACAACCTCAACACGAACCAGAACGCCAGCAACTACGTCGGCTGAACGCTGCCGCTACCGAGGAGACCACCATGTCTACCATCGTCGTCCGCGACCTTGCGCTCAGCAAGGAACTCGACAGCAGCGCGCTTGCCACCGTCCGCGGCGGCAACTCATGGCTCGATCGGGTCGGCGTCGGGGCCACTGGCCCGCTCGCCAACGTCAACATCAATATCAACCAGAGCGTGCAGCAACTGCAGCAGATCAACGTTGCGGCGCTCAACAACAACGGCGTGATCGGCAGCGGCCTCGGCCGCGTCAAGATCGGCGTCGATCCGTCGCAGTGGGGCGG
>NZ_JASATF010000037.1:0-59045 GCF_038440175.1 Cupriavidus sp. OTU4054
CAGGGCGGTGCTTTCGTAGCCGGCGCCGTCGCTACGCTTGGCAATCACCGGCCGCGGCCGGCTATCGCGCGCGATGCGTTCGTCGCCGCTGACGATGCGCTCGTCGCCGCTCACCCACTCAAGTGTCGCGCCACGCTGCAACGCTGCGTAGACGGCCTCTCCCTTGTTGCGGACCTTGAGCCGCTGATACAGCGTGCAGGCATGGCTCTTCACCGTGGCCACCGAGATATTCAGCATGCGGCTGACCGTCTTGATCGGATAGCCCCGCGCGAGCAACACGAGTACCTCATATTGACGCGGCGTGATCTTGAGCATCTCCGCCTCGTCGTAGCTGGGCTCGTCCTCGGTGCCGGGCTGCGGCAGGACCGACTGGCTCACGGCGCCGCGCAGTGCCGCGCGCGGCGTACTGGCGCATGCGGCGAGCGCATGCGGGTCCGCCTGCACGGTAGAGGTCAGTGGCAGCGGCGCGGCGGAAGCGAGCGATGGTGTGGCCGGCAGCGCGGAACGCGATGCGGCCGGTGCGGTGGTCAGTGCCGTGGTGGACGCCGCCGACTCGCCCGAGAACACCAGGCCATGCACGCTCGAGATGGCCAGGCGGATGGCCGCCTCGATCACCGCGAGCGATGCGGACTTCGGCAGGCATCCACAGATGCCGCGCGCGGCTTCCGCGCAGGGCAGATGCAGCGGCAGCGTGTCCGTCAGAACGAGAATGCGCTGGGGCGAAAGCCGATCGCGGGCGAATTCGAGTTGTTGCCAGCCTGCGGCGGTATCGGCGGGCATGCCGAACACCATGAGATCCGGATTGCAATGCTGCGCGTCCAGTCGCGCGAGGTCTGCCGGCGCGGTCGCCAGCACATGTCCCCATTCCTGAATATTTTCGAGCATCTGCAGGAGGCCGAGCCGCAATAGCGGGTGCTCCTCGATCAGCAAGGCGTTCATTCTTTTTTCACTCCCCGTTGGTGGGCAGGCATGCGGGGCGCTTTGCGTGCGGGTTCTCTTCAGACAGGACGGACGCATCGCGCTTCCGCCGTTCCAGCCGATAACCCGTGCTTCCGTGTCAGGCGATGTCCCCTTGTATGGATGGACTTGTTCGCGAAGACCGGAAGTATGACCCGAACCCGAACCCGAAAAATCTCGCTCCTAAATCGGATTAAATTCATCTTATGGGCTGGTCCGACTGAAAGCAAGCGACCGGATTTCGGGAGGAGTCAGGGCTGAATGAACTAAAACTCATAATCCCTCGGCGACAAGGGCGTGCCCTAGTTCGTTTGGTTGCCAGTGTATGTCCGACAGCATCTGACGGGGCCTGCACGGTCGGTTGCATCCGTGAAACAGGGGTCGTGCAAGTCGTGTCAATACTGCAACTCTTCAAAATGCCAGAGGCACAATGAATAACGAATTCTCACCCCTTCGGGGCATTTGATTTGTAAATGTGTCGACTCATGACGCAATGATGAAACCAATGAAAAAAATGCACTGTCGTCCGAATCGGTATCACTGCGCGAGTGGGGGATACATGCGGCCTAGTTCGTAAGGATGAGTCCCGCTTCGTGCTGCCGGATGAGGCGCGCCGCGCGCGGATGCGGACGCGCCGCTTTCGTTCCGGCCATTGCAACGCGCTTCAATCCAACCGTGGATGAAGGCGGTCTGACATCGCGGCGCGATGTCAGACACCGTCATGTCAGCGTACCCAGCGGCCCGGACGCAACACCCAGCCGCGCGGTGTCTGGACCCAGCGCTCCGGCACGTAGCGATAGCCCGGACGCGCGTTCTGCCAATAGCCGCCGCGCCACTGATAGCCGCCACGGTTGCCCACGTAATGGCCGGGCACCCAGACCTGTCCCGGGCGCGCCATCGGCCGGCCTTCGGCACGGGGCGGGGGCGGGGCGTGCGTGTAGGCGGGCGGGCCATAGGCTTCCGCCGGTGCGATCAGTCCGAAGGCGCCGCCAGCGGCGAGAATGGCGGCGGCAAGCATAAGCTGGCGTTTCATGATGTGGCTCCTTTCGATCGACGTTGAACGGGCGTCGGCTTAATAGCGGTAACGGTCACCGCGGTGATAGTGGGGGCCGTCGGGCGGCACGACGATGCATGCCGACAGGAGGGACGTGGCGGCGGTCAGCAGGACCACCAGGGCAATGGCGCGTTTCATTTGGGCTCCATGTACGGGACGCGTTGAACACGGCTTCAATGTAGCGAGGCGTCCGCTGCCCGCGCGGTTGCACTTGTAAGGCTGTTTCTCACGATATCTGCCTGGTCAGAGGTCTTCGGGCGTGTGTTCCTGCAACCCGCCAGCCCTTGTGGGGCAAGGCTTGGCGGGGATGTGACGGAGGCGTTGCGAAGCGGGTCCGACGTGTGGGCGCCAATAATGTGGCGTTACATCGGAAATGACTGCTGCAAGGTTTGGAGGGGGATCGCGGTCGCGATCGATGCGGCCGCGTCAAACGGCAGCCACGCAGAAACGGGTACGCAAGGGGAAGAAACGAGACAGGAAAGCGGACGGCGCGCGGTCGGGGCATTCCCCGCGCCGGTGCGCCGGAATGGTGGCATTATCCCTCTTACGCCCCACGTCGCGTCATGGCGCGCGTGGCGCGGTACCCCGGCGATGGCATGAAGCTTGCGCCATCGTGACCGCCGTATTCCCCAGGGAGGACGTCATGCCGGTCATGTTCATCGTGCTGATCCTGCAGGCGCTCGAAGGGCTCAACCCGCTGACCGTGCCGCAGTTCGCGCGCGCTCACATTGGCGATGTCACCGCTCGCGCCGAGTATGTGGCGCCCATCGAGCAGGCCCAGGGACCCTGAGCACGGCGACCGGTCATCATCCGTCCGGCAACGATCTGTCCGACAGGTTTTTGCCCTATGCGATGTACTCACAGGGCACCGGGGCGGCGGGCCGCGAAACGGCCAGCCGCCCTGGAAATTTCCGCCTGGGATCTCAGCCGAAGTATTCGTTGTAGTAGCGGGTGCAGGTGCCCGACTGGCTGAACGTGTACGGTAGCTCCGCCATGGCCGCTGCTTCCAGCGAGCCGAAGGGAATGTCGAGTTCGAGGTCGAAACGGTTGGCTTCTGCGTCGGTCCGGTTATGAGTTTGCGGATTCACGATATCGCTCTCTTCGGTTGTCGGACCGGGTGGGTCCGAGGGGTTGTGCCGGGTAGTCTGGAGGGCGGAGGTATCCGCCACGACTCGATCCTAATCAACCCGGCCGCGGAGATCATCGCCCTGTCGCTGAAAACACTGTTTCAGATCTCTTATCAATCGTGTTTGCCTATCGGTCCGATAGTGCATTCCACGCAATAACCGAAATGTGCGGCCGCGCACGTCCGCGACAGGTCTATAGTGGCTGGGTGACACCGTCCGGGGATCGCCATGACGCCGCCCATGCAGTTTCCGCCCTGCTTCGCCGACCGTCGCGAAGCCGGCCGCTATCTCGGCCGCCGCCTCGCGGAGCTCGGCTATGCCGGCCGGGGCGATCTGCTCGTCCTGGCGCTGCCGCGCGGCGGCGTGCCCGTGGGATTCGAAGTGGCACGCGCGCTCGATGCCGCGCTGGATGTGCTCCTGGTCCGCAAGATCGGCGCGCCGGGCTACCCGGAGCTCGCGCTCGGTGCCGTGGTCGAGGGCAGCATGGAGGGCCGGCCACCCTTTACGGTGACCAATGACGATACCTGGGCCCGCCGCGCCGTGGAGAGTGGGATGTTCGCGGCCGAACGCGGGCGCCAGCTCGACGAGATCTGCCGGCGACAGCAGCGATACCGCCAGGGACGTCCCGTTGCCGCGCTCGCGGGCCGGCACGTGATTGTCGTGGACGACGGCGTGGCGACCGGCGCGACGATGCGCGCGGCGCTCGCCAGCGTGCGAGCGGCCGGTGCCGCCGGGGTCGTGGCGGCCTTGCCCGTGGGTGCCATGCAGGGCCTGTTAACGCTGGCATCGGTTGCCGACGCGGTGATCTGCCTCAACACCCCGCCCGAATTCGGCGCGGTGGGTGCTTACTATCTGGATTTCACGCAGACCAGCGACGACGAGGCGATGGCCCTGATGCGCGAGGCCGCCATGTGGCCGCCATTGCGGCCCCCGCAGGTGTCGCCGCAGCCGTCGATGCCGCGTGGCGTCACTGCGGGCCCAGGCGCGCCTTGAGGTGCGGCACGAGCCCGCCCGCGGCGAGCATCTCGCGCAGGAAGTCGGGCACCGGCTCGCAGGCGACGGCGGTGCCGTCGGCAAGCCGTAGCGCGGCGCGATCGAGATCGAAAGTCACGTCGAGCCCGTCGGCCAGTGGTGCCGTATCGGGGCAGACGAGCACGGGCAGCCCGAGATTGAGCGCGTTGCGATAGAACAGCCCGGCGAAGGACGGCGCGATGACGGCCGCCACGCCGAGATGCCGCAGCGCCTGCGGCGCCTGCTCGCGGGACGAGCCCATGCCGAAGTTCGCGCCGCCGACCACCACGTCGCCGCGACGCACGCCGGCGGGAAACTCCGGCCGGAGGTTCTCGAGGCAATGCCGGGCGAGCGCGTCGATGCCGCCTTTCATATGCGCGCCCGGCGCCATGGCGTCGGTATCGACGTTGTCGCCAAAGCGCCAGATGCGGCCGGTGGATGTGCAAGGGGTCATGCGATGCAAATGGCGGTTGGCAAGGGTCGGCGGAAACCCGTCACGCGAGCAACGCGCGCGGATCGGTGATGCGGCCCGTCACGGCCGTCGCCGCGACGGTGAGTGGCGATGCCAGCCATACCGCGCTGCCGGCATCGCCCATGCGTCCGGCAAAGTTGCGCGCCGTCGAGGCGATCGCGCGACTGTTCTCGGGGAACCGTGTGGCGCCATAGCCCGCGCAGGCATTGCAGGCGTTTGGCAGCAGTTCGGCGCCGGCGTCGATCAGCGCGGCGAGCGTCCCTTCGTCGGCCGCCTGTTGCTGGTCGCGCAGCGAGGCCGGTGCCACGCGCAGCGACACGCCCTGGGCCACCCGGCGTCCGCGCAGTACGCGCGCGGCCATGCGCAGGTCCTCGAGCTTGGCGCCCGTGCAGGCACCCAGATAGGCGATGTCGATCGGCGTGCCGGCCGCCATGTCGACGGCCGCGCTGTTGGCCGGCGAGTGCGGCGCCGCGACCTGGGGCGCGAGGCGCGAGGCATCGAAGCGATGATGCGCGAGCAGCGGCGCGTCATCGTCGCTGCGCCAGTGCGGGAGATCGAGCGCGGCAAGCCGTTCCGCATCGACGCCCGCCTGCGCGAGCCACGCGAGCGTCGTGGCGTCGGGCGCGATTAGCCCCGTCTGTGCGCCGAGCTCGGTGCTCATGTTCGTCAGCGTCATGCGTTCCTGCATCGGCAGCGCGGCCACGGCGTCGCCCGTGTACTCGATGGCCTCGTAGCGGCCGCCTGCAAGGCCGAGCTCCGCGCACAGGAACAGCATCATGTCTTTCGCGCAGACACCGTCCGCAAGCTGCCCATGCCACTCGAGGCGGATGGTCTGCGGCACGCGTAGCCAGATCTCGCCCGTGGCCAGCACACCGGCCATCTCGGTGGCGCCGATGCCGAACATGTACGCGCCGAACGCGCCGCCGGTGGGACTATGGCTGTCCCCGCCGACGATAAAGCGCCCGGGCAGCACGTGCCCGCGCTCGGGCAGCACGACATGGCAGATGCCCTCGCCGTCGATGAAATGCCGGAGCCCCGCCTCGCGGACCCAGTCGCGCGTGAAACGCACGATCTGCTCGGCCTCCGCGTCGCCGGCGGGCACGTAGTGGTCGGTCACCACGACGTACTTCTCGGGGTCCCACACCTTTGCGCCGAGTTCGCGCAGCATCGGTGCGACGCGTCGCGGTCCGCTGGAGTCGTGCGACATCGCGAGGTCGACCTTGCACATCACGACCGTCCCCGGCGTGGCATGCGGCACGCCGGCCGCGCGCGCGACGAGTTTCTGCGCGAGCGTGGCGGACCGTGTCATTCGGGTTGGGCTCCGGAGTAGCGGACCACGGTGGCCCAGCGCTTGACGTCCTGCCGCACGAAATTACCGAATGCTTCGGGCGGCATGGCCTGGGGCTGGGCGCCATCCGCCTCGAGGCGCTTGCGCACGTCGGGCGTGTCGAGGCCGTGGCGCGCCGCCTGATAGATCGCCTGCGTGAGTTCCGGCGGCAGGTTCGCGGGCCCGAACAGGCCGAACCACGCGCTCGACTCGAAGCCCTTGACGGTCGCACCGATCGGCTGCGCATTGGGGAACTGCGGCAACGGCGTGGGGCTCGTCACGCCGAGCACCTTCAGCCGTCCGGCCTTCACGTGCCCCGCCACGTTCAGCGTGCTCGCGAACATCAGATCGACCTGGCCCGCGAGCAAGTCGGTGAGCGCTGGTGTCGTGCCCTTGTAGGGGATGTTCACGATGTACGTGCCCGTCATCATCTTGAACATGTCGCCGGCCAGATGGACGGACGACCCGACCGCCCCGATGCCGAAGTTCAGCTTGCCGGGTTCGCTGCGCGCCAGCCGGATCAGCTCGGGAATATTGTTGGCGGGCAGCCTGGGCGTGGCCACGAGCACGCTCGGGACGGTGGCCACGAGGGTGATCGGCGTGAAATCCTGAATCGGATCGAAGGGCAGCTTCTTGTAGAGCGTCGCGTTGATCGTATGGCTCGTGAAGCTCATCAGCAGCGTGGTGCCGTCGGCCGGACTCTTGGCGACGAGGTCCGCCGCGATATTGCCGCCGGCACCGGGACGGTTGTCGACGACGACCGGCTGGTCGAGCTCCCGCGACATCTCCTGCGCGATCGTGCGCGCCAGCGTGTCCGTCGTACCGCCGGCGGGCGCGCCCACGAGTATGCGGATGGGTTTGCCGCCTGCGACGGCCGCGTGCGCCGCCTGCGCGAGCGGCATCAGCGAGACCAGGGCAAGGCAGGCGAGACGGGGCGCCCAGGAGGCGGGACGAACGACTGGCATGACGAAGGCTCCTCGACAGCGATCAGGGAGTGCACAGTATCTCGCGCGAAACAGCGCCGGGAAAGACGTGGGCGCGTGCGCCCGTCCTAGTCGCGCAGTCCGGTACGCGCTTCGTTCTCGACCCAGACGTTGGCGCTGTCGCCGCCCATGGGCGACAACTCCATGCGGTACTCGTAGCGATCGGGCCGATACTGTCCGAGCAGAAACTGCACGGGTCGGCCGGCCTTGTCCAGCACCACCCGGCGCACCGCGAGCAGCGCGCCGCCAACGGGCACGTCGAGCAGCGGGGCCACGACCACGTCGGCCAGGCGCGCGGTCAGCACCTGCGTGGCGCGCCCGAGTTCGACGCCGGTGTTCTGGATCAGGCGAAGCATCGGCGTGGTCTCGAGATCCTTGCGGGTAATCGAGCGGCCGAGCTCCGCGGGAAGATACGCGGTGATATGGGACAGCGGGCGATTACGGTAATGACGCACGCGCACGACCTTCACGACCGCATCGCCGACCTGCAGCTGCAGCGCTTCGGCGACGTCGGGGGTGGCGTGGACCTCGTCGATCGATACCACCTTGACGGAGGTCTTCTCGCCCATGTCGATGATATGGCCGAGCAGGCTGCTCGTGGAACGTTCCTCGGCCGCCACCGCCGGCTTGACCGGATGCGGATTCACGAACGTGCCGAGGCCGCGATGACGGCGGACCAGGCCTTCCTGTACGAGGCGGTCGAACACGCGGCGCATCGTCACGCGCGAGGCGTGGAACTGCTTCGCGAGGTCGATTTCACCGGGCAGCGGACCCTGGCCGAATCGGCCTTCGACGATCTGCTGGCGGAGCACCACGTAAATCTGGTGATACAGGGGAACGACGGCTTCACTCATGGTATGCCTTGGCGATCAGCGCTGACATGTCCGAACGCCACTAATGTACTGTAAATCAGACATAGAGCCTAGCATGAATCTCGCGCGCCGTTCGGCTCGCCGTGCAGGCCCGCTCGCGTTTCTGTTGCAACGTCGCATCGGCCGGATTTCCATATCGGCGCGCTGGCTGCGTTCGATATATCTGCATGCGCGCCGTTCGTCAAAGCAGACATCGATGCGTTCGCCAGCACACCGCCGCCCTCGCTGTTTCACTGCCGAAACCGCGTCAGGGGCTGCGGGCTTTCCCCTAAGCCTTCCGCTAAATCCTTGAATAAACGGCCTTTTCGCGGAATTGCGGCGAGAGGCCTACGGGTCTGGGCAAAAGCGCTGTCACAGCGGTGTGACATGTCTAGTGCGGTTCACAGGACCGTGGCGTGCGAAGGCGAGGAAATTCCGGTGTCCGAAGCGGGTGTGACCACTCGGTACGTCTTGTATTTCAAGGCATTACAAGCGTGTTAGCGAGCGCTGGCATTGATTATGCGCAAGTGGAGGCTGGTTTGGCGTCTTGCCGGACCGGAACCTTCAGCCATCGTTCTCGAGAGCGCTGCTGGAGCTGAGCCGCTGAACAAACTTCCTGGGAGCATCGTATGAAAAAGACATTAATCGCGTCGGCGATCGCACTGACCTTCATTGGAGGTCAAGCCCTCGCGCAGTCGAACAGAAACGATTCGGGCGACGGCAACAATACGCAGACTGCAACGGACAGCAGCACGCACACGAGCACCAGGACGAACACCAACACCGAGACGAAGAGCTACTCCAACACCGAGACGAAGTCCAATACCGAAACCAAGACCAACACGGTGATGCTGACGTCCAACAAGACGAGCACCAGCACCCGTAACACCACCACCAACCGCGCGAACCTAGACGTCGATGGCTTCGGCACCGCCGCAGCCGCGAACGGCAGCACCGCGACCGCGAACTTCAGCAACGCGTTCAACTCGAGCAAGGCGATCGCGCTGTCCAAGCTGAGCGGCACGGTGACCGGCAACTCCGTCAGCAACATTGGCAACTATGCCACCAACAGCGGCAATGCCAACGGCGCCACGGGCGGCGCGGGCGGCCGCGGCTACGGCGGCACGGGCAATGGCGGGTCCGGCGGCAACGGCGGCAACGGTGGCGCCAGCGGCAACGGCGGTGCCGGCGGCAATGGCGGCTCGGCGACCAACGGCAGCGCCACTGCCGGCGGCGTGACCAACGGCAGCGCAACGGCCGGTATCGGTGGTGACGGCGGCCGTGCCAGCGGTTATGGCGGCGACGGCGGCAACGCTTCGTCGCGCGGCGGCAGCGCCCTGACGGCGAGCCTCGGCGCTGGCGGCAACGGTGGCCGGTCCAGCAGCAGCGGCGGCAGCAGCGGCTCCGGCGCAGCCGGTGGCGACGGCGGCCGCGGTGGCTACGCAGCGGGCCTGGGCGGCAGCGCCCTCGGCGCGAGCGGTGCCCTCGGCGGCCTGAGCGCGGCCGGCGGCAGCCGTGGCAGCGAACGTGGCGATGGCGCCGGCGGTACCACCTCGACCACCGCGGGCGCGGGCGGTGCCGGAACGACCGGTGCCACCACGGCCATGGCGGGCGCGGGCACGGGCACGGGCGGCGCGGGCGGTGCGGGCGCAAGCGGCACGGCCACTTCGACCGGCGGCGCGGCCACGAGCACCGGCGGTGCTGGCGGCGCGGCGACCTCGACTGCCGGGGCTGCAACGGCTGGCGCGGCCACGGCAACGGGCGGCGCGGGCGGCGCGCAAACGAGCGTGGCGGGCGCGGGCGGTGCTGGCGGTGCGGCGACCAACGGCAGCGCAACGTCGATGGCCTCGAACGGTAGCGCCACGGCCGGCAACGGCGCGGTGGGCGCAACGTCGGGTGCCGGCGGCGCTGGCGCCGCGGGTGGCACGGGCATGGGCGGTACGGGCGGCGCCGGCAACGGTGCGGTCGGTGGCGCTGGCGGCAACGGCGGCTACAACATGGTCGATGCCGGCTCGTTCAACATGTCCAACGCCATGACCAGTGTCGGTCAATCGGCGGCGGGCATCATGATCGCCAACCAGAACAGCGGTATCTCTTCGCTGGTGCAACAAAGCGTCAACGTGCAGGCCAACCTGTCGGTCGGCCGCTGATGCGGGACGGCATCGACCGGGCCGCGTCCTCGCGGGCGCTTCCGGCCGGTGCCGCCGCGACAAGCGTACGACTGGGCCGTCACGCCGCGTGTTCGCACGCGCGCGTGACGGTTAGGCTCGGAGAAGCCTGACCGTTCCATCGCGCAAGGTCCCGACGGGCCCGCGCGCGGGGAATCAAGGAGACGCACCATGCGAGCGCATCGCTTTGCCGTCATCACCGTGACGGCCCTGCTGGCCTGGCCAGCGCTGCATGCCACTGCCGGTCCGCCGGACGAGGTGGCATCCGCATCGGTATCGACATCGGCTACCGAATCCGTCAACCGGCCCAATCCTTTCGCCGCGTCCGCGCGGGCGGTGTCGAGCGAGAAGCTCGAGGGCGTGCGGGGCGGCGCTGAAACCGTGGTCAACGACATGAAGCTGCACGGCACCGTTGCCGATAACGCCGCGATCAACGTCAGGTCGGGCAGCAACGCGATTGCCGACGGTTCGTTCGCCAATTCCGCGGGTCTGCCGACCGTGATCCAGAACACGGGGTCCAACGTGCTGATCCAGAACGCAACGATTCTCAACGTCCAGTTCAAATGAAGACGCTCGCGCGCCGTATGCTGTGGCTCGCGGCTTCGGCCGCCGCCATCGTGGGATCGTTCGCCGCCGCACCGCTCGCCTCCGTGGCGCGCGCCGATACGATCCAGCTTCCCGGCCAGAACGGCAACGTTTATACGGTGCCCGTGACGAGCCTGCGCGAGGCGCGCTTCCGCACAACCGTCAAGCAGCAGTTCGACTTCAGCTGCGGCTCGGCTGCCGTGGCCACGCTGCTGACCTATCAGTACGGCTATCCCGTGACCGAGCAGGTCGTGTTCGCCAACATGTACGTCAATGGCGACCAGGCCAAGATTCGCGCCGAGGGATTCTCGCTGCTCGACATGAAGCGTTTTCTCGAATCGCGCGGCTTTCTGGCGGATGGCTATGAGGTGCCGCTGTCCAAGCTCGAGGAAACGCAGGTCCCGGCGATCGTACTGATCGTCGAGAACGGCTATCACCATTTCGTGGTGGTGAAGGGAGTCAAAGGCAATCGCGTGCTGATCGGAGATCCGGCACGCGGCACGCGCGCGCTCGAGCGTGAGCACTTCGAACGGATCTGGGACAGCAACCTGCTGTTCGTGATCCACAATCGCACCGAGAACGCCCGCTTCAATCTCGCGGCCGACTGGCGTGTTGCGCCAACAGGTCCATACTCAATGGGAGTCAACCGCGACAGTCTGTTCTTCACCGTCATGCCCAAGCATGGCGCCAGCGATTTCTGAGGAACATCATCATGGTTCAGACAACCGCATCACACGCGCCTCGCCGCGCGGCGGTTCCGGCCGCGGCGGCAATGCTGCTTGGCGCGGGACTCGCCTGTGCCGGCCAGGCGCAGGCGAGCATCGGCGGGACGGAGGCCGTCAACCCCGACCTTGCCGCAACGCCAGCGTCGATCAGCACGGGCCTGGCCGAAGAGGCCGTCGCCGCGCCCATCGACGTCGCCGTCCCTGTCGCGATGGCATTGGCCGAGCCGTTGCCGTCCACAGCCGCCGTTCCCCCCGCCGTGCCCGCCATCGCCCGTGCCGACGCACTCGCGCTGCTTGCCGCCGTGGCCGCGGAACCGCCGGCCCCACCCGTCGCGCGCCGCGCGCGGGACGAAATGGCCAAGGCCATGGACCTCGCCGAGCGCGAACCCGCGCGCGTGGCCCACGCGCGGAACGACATGGCCAAATGGAAACCGGTTGCGCACGCAAAGCTCGACGAGGCGCGCGGCGGCTTCGATGTCGGCGGCCTGCAGGTCGGCTTCGGTATCGATCGCGCGGTCTACGTCAATGGCTCGCTTGCCGTGGCCACCAGCATTTCGATTCCTGACGTGAGCCGCATCACCGCGGCGCAGGCCGCGCAGCTGCAACAGGCGCTTGGCGGTGTCGCCGCCGCCGTCGCCCAGGCCAACACGGCGGCCAACAGCGCGGTTGCCGCGGCAAACGCGGCTGCTGCCGATGCACGGGCACAGGCAGGACAGGCTGGCGCCGCCGCGCAGGCGACCGCCGCGGGCGCCGTGGCCGCCGCCACCGGCGCGGCGGGCAGCAGCGCGTCGGCGAGCAGCGGTCCCGCGACGGGCGCGTCCGCCTCGGCGACCGGCGCGAGTGGGCTGCCGACGAGCATCGTGGCTACCGCCACGGGCACGGTGGCGACGAACGGATTGTCGAACGTCGTGCAGAACGGCACGGGCAATACCGCGAACATAGGTGCGATGGCGAACATGCCAGCGACCGTCATCCAGAATACGCTCAACAACCAAAGCATCCAGAGCCTGATGACGATCAGCGCGAGCGTGAACACGCTCGCCGCATTCCGGGCGCAAGTCGCCAACACAGCCTTGAACAGCGTGATTCAGCGCATGAGGTAAGCGCCCAGTCGATACAGGCAATCAGGTAGCGGGCTCCTGCAAATCAGCCCGTCCCGGGGGAGGGAGACGTCATGAAGAAGCGTTCGCTGCAGGGCATCGGCTTTGCCGGTTGCTCGACGATGCTGCTGCTCGGCGGTCTGAGCCAGGCCCAGACCGTCCCGGACGGCGGGCCACCAGGCGTGGCCAAGCTCGAAAGCCTGCAGAAGGAACTGGCGGAACAAGCCAGACAGCTCGAGCAGATGAAGCGCGCACTTGCGGAACAGGAAGCCACCATCCGCGAATTGCGCAACGTGATGACCAACGATTCACTCGCGCGCAAGCGCGGGGGCCAGCGTACCCCGAGCGACGCGGCCACCAGCGCCGCGGCGGCCGGAGCCGGCTCGAGCGCGACACAGATCAACAACACCGTTCAACAGGGCATGCAGGCGCAGCAGGAAGCGCCGCAGGCCGTGCAGCCGGGCGGGCGCGGCAGTGCCCAGGGCGCGCAGGCCGGGGAATCGATGGCGGGGCCCGCGGTCGAGGAACCCGTCGGCCGTCCGCCCGAGTCCGACGGCCGCCCTCCGGAAATCGCGCCGATCTTCGATCAGCCGGGCGTGCTCACGCCGCAGGGCAAGATCGTCGTCGAACCGAGCTTCCAGTACGGCTACTCGTCGAACAATCGCGTCGCGCTGGTCGGCTACTCGGTGATCCCTGCCGTGCTCATCGGCCTGATCGACGTGCGCGAGGTCAAGACCACGACATACCTGAGCGCGGTCGCATTGCGCTACGGCATCACCAAGCGGCTCGAGATCGAAGCGAAGGTGCCATACGTGCATACGAGCGGGCAGACCGTGAGCCGCGAGGTCTTCACCGGTACCGCGGTCGATAACGTGTTCAACGCGAGCGGCAGCGGCCTTGGCGACGTCGAAGCGACCCTGCGCTACCAGCTGAACTACGGCAACGAGAAGATGCCGTACTTCATCGGCTGGTTCCGCTACAAGTCCAATACCGGCAAGGATCCGTTCGAAGTGGTCACTGACTGCGTGACACGCTGCGTGAGCAATACCACCGGCACGGGCCTGCCCCTGGGCATGCCGACCGGCACCGGCTTCCAGGCGGTCCAGCCAGGTGTGACGTGGCTGCTGCCGACCGATCCCGCAGTGTTCTTCGGCACCTTCAGCTATCTGCACAACTTCGCGCGCGACAACGTCAGCCGCACGGTGCTGAACGGCGAGAAGGAGTTCCTGGGCAAGATCTCGCCGGGGGATATCTTCCAGTTCAACTTCGGCATGGGCCTCTCGCTGAACGAGCATGCCTCGTTCAGTATCGGCTACGACCAGAGCATCATCTGGCCGACGAAACTGAACGGTCAGACGATTCCGGGCTCGGTGCGGATCACGCAGGGCACGCTGCTCGTGGGCTACTCGTACCGTTTCAATCAGCGCTACACGCTCAACCTGTCGGTGGGCGCGGGCCTGACGCGCGATACGCCGGACCTGACGGTGACACTGCGCCTGCCTATCACGTTCTGACCGTTGTGACGTGCGAGGGGTGATGCGTGGCGCGCTTGCGTGACCTGCATCACCCCTCGCTCCGTATGCGCCTTGCGCTTGCAAAGCCGACGGCGTAAAACGGATCTAACCGTCCCGCACGACGGATCACCTCAAGAACGGGGGGCGGCCTGACCGAGGAGAATAGCCATGCGCAAAAGAATCTTCTGGTTACTGCCCGACCTGCCCAGCGCGCGACGAACGATGGACGACCTCCTGCTCGCGCGCATCGAAACTCGACATATCCACTTCGTCGCGCGCGACGGCACCGACATGAACGGATTGCACGAGGCCAACCTGTTCCAGACCTCGGACATCGTGCATGCGGCGGAGATGGGCCTCATGCTCGGGGGTGCCGTGGGCATCGTCGCCGGTGTCGTGGTGGCGATGTTCCCCATCGTCAGCGATACGCCGCAATGGGGCCTCGTCGGGGTACTCGCCGTGCTCGGCGCGGTGTTTGGCGCATGGGCCTCGAGCATGATCGGCAGCTCCGCGCCGAACAGCCGGCTGCGCGCGTTCGAGCGCGACATCGAGGAAGGCCGATTCCTGCTGATGGTCGACGTGCCGCGCGGCCGCGTGGAGGAAATCGAAGCGCTGCTGCGTACCACGCATCCGGAAGCCCGCTTCGGCGGCCTCGATCCCGCGGTACCGGCGTTCCCCTGAGCGTACCCCTGACCGTCATCGCGCCCGATGTTGCGGTGCAGTGTGCCGTCACTGCAACATCGGCACCTCGCGCGCGGCGCGGAAGTTTGCACCTTCTTACTCGTTTGCGGTAATTTGCGACTCGTGGACGCGCGTCATGCAACGTGACGCCCGTTCGCGCGCAGCGGAAAACAAATAAACACGCAGGCGATTCGTGCCACCAATGGCGCGGGAGGGGTCAGACAATGAGCGCATCATGGATGGCGCGGGGCATGCTTGCCGCCGCGCTGGGGTTTGCCGTACATACCGTCAGCGCCGAGCCCGGCATCGGCCGGAACACGATTCGTATCGGTCAATCCGCGGGTGTTACCGGGCCCGTGGCCGGGTCGGTCAAGGAACAGATATCGGGCGCGCAGGTATATCTGAACACCGTGAACGCCGCGGGCGGCATCAACGGCCGCAAGATCGAGCTGGTCACGTATGACGACGGCTTCGACGCCAAACGCACGCCGGACAACGTGCGCAAGCTGATTCAGGAAGACAAGGTGTTCGCGCTGTTCATGGTGCGCGGCACGCCGCAGAACGAAAGCATCCTGCCGCTGATCTCTGCCGAGAAGGTGCCGCTGGTCGCGCCGCTCACGGGCGCCATCACGCTGCATCGTCCCGTCAACCGCTACGTGTTCAACGTTCGCGCGAAGTATCAGGACGAAGTGGCACGCGCGATCAATCATCTGGCCACCTCGGGCATGACGCGCATCGCGATCTTCTATGCCAACGACGGCTTCGGGCAGGACGTGTACGAAGGCTTTACCACCGCCCTGCAGGCGCGTGGCGTGCAGCCCGCTGGCGCGGCATCCTATGCGCGGCCGATGGGGGATATCAGCCAGGGCGTGGCCACGCTGAACAAGGCCAATCCGCAGGCCGTGCTCGTGATCGGCTCCGGCGCGGAAGCGGCGCGCGTCATTCGCGACATGAAGCGTGGCGGCAGCCAGGCGCAGTTCGTGACGCTGTCGAACAACGCGGCCGACTCGTTTATCAGGGACCTCGGCGAAGACGGCCGCGGGCTCATCATCACGCAGGTGGTCCCGGGCACGAACTCGAGCCAGATGACGCTGGCGAGCGAGTATCGCAGCCTGGCGCGCCAGCAGAGCGTGGAGCCGACCAATGCCGGCATGGAGGGTTTCATGTCCGCCAAGGTGCTCGTCGAAGGGCTGCGCCGCGCCGGGCCCGAGCCCACGCGCGAGAAGCTCGTGAGCGCGCTCGAGAACCTGCGCGACTACGACCTCGGTGGCATCCTCATCAGCTACAGCCCCACGCGACATACGGGCTCGTCGTTCGTCGAGATGTCGATCGTGTCCTCGACGGGCAAGCTGATTCGATAGGCGGTTCCCGGTGACGCCGATGTGCTGCGGTATAGTTGCCCGATGGCAACGTCACCTTCCTCTCCTTTCTCGCTGACCGGCCGGATCGCGCTCGTGACGGGCGGCGCGCAGGGACTCGGTCAGGCCATCGCGGCCGGCCTGGCCGCCGCGGGCGCGCATGTGCTCGTCTGCGCGCGCAATGCGGAGCGCGTGGCACAGACGGTCGCGCAACTTGAAGCCGAGGGGCTGGCCGCGGAATCGCTCGTGCTCGATATCACCGACGAGGCGGCCGTGGCCGACGCGTTCGCGCGCATCGACGCCGCGCATGGACGGCTCGATATCCTCGTGAACAACGCCGGTGCGCGGCATCGCAACTCGATGGCGCACCTCGATGCCGACGACATGCGCGCGATGCTGGAGACGAATCTGATCGCGCCCTATGCGCTCTGCCGCCACGCGTCCGTGCCGATGCAGCGGCATGGCTATGGGCGCATCATCAATGTCACGTCGATCGCGGGTCAGGTCGCGCGCGCCAACGACGTGCTGTATCCCGCCACCAAGGGCGGTCTCGATGCGCTCACGCGCGCGATGGCGGCCGATCTGGGCCGGCATGGCATTACCGTCAATGCGATCGCGCCCGGATACTTCGCCACCGAACCCAACAAGGCGATGGTCGCCGACGCGTCGATCGACGCGTGGCTGCGGCAGCGTACGTCGCTGGGCCGCTGGGGACAGCCGTCCGAACTCGCGGGCGCGGCCGTGTTCCTCGCCTCGCCGTCCGCGTCGTACGTGACCGGGCAGGTCATCGCCGTCGATGGTGGCTATCTCGGCCACTTCTGACGCAGCATTTCGATCATGGCCGCGGCGGCCGAGGAGTCGCCGCGCTCCTTTAGCCGGACAAGACAGATATCGCGCACGAGCTGCGGCATCTGCATCGGACGGATGGCGAGCGCCTCGCGGCGGAACTGGAACAGCGCGAGCGCGGGCACTACGGAGATGCCGAGTCCTGCTTCGACGAGCGCGGCCACGGTGGCCAGGTGCTCGACCTCCATCACGCCGCTGAGGCGCAGAGGGTGCAGGGCCGCATCGAGATGCTGCCGTACGCTGCTCGTGCGCGATAGCTGGATGAACGGCAGCCCGGCCAGCGCCTGCGGGGCGACACGGCGCTTTCGCGCGAGTGGATGGTCGGCGCGGCAGACGAGGTGGAAGTTGTCGTGCACAAGCGGTTCGATGCGCAGATCGGCATCCTGCGCGGGCGCGGGCGCCAGCGCGAAGTCGGCCTGTCCGCGGCGGACGAGCTCGATACAGCCGTCGGCAAGCTGGTCGTGGAGCTCGAGCGCAATGCCCGGATAGCGTGCGTGGAACGCGGCCAGCAACGGCGGCAGGTCGCCCGCGGCGAGCGATGGCAGCGCGGCGATCGCCACGCGGCCCTTGCGGCGCTCGGCGTGGTCGCGCAGATCGGCAAACGCGGCCTCGAAGTCCTCGAGCAGGCGCCGTGCGACTTCCTCGAACCGCCGGCCGTCGGCGCTGAGTTCGACATGGCGGGTGGTGCGTTCGAACAACCGGCTGCCGGCCTGTTCCTCAAGTGCCTGCACGAGCGTGCTGAACGCCGATTGCGACAAATGACACGCCTGCGCCGCGCGCGTGAAATTGCGATGCGTCGCAAGCGCGACGAAGGCGCGCAGATGCCTGACGGAGATGTTCATGGGCGGCCGCCTTTCATCCAACAAACCGATAGATTAATCCAAATAATCCATTTTTTGGAACACGGAAGCCGAGCCTAAAATGGGATCGCCGCCATTCCACCCGAGGCACCCCATGACTGTCCCCATGCTGATCGGCTCCGGTGCCGGCTTCTCCGGCGACCGCACCGACGCCGCCCTGCCCGTGGTTCGCACGCTGATCGCCGCCGGCGGCCCCGCCGCGCTGATTTTCGAGACGCTTGCCGAACGCACGCTCGCCCTCGCGCAACTCGCCCGCCGCCAGGACCCGGAGCATGGTTACGAACCCCTGCTCGACCAGTTGCTGACCCCCGTGCTGGCGCTCTGCCTGAAGCACAACATTCCGATCATCGGCAATTTCGGCGCCGCCAACCCCCGCGCCGCCGCGCGGCGCATCGCCGTGCTCGCCGCGGACCTCGAACTGCCCGCTCCGCGCGTGGCCGTCGTCGAAGGCGACGACCTGTCCGGCGACGCTGGCCGTGCCCTGCTGCGCGAGCGCGTGGGCGAAAGCTTTCCCGAGGCGCGCTTCGTCTGCGCCAACGCCTATATCGGCGCGCGCGGCATCGCGGACGCGCTGCGCGACGGCGCGCAGATCGTCGTATGCGGCCGCGTGGCCGATCCCGCCCTCGCCGTCGGCCCCGCCATGGCGCATTTCGGCTGGGCATGGGACGACTGGAATCGTCTGGCCGCCGCGACCATGGCGGGCCACCTGCTCGAATGCGGCGCGCAGGTCAGCGGCGGCTATTTCGCCGATCCGGGCATGAAGGACGTCCCCGACGTGCACGCGGTGGGCTTTCCCATCGCACAGCTCGACGAAACCGGCGCCATCGAGATCTTCAAGGCCGCGAACACCGGCGGCTGTGTCGACCTGCGCACGGTCAAGGAGCAGCTGCTGTACGAGGTCCACGACCCGCGCGCCTACCTGACGCCCGACGTCGTGGCCGATATCGGCGAGGTCACGGTCGAGCAGATCGGCCCCGACCGCGTCGCCGTTCGCAATATCCGCGGGCACGCGCGTACCGAGACACTGAAGGCCAACCTGTTCTATCAGGGCGGCTGGATCGCCGAGGGCGAGATTTCCTACGCGGGTCCCAATGCCGCCGCGCGCGCGCGACTGGCCGCCGATATCGTGCGCAAGCGCATGACGATGCTCGGCTTCGACGCACACATTCGCTTCGATCTGATCGGCGTGCTGAGCGTGTTCGCCGACGACGCGGGGACCATGCTCGCCGCCACGCAGCCGGGCGAGGCCGATGCCCAGGACGTGCGGCTGCGCGCGGCGCTCGTGCACGAGGACAAGGCCGTCGCGCAGGCACTGCTGCGCGAGGTCAACACGTTATACACCTGTGGCCCGGCAGGCGGAGGCGGCGTGCGCACGGCGCTGCGCAGCCGCCTCAATGCCATGTCGTGCCTGGTGCCGCGCGCGGCGGTGTCGCCGACCTATACGTTCGTAGCCTGATCGAGAGTCCGTCATGCCATCGCCGACTACCTCCCTGTACTCGCTCGCCCACGGTCGCACCGGCGACAAGGGCGACCGCTCCAATATCAGCGTCATCGCCTACGACGCGCGCGACTTCGATCACCTTGTCGAGCACGTGACCGAAGACGCCGTCCGCGCCCTGTTCGCCCATCGCCAGCCCACGGCCGTCACGCGCTATCTGGTGCCGTCGCTGCAGGCGATGAACTTCGTGATCGACGGCGTGCTCGATGGCGGTGTCAACGACTCGCTCAATCTCGACACGCACGGCAAGGCGCTCGCGTTCCTGGTGTTGCGCATGCCGGTGCCAGTGCCGCCGCGATTGTCCGGCGGGTCCTGAGCCCGTTGCCCCCATAAAACGAATTCACCCGAGGAGACCAAGATGTCCGCAATGTTGTTCGCTGCCCGCAAGCCGCTCGCGCTCGCAGCCGCCACGCTCGCTTCGCTGGTGCTGCCCATGGGCAGTGCCTGGGCCGACTATCCCGACAAGCCGATCCGCTTCGTCGTGCCGTTCGCGGCCGGCAGCGCGACCGACCAGCTCGCGCGCGCGGTCGGCCAGGCCGTGACGCTCGAGTCGAAGGTCACCGTCGTCGTCGATAACAAGCCCGGCGCCAATGGCTTTATCGCCGCCACGGACGTCGCCAAGGCCAGCCCGGACGGCTACACGGTGCTGATCACCACGAACACCACGCATGCGGCCAACGAGCATCTGTTCAAGAAGCTGCCGTACGATCCGGTCAAGGATTACTCGCCCGTCACCGCGCTCGGCCGCGGCGGCCAGATCATGGTGGTCAATCCGGCGGTGCCGGCCAAGACCGTGGGCGAGTTCATCGCGCTGGCCAAGAAGGAGCCGGGCAAGCTGAGCTTCGGCAGCGGCAGCTCGTCGTCGCGGATCGCGGGCGAACTGTTCCAGCAGATGGCCCATGTGGAACTGCTGCACGTGCCGTACAAGAGCAACCCGCTGGCCATCACGGACCTGCTCGGCAACCAGATCCAGATGATGATCACCGATACCGCGACGGGCCTGCCGCAGGTGAAGACCGGCAAGCTGCGCGCGCTGGGCGTATCGGGCAAGAGCCGCTCGCCGCTGGCACCGGACGTCCCGACCATCGACGAGGCCGGGGTCAAGGGCTACGAGATGAGCTACTGGTTTGCGGCCTACGCGCCCGCCAAGACGCCGGCGGCCGTGGTGGACAAGCTCAACGCGATGCTCGTCAAGGCGGCAAAGAGCGAAACCGCGGCCAGCTTCTATCAGACCACCGGCACCGAGGTGTTCACCAGCACCCCGGCGGAACTGGCGAAGTTCCAGGGGCAGGAATCGGCCAAGTGGGGCCGCATCATCAAGTCCGCCAATATCCAGCCGGAATAAGCGGACCGCTGCGCGCGGACGAGAAAAAGCCGCCGGTTCTCGTGAGAGACCGGCGGCTTTTCGTTGCCCGGACCATCACGCAGAAACGGGTACGCTCGCCCGTCTCCGCGACGACTGGGGGCCTTACTTCTTCAGGCCCAGGCGGTAGTCCACCGCGTACGGCAGCTTGCCCGGGCTCGATGCGGTGACCGGTTGCGAGAGCTTGGTGAACTCCGATTCGACGAAGGCATCCAGACGGCCCAGCTGTGCCGCGGTCTTGCCGTTGCTCACCGGCGCATCGGGCGCCAGCGCCACCATGGCTTCGGCGGCCTTGCGTACTGCGGCGAGGTAGCTCGTGGTGTCGTCGAGGTTCACGGTCTTCAGGTCCACCACCTTGCGCAGCCAGTCGCCCCAGTAGAACTCCGTGAACTCGGTGGCGTCGGACAGTTGCGAATAGCCGATGTCGCGCGTGAAGTAGACCAGCGAGCGGTACGGATCGTTGCCCAGGCCGTTGGCGAGCCCCAGCGCGCGTGGCAGATCGGCCGGATAGATCGGACGGTTGTCCGGATCCTTCAGCCAGACCAGCTTGCGCTCGCGCAGCGTGCGGAAGAACGTCGCGCGGTTCAGGTTCATCAGATTGTCCTGCACCTTGACGTACGCCTTGGACTGCGGGCCGCCGGTCGGGGCTTCGGTCATCGTCGTGAACGCATGGTGACCGTCGGTCAGATAGGGCTCGCCGTACGGGCCGACCACGAGCGTCTTCATGTCCTGTGGCTTGTTGCCGACGACCTGCGTGCAGCCGAACGAGCTCAGGTTGTCGATACGCGCGGTGGTGAGGTTCAGGTTCTTGTCGCTCTTGTTCTGGCCATTGTTCTCGCACGCGTCATCGAAGTTCTTGACGGGATCCTTCGCATAGCGGCCCAGCTTGTAGTAGATCTGGTCGCGGCCGATCGCGGGCTGCGTCGGACGCAGGTCGCGCAGCGTCACCAGCAGGTTGTCGCCGGCCTTCGCGTTCACGTACGTGGCGATCGGGGCCGGGGCCGGCAGCGGCGCGCAGACGGCCGGCAGCAGATGCTTGCTGCCCGGCTCCTGACGCACCTGATAGGCGAGCTTCGCGCTGACCGGCAGCAGCGTGAGGCTGGCCGTGGCGGCCTGGCCGGCCACCGTGGTCTGCCACGTGCCGCCGATCAGACCGTTCGCCTTGACGCCCGCCACCGTGTTGTAGGTGAGCGGCACATCGACGGGCACGTTGTCCGCCGCGAGCGTATTGCCGCTCACGGAAACGATATTGCGGCGCGTGCGGCCGGTCAGGGCGTCGGCCGCGTCGAGCTCGGGCTCGGCGCAGACCCAGTCGCCATCGATCGCAGTGGCCGGCAGCGCCTGCGCGGTGCGCACGATCCAGTTGCCGGCCGTGTTGCCGGCACCGGTGCCTGGCTCGTCGACGAACAGGGCCATCTGGCCCGTCTGGCGGCCCACGAGCACGCGGCCGACCTTGGCACCGGCCAGCGTCAGCGTGTAAGCGCCGGGGTAGCGCGTCTGGTCCGCATCCGCGGTCAGGCTGCCGGTCTGGCCGCCCGCGCAGTCCGCGGCGAAACCCTGACCCGCGCAGACGCGCACGCTGCCGTCGGCGGCGATATCGAGCTGGCCCGCCGAGGCGCTGGCGCCGGTCTGGCGCAGGAATGCGTAGGTGCCGGCGATCTCCGACAGTTGCGCGCCACGGTTGGCCGCGCTGATATAGCCCTGCAGCAGGGTGCCATCGGCCAGCCTGACGTTGGGCACCTTGCCCAGCGCGCCGGACAGCACGCCCTCGTCGAGCGTGAACGTGAACGTGATGGCCGATGCGGCGGTGGCCAGTGTCGCGGGCGCGTCGGCGCTGGCCGTCAGGCCCGAGACGCGGTAGGTGCCGCTGGCTGCGTCCAGCCCGTACTGGCCGACGAGGCTGCCGGCGAGGCCGACGCGCGAATCGAGAAAGCGCACCGTCAGCTGACCGGCCGCGGGCTGGTCGAGCGTGACCGAGAGGGTATCGCCGAAACTGACCGCTCCCACATAGGTCGTGCCGCCGGCCAGCGGCTTGACGGTCACGGTCTGTCCAGGCGTGCTGCCCCCGCCGTTATTGCCGGTGCTCGGGCTGGCGTTGGCGCCGCCGTCGCCATCGCCGCCGCAGGCGGTCAGGGCGACGGTGGCCAGCGCCAGCATGGTCAGGCGGGTCAGGCAGGGCAGGGCGAGCGGTTTCCTCGAATCGCGTGTCATTGTTCTTTGTCCTTGTGGTCGTGCGTGCCGCGCGCCAGTCTAGGCACCCCCGATGACGGCGGCGTGACAGCCTGATCACCTGGCGAGACAGCCGGGACCGGAAACCGGGCGCGTTTTGGCCTAGAGTGACTGGGTCGGAACAACGCGGAGGCAACCATGAGTCATCCCGAGATTTCTGCGCGCGTGTCACGGCGCACCGTGCTGCTGGCCGGCGTCGCGCTGGCCGTGACAGGCGGCCTTGTCCGCGCGCAGGCCCCGGCGGCGAAGGCAGCCACTACGACGAACGTGGCGAACGCGTCCAACGCGGCGAAAGCGCGTATCGGCGTGATCGGGTCCGGCCGCATCGGCGGCACGATTGGCGGACTGTGGGTCAAGGCCGGCCATTCCGTGATGTTCTCCTCGCGGCATCCCGAGGAATTGAAGTCGATGGCCGACAAGCTCGGCCCGCTCGCGCAGACGGGCACCGTGGCACAGGCCATCGCCTTTGCCGACGTGCTGCTGCTGGCCGTGCCCTACGGCGCGGTGCCGGCGATCGGCGAGCAGAATGCATCGGCGTGGCGCGGCAAGACCGTGCTCGACGCGACCAACGCCATTGCGGCGCGCGACGGCGCGGTGGTGGAAGAGGTGCAGCGCAACGGCATCGGCGCCACGACGTCGAAATACCTGCGTGGCGCGAAGATCGTCCGCGCGTTCAACTTCACCGGCGCGACCGAATTCGCGCGCGAGAGCCATCGCAGCGGGGCGCCGCTGGCCGTACCGATCGCGGGCGACGATGCGCAGGCGCTCGAGGTCGCCTCGCAACTGGTGCGCGACGCGGGATTCGAACCGGTGGTGGTGGGCGGTCTATCGACGGCGGATCGCTTCGCGCCGGGCGGGAAACTGTTCCGTCAGATGGGGACCGCCGAGGAATTCCGGCGCGCGATGGCGCAGCAGTGAGGTGAGGTCGTTGCGAGGTATAGCGGGCGGGGGCTCGCCTACAGCGGCCGCCGCTCCATCGCGACCATCGACGGGGAAAAGCCGAGCTGGCCGAAGAAGGCCGCCTCGGAAGAGCGCGCGGCGCGCAGGACCCACGTGATATCGGGATCGTTACCCATGATATGGCGCATTAGCGCGCGGCCGATGCCGCGGCGGCGGTATTGCGGCGCGACGGCGATCATCGAGATATAGCCGTTCGCGATATCGTCGCACAGGGCGCGTACGAAGCCCACGACTTCGCCGTCTTCCACGGCCACCGCCACCCGTTGCGAATTGGCGATCAGCTGCGCGAAGCGTTCCGCGTTGCCAACCCGGTGGTCCCACCCGTTCGCCGCCAGCAGACGTCTGGCAGCCTCGACTTCCACGGGTAACGGATTCCGGATTTCCATCGGCACTCCTTCTGAATGGCGACAGAGTGTAACGAGCGCTAGCCATCGCGTCAAACTGGCATGGTGGCATGGGTGCGCGGTATGATGACCAGCATGAACGCCGCCATCTACTCCTCCGCCCATCCGGCCGATCAGCTGGCCGAGTTCTCCGACGCCGACAGCGCGCTGGCGCGCATCCGCGAAATCTACGACAGTTCCGTCGCCGCGGTACGCGCACGGTTCGAGGCGTTCGCGCGCGGCGAGTCCCTGCCGTCCGCCGCGCACGCGTGCTACCCGTACCTGGGCGTCTCGGTCAATCTCGAGACCATGGTCACGGACAGCCGCCCGGCCTGGGGTACCGTCGCGTATCCCGGCGTGTATGGCACCACCGTGACGCGGCCCGACCTGCTGGCCGATTACTATCGCGACCAGATCGAGCGTTTGATCCGCTATCACCGCGTGCCGGTCGTGGTGGGCCTGTCGCGGCGGCCGATTCCGCTGCCGTTCGTCATCGAGGCATCGACCACCGATATCAGCTACACGCAGGCCCGCGAGCTCGAGGCGTCGTTCGTCCTGCCCGAGCTGTCACGCATCGACGATTCGATCGCGAATGGCACGTACGAGCCGGTACCGGGCGAGGCATGGCCGCTCTCGCTGTTTCCGGGCGAGCGCGTCGA
Organism: Cupriavidus sp. OTU4054; assembly: GCF_038440175.1. NCBI lineage: Bacteria > Pseudomonadati > Pseudomonadota > Betaproteobacteria > Burkholderiales > Burkholderiaceae > Cupriavidus > Cupriavidus sp. OTU4054. The sequence continues at coordinate 24,712 of NZ_JASATF010000037.1, forward strand.
TCTTGCCCTGCAGCGGCTGTATCACTACACGGGGACCGCCCCTCACCATTTCCAGCGCTTCGTGCTGTTCACGAACTACCAGCGCTACGTCGATGAATTCGTGGCGCTCGGCCGCTCGCTGATGGCCAGCGATGGCGGCGACGGCTACGTGCGATTTGTCGAACCCGGCGACGTGACGCAGGAACTCGGCGCGAGCGATCCCGACGAGGCCGCACGGCCGCGGGCGCTGCCGCAGATGCCGGCCTATCACCTCGTCCGCGAGGACAAGCTCGGCGTGACGCTCGTGAACATCGGCGTGGGGCCGTCGAACGCCAAGACCATGACCGATCATCTTGCCGTGCTGCGTCCGCACTGCTGGCTGATGATCGGCCACTGCGGCGGCCTGCGCCGCTCGCAGCAGCTGGGCGACTACGTGCTGGCGCACGCGTACGTGCGCGACGACCATGTGCTCGACCACGACCTGCCGCCGTGGGTCCCCGTGCCGCCGATCGCGGAGATCCAGGTGGCGCTCCAGGAAGCCGTGGCGCGCGTGACGGGTTTGTCGGGCAACGAGATGAAGACGCGCATGCGCACGGGCACCGTGGTATCGACCGATGACCGCAACTGGGAGCTCAAGTCGAAGGCGCTCTACGCGCGGTTCAACCAGTCGCGCGCGATCGCCATCGACATGGAAAGCGCGACCGTGGCGGCCAACGGCTTCCGCCTGCGCGTGCCGTACGGCACGCTGCTGTGCGTCTCCGACAAGCCGCTTCATGGCGAGCTGAAACTGCGCGGCATGGCCAATGCGTTCTATCGCCAGCGCGTCAGCCAGCATATGACGATCGGTCTCGAGGCCGTGCGCATCCTGCGCGAGAGCGGCGTGGAAGCGCTGCACTCGCGCAAGCTGCGCAGCTTCGACGAGCCCGCGTTCCGCTAGGCCCGCGGGCGCCGCGCGTCAGAACCGGTAGCCGACGCCGGCGCTGAACAGCCAGGGGTCGAGGTTGACGGTCGACACCTTGGTGCCGCCCGCATAGACGTTGCTCGAGATCCACGACTTCTTGGCGTCCACGTTCAGGAACCAGTGCTTCGTGAGCTTGTAGTCCATGCCGATCTGCAGCACGGGCCCCACGCTCCACCGGTCGAGCTGCAGCGAGTTGCCCGCGAGATTCGCACCGTAGATGCGCGTCACGTTCACGCCGGCGCCCACGTAGGGCCGGAACGTGCCTTCGGGCAGGAAGTGGTACTGGAGCACCAGCGCCGGCGGCAGATGGCGGAAGGTCCCGATCTTGTTTCCGTCCAGGCTCACATCCTGGCTCTGCGGCACCGTGGCCATCAGTTCCAGCGCCACATGCGGGACGACGAAGTAGGTCACGTCGATCTCGGGAATCCACTTGTTGTTGACCCCGATACGGTCCGAGGCGCCCACGCCGCCGATCGGATCCGACTTGTCGTCCATCTTCAGATACGTGGAGCGCAGGCGAATCATCCAGTTGCCCTGCGTGGCGTCGTCGGCCGCGGCGGCGCCGAGCGGCATGGTGCCGATCAGGGCGGCGACCAGTGACAGGGCAAAGCGGGACGGGATGCGAGAGGTAATGCGCGGGGTAATGCGCGGGGTAATACGAGAGAAATATCCGGAGAGAGTGGCGGTCATTTTGGTCTTCGCTTTTTTCGTCAAACTGCGAGACCAGTGTGGCGCCATCGGCATTCGCCGGCATTGACCCAACGCAAGGTATTGCGATGTCGCGAAAATCCCTCGCGACATGCGGCTTCTATTTACATGCGGATTTATTCGTGGCGCGGCCACGTGGCGCCCGTTACGCTGTGGGCACGTGGTCTTGTACCGCGCATGTCGTGGGCGTCCAACAGGACGTCTTTCGTGGTGTGCCCCATGGGGGTGGGGCACACCCGTTTTTAGGCGGCCTTCGCCTCGACAGGCGCCACGATCTGGCCCGCCTCGCTCGCCAGATGGCGATTGACGCCGGACACGACCGCCCGCAGCGATGCGGTGACGATGCTCGCATCGACGCCCGCGCCGAATCCGGTGCCCGAATTGCCCACCCGTACTTCCACATAGCAGGCGGCCTTCGCATCGGCGCCAGCCGACAGCGCGTGCTCGTGATAGTCCATCACGCGCACGGGTACGCCAAGTTCGCGCACGAAGGCATCGACCACCGCATCGATCGGACCGTTACCGGCACCGCGCACGCGGGTCGGCTGTCCGTCGCGCATCAGTTCGATATCGATCTCCACATTGCCGTTGGCGGCCGACGTCATGCGATGGGCCACGTACTGGAGCGGGGACTCGCGATCGAGGTATTCGCGGCGGAACAGCGCGTAGAGATCTTCGGCGCTGGCTTCGAGGCCCGTCTCGTCCGTCATCGCCTGCACCGCGCGGCTGAACTCGATCTGCAGACGGCGCGGCATGTAGATGCCGTGCACCTGCTCGAGCAGGTAGGCCATGCCGCCCTTGCCGGACTGGCTGTTGACGCGGATCACGGCGTCGTAGCTGCGGCCGAGGTCCGCGGGGTCGATCGGCAGGTAGGGGACTTCCCAGATGGCGTCGGCCTGCTGCTGCGCGAAGCCCTTGCGGATCGCGTCCTGATGCGAGCCCGAGAACGCGGTAAACACGAGGTCGCCGACATACGGGTGGCGCGGATGCACGGGCAATTGGTTGCAGTGCTCGACGCACTGGCGCACTTCGTCGATATCGGAGAAATCGAGGCCCGGCGACACGCCCTGCGTGTAGAGATTCAGCGCGAGCGTGACGAGGTCCACGTTGCCGGTCCGCTCGCCGTTGCCGAACAGGCAGCCTTCGACGCGATCGGCACCGGCCATTACGGCCAGCTCGGCGGCGGCCACGGCAGTGCCACGGTCGTTGTGGGGGTGTACCGACAGCACGATGTGTTCGCGCCGCGCGAGATGGCGATGCATCCATTCGATCTGGTCCGCGAACACGTTCGGGGTGCTGCATTCCACCGTGGTCGGCAGGTTGAGGATCATCTTGCGCCCCGGCGCCGCGCCCCACGCTTCGGCCACGGCATTCGACACCTCGAGCGCGAAATCGAGTTCGGCCTGGCTGAACGTCTCGGGCGAGTACTCGTAGCCCCAGTGCGTGCCCGGCTGCGCGTCGGTCAGCTCGCGGATGAGCCGCGTGCCTGTCACCGCCACTTCGCGGATCTCTTCACGCGAGGCGTTGAACACGATGCGGCGCCATGCGGGCGCGATCGGGTTGTACAGGTGCACGGTGGCCCGGTGCGCGTCGCGCACGGACTCGACGGTACGGCGAATCAGATCCTCGCGCGACTGCGTCAGCACGATGATCGTCACGTCGTCGGGAATGCGCTTCTGCTTGATCAGCATGCGCACGAAGTCGAAGTCGGTCTGCGAGGCCGACGGGAAGCCCACCTCGATTTCCTTCAGGCCGATCTTCACGAGCTGCTCGAAGAATCGCAGCTTGCGCTCGACGCTCATGGGTTCGATCAGCGCCTGATTGCCATCGCGCAGGTCGGTGCTCATCCAGAGGGGCGCGCGCGTGATCTGGCGCGAGGGCCAGGTGCGGTCGGGCAAGTCTACGGCGGTGGCGGGACGGTATTTGGCGGCGGGATTGGACAGCATGGGTTCTCCTTCCTCGCGGAAGCTCCAGTACGGAAACGGGAAATCTTAAAAACGGGAAACGCGGAAAACAGATAACGCGAACGCGTGGCGACAGGCTGCCGAACTGCCACAGGCACTAGGCCCGGCAACCGATCACTAGGGTTAGCGATAGCGCGAGAAGGAGGGGAGAAGCAGATGCCGCACCGCCGCAAACCGGCACACGCGGCGCGCGCGAGTTCGCCGCGATGCGCGGGGCATCGGCGAAATCGACAGGGGCGGCAGCGGTGGCGTGCATGCGTTGAAGCGAAGGGCATGTATCGGACGAATGAGGGAGCGTAGTCGAAAACCGCGCCTTGCGTCAACCGCGTCGGTGCGGCGCGCCACGTGGCGGGATCGGGCAAACGGATGATCCCGCGTATCGCGCGCGCGAAAAATGGCTGACCTACGCCCGTTGTGTGGGCCGCCGCTCAGTCCTCTGACCGGTATTGCCACGGTCCTATCGCGCATAGGCTGATAGCACGAAGAAGGCCCATGCGCGGGCACGAAGACATTGCAGGCGAACGTGGTACGCAAACAGAGAACGGAGCAGGTGCTGCGGCGCCGCAACCGGGACCGAGGGGACAGATCATGAGAACGAATACGTGGACAACGTGGCTGCTGGCCATCTTTACCGCATTGACGCTCGCGGCGTGCGGCGGTGGCGGCGGCGGCTCCGGGTCGGGCACCCCGACGACGGCCGGTGCGGGCGGCAGCGGCGGATCGAACGGCGGGTCGGGTGGTGGGTCGGGTGGTGGCTCGGGCTCCAATAATTCCGCCTCCAAGACCTACGTGATGCAGCTCGGGCTGACGTCGGGACAGGTCGCCGTCGGCGGTACGCTGCCGATGACCGCGACCGTGGTCGACGGCAACGGCAACGACGTCACCGTCTCTACGCAGTTCACGTGGTCGACCTCCAACGGCGCCATCGCCACGGTGACGCCCGCGAGCGCGCCCGGCACCGCCAACGTGCGCGGCACGGGCGTGGGCGTGGCCACCATCAGCGTGGTCGGCACGGTCACGGCCGCCGATGGCGCGGTCACGCAGCTGCCGATGCAGTCGGCAAGCGTGACGGTGCTGGCCGCGGGCGCCACGACCTACGCGCTCGCGCTGCCGTATCCGGCGCTGTCGATGACGCATGGCCAGGTACTGCCCGTTACGGCGTCGCTGATCGATAGCCATGGCGCGGACCGTTCCTCCGCGGGCACGGCATGGACGTGGAACAGCAGCGGTGCCGCGGTGCAGGTCACGGGCGCGGCCAATGTGGGCACGCTGCGCGCGTTCAACACGGCCGCGGCGGTGGCGCAGGCGCTCGTCAGCGTGTCCGTCACGGCGCCGAATGGCGGCACGTTGTCGGGCCTGTTCCCGGTCTCCGTGGTGGGTGCCGGCGTGGCCAGCTACCGCCTCGTGCTGTCGCAGGGCGGCGCGCAGATCAATGCGCTCTCCGTGCTCAACGGGCGTCCGCAGTCGTTCGCCTCGCGCGTGGTCCGTAACGACGAGGTCGATACCACGAGCGCATTCGACGGGCTCTGGACGTTCACCACGACGTCCCCGACGCTTGCCGTGCAGCCCGATGCCAGCACACGCACGACGACCATCGGCACGAGCCTGGCGAATGGCGCCGATGCGTATCAGAGCGTGCTGTCCGTCACCGCGGGGAGCCTCACGCTGACGCCACGCCCGCGCGCGAGCCTGTTCGTGACCGAGCAGCCGACCTGGGCGCTGATCTACAACGGTCCGCAGCCGCTGAAGCTGGTCAACCCGATTCCGGCCACGGTGGCTGTGCAGGTGGTCCATCGCGGTATCGACGAAGGCATCATGCAATGCGCGGGATGGAACTGGACCACGGGCTCGAGCAACGTCTCGCTGGTCCCGGTCGTGTTCGCGCCCAACGCCATCCAGATCCAGCCGAGCGCGCCGGGACCGTTCGCGGTCACCGTGACCTGCACGGCGGGCGCCGAGCAGATGCCGCTGACCATGACGATCGCGGGTACCGTCATGTAGCCGGCGCGCCGATCCGCTCGGACATTTCGCGGATCGGCTACAGCCTGCAGGATGCATCCGTGAGACCGTAGGCGCTCCCTCTTCACCGGAGCTCCGACATGCCACACACCGCTCACGCCCGCTTTGCCGTCCGTGTTTTCGCCTGTCTGGTGGCGGGCGGCGCCGTCCCGATCGGGGCGGCGTCCGCCCAATCCGTTACCGTTGCGGGCAGCAATGCCACCGTGCGTCTCGCGGACAACGGCGCCACCATCGTCGATATCGCCGTGCCCAATGCCGCGGGAATTTCGCACAACCGCTATGACGCCTACAACGTGGACGCGGCCGGGCTCGTGCTCAACAATGCGTTGCCAGGGCAGGCGCCAAGGCCGTCCGAGATTGCCGGCGCCATCGCCGGCAATCCGCATCTCTACCGTACCGCGAATCTCGTTCTCAACGAGGTAGTGTCCGCCAATCGAAGCGTGCTGGCCGGCATGACCGAAGTGCATGGCGATCGCGCCGATGTCGTGGTTGCCAATCCGCACGGCATGACCTGCAGGGGCTGCGGGTTTATCAATACCGATCGCGTCACGCTGACGACAGGCACGCCGCACCTCGACGCCGAGGGCGCGCTGGCGGGCTTCGACGTGATGGGCGGCGACGTCCTGTTCGAGGCAGGCAAGGCCGGACACGGACTGCGCACGCTCGACGTCGTGGCGCGCAACGTGAAGGTGGACAGTCGTGTCCAGGTGCGGGACCTGACTGTGATCGCGGGGCCGAACCGCTTCGACTATCGCACGCGTCAGGTGGTGGGCCAGACCAGCCCGGGCGATGCACCTTCGCAGCGCTTCGCGATCGACGGCACCGAGTTCGGCGCGATGCACGGCGAGCGCATCCGGCTGATCGCCACGGAGCAGGGGACTGGCGTGCGGACGCCCGGTTTCGTGGGCCAGTGGGATGCCGATGTGACGATCCAGTCGAAAGGCGACTACGTGCATCCGGGCGTCGTGATGGGCAAACGCGTCGATGTCTTCAGCGATGCGATGGTGCAGCTGCAGGGGACCGTGGCTGCGAACGACGCCGTGCGCGTGCAGGCGAAGGGTGTGTTCATCGACAGGAATGCGTCGCTTCGCGGCGGCAGCATGGACATCCGCGCGAGCCGCGACCGTCAGTCAGGCTGGCCGCTATTCGGCGATGGCATGCTTCTGAATCTGGGCAACGTCGAGGCGAACGGCCGCATCGATATCGCGGCGGACATGGGCGTCTACAGTCCGGGCAGGATCCAGGCGCACGAGCACACGGTCGTACGCGCGCCCTGGATACTGGGCGACGGCCCCAGGATGGGGGTGCTGTACTTCAACGGTGTCCGGGTACCGCGCGCCACCAATGTGCTGCGCACCGCCAGCCGTTGACCGGAGCGAGCGTCGCGGCTGCTGACGTACCTGCTGCGGTGCCCGCGGCCGGTCAATCCAGCGCGAACGTGACGGACGGCCCGGCCTCGCTCGCTGTCACCTCGGCGCGCAATCCGTAGACGCGGGCCAGCGCGGCGGGCACCAATACCTCGGCGGGTCTGCCCAGCGCGATCGCGTGCCCGTCCGCCAGCAGCAGCAGCCTGTCGCACCAGCGCGCGGCGAGATTGACGTCGTGCAGCACCACGAGCACGGCGAGCCCTTCGTCGCGCGCCAGGGTGCGCACCGCACGCAGCAGCAGCAACTGGTGCCGCGGGTCGAGGCTCGAGGTCGGTTCGTCGAGAAACAGCGCGCGGTATTCGCGTGGGGCCCGGCCGGTCAGCGCCTGCAGCAGCGCGCGGGCGAACTGCGTCCGTTGCTGCTCGCCGCCCGAAATGCCGAGATAGCGCCGGTCGCGCAGCGACGTCACGTCGGCTAGCTGAAGCACCTCATCGACGCGGGCGGCTACCGTGTCCGCATCGATCTCGGGAAACGGGTAGGCGCCCATCTCCACGACCTCGCGCACGGAAAGGTCGAAGGCGAGGCTCGGCGATTGCGGCAGCACCGCGCGCCGCCGCGCCAGCGCCCGCGCGGACCAGCGCGCCAGCGGCGCCGCATCGAGCGTGAGTGTGCCGCCGGTCGGCGCCAGTTCGCCCGCGAGCGTGCCGAGCAGGGTCGATTTGCCCGCGCCGTTGGCGCCGAGCACGCCCAGCACCTCGCCGGCGTGCAGGTCGAGGTCGATCGCATGCAGCACCGTGCGATCGCCGCGCGCGCAGGTCAGTTGTCGGGTGGAAAGCATCGGCGTCTCAGGATTTTCGCGTGAGCATCCACAGCAGGAAGGGGCCGCCGACGAGGCTGGTCACGATGCCGATCGGCAATTCCGCGGGAATCACGGCGATGCGGGCGAGCCAGTCCGCGAGCGTCAGCGCCATCGCGCCGCCCGCGATCGTGTTGGGCAAGAGCCAGCGGTGGTCGGCCCCGAGCGGCAGCCGCACCAGATGCGGCACGACAAGCCCGACGAAGCCGATGGTGCCCGTGACCGCGACGAGCGGGCCCACGAGCAGGGCCGTGAGCACGATCAGCCGGCGACGCACGCGGCGGATATCGAATCCCAGATGATGGGCTTCGCGCTCGCCGAGCAGCAGTGCGTTCATTACCCGCCAGTCACGGAGCAGCAGCGCGCACAGCACGGCGACCAGCGGCACAATCCACGCGAGCATGCTCCACGTGGCGCCCGCCAGGCTGCCCATGTTCCAGAACGTCAGGTTGCGCAGCTGGACGTCGCTGGCCTGATAGGTGAAAAAGCCGACGACGCTCGCGCAGATCGCATTGATGGCCACACCCGCGAGCAGCAGATTGGCCACGCCGGGGCGCCGCGTGCCCAGCTTGTAGGCCAGTGCGGTGGCGATCAGGCTGCCGACGAATGCGAGCGGCGCGATGCCCCAGAGGCCGTCGGCGCCGAGCACGATCGCAATGACCGCGCCGGCCGCGCCGCCCAGCGAAATGCCCACGAGGCCGGGTTCCGCGAGCGGATTGCGAAACAGGGCCTGCATGACGGCGCCGGACAGGGCCAGCGCGGCGCCGACCACGACGGCCAGCACGATGCGCGGCAGCCGCACCTCGATCAGCACGTTGCGCCAGATCGTGGCTTCGGCGTCGAGATCGGTCGTCCACAGCAGCGAGAGCAGCCGGCTCCGTGGAATCGCCAGCGCGCCGCTGGCCGATGCCATCAGCGCGACCAGCACCACGAGCACGCACAGGACGACAAGCACCTGCGGCGGCGACAGATATCGCAACGCGCGCAGCTTCGCCACGGCCGGAGTCGTTGATTCCGCCATCGATGCCGCTATCGATACCGTTATCGCGCCGCAGGCGGCACGAACCCCGCCTGCAACTGCCGTAGCGCTTCGGGCAGGCGCGGACCGAAGCCGAGCAACAGCAGGTCGTCCATCACCACGATGCGCTTGTTGCGGGCGGCCGGCGTCGCATTGAGCCCGGGCTGCGCAAGAAACGCTTCGACGCTGCCGCTTGCCTGAATCGACATGGTCGTCGTGACGATGACATCGGGACGCAGCGCCGCCGCGGCTTCCGCCGAGAATGGCTTGTACCCGGTCTGGTCGCCAAGGACGTTGGTGGCACCGACGAGCTTGAGCATCGCGGCGCCCGCGGTGTCTTCCCCGGCGGCCTGCATCTTGCCCGTGTGGGCACTGACCAGCAGCACGCGCGGCGACTGCGCGGCAGGCTTGATCGCATCGAGCTCCGCATGAATGCGGTCCACGAGCGCCTTGCCCTGCGCGCCGCGTTCGAGCGCGGTGGCCGCGCCCAGAATGCGCTGGTCGAGCGCCGCCACGGTCGGCGCCGACGGCAGTACCACCACCTTGCTGCCGAGCCGCTTCAATTGTTCGAGGGACTGCGGCGGACCGCTCTGATCGGAAGCCAGCACGAGGTCCGGCTTGAGGCTCGCCACGCCCTCCACCGAGAACGTACGGTAGTAGCCGACCTTCGGCAGCCTGAGCGCGGCGGGCGGGTAGATGCTCGAGGCGTCGGCGCCAACGAGGCTGTTGCCCGCGTCGAGCGCATAGACGATCTCGGTCACCGCGCCGCCCAGGCCGACCACGCGCGCCGGGGGCGCGGCGTGCGCCAGCCCCGCGATGCACAGCATCGAGAGCAACGCGCCGCGCACGGTCTTCATGGAGACAGCGCGCATCATGTCAGGCCGCCAGCGCATGCGTGCACAGCGACTGCAGCAGCGCGCGCCATGCTGGCAGTTCGGGCTTGCCGGGCTTGCGCTCGCCGAAGAACTGCACGATCAGTTCGCCGTTGGCACCATACAGCTCGAGCGACGTGACCCAGCCATCGACGGTGGGCTTGTTGACGACCCAGCTCGTCGTCACGGCCTGCGTGTTGAGGTGCAGGTTGAACGTCGGGTCCAGCACGTTGAACCACGGACCGGTTCGCACGAGGCGCTGCACCGGTCCCGTGTGGATCTGCACGATGCCGCGATTGGCGACGAAGCACATGATCGGCAGACGGGTCTCGGCCGCGCGCTGAAGCATGGTCTCCACGGCCGCGTTATCGACGGCCTGCGCAAGGTCGTCGCCCGCGGCGCGCAGTGCGCCGAGCCGCGACACCTTGAACTGCCGCAGCATGCCGAAGAAGTCGTGCGTATCGGTCAGGCCCCGCCAGTGTGCGCGGAATGCCGCGATATCCGCCGGGGCCTCGGCCTCGCTGGTGGCCTGCACGGCTTCGGCGACGACCGGCGTGCGAGCGTCGCTGGCATGGCGCGCGACATAGGCTTCCCACGCCGCCGCGTCGGTCGCATCGGTGCGGTAGACCTTGTGCACGGCCTCGCCGCTCTTGTCGAAGAACTGGATGCTGTCGCGGCCATTCTCGCTGACGGCATAGAAATACTTCCAGCTGCCGAAGAACATGCGAAGGTCGATATCGGGACCCAGCACGATACCGACCGGCCCTTCGGCCTGGATATCCGTGTAGGTACCGTGACGCTCGTGCACGGCCGAGTCGTTGCGCGACAGCGCCATGACGGGGCCGAGCGAGCCCAGGTCGCGAAACAGCGCCTGCGCGGGACCGTTGAGCTCGCGCGAGGTCACGCCGCATTCGGCGGCGACCAGCGCGGCTTCGGTCGCGCCGAGCTTGCGCGCGCGGTCGCGGATGCGCAGGCCGGGCTCCTGGTCGGTGAGCTGCCGATGGCGCGCGCGCAGGGTGTCGAAACTGTCTTGTTGCATAGTGTCTTGCATGGAAGCCAGGGAACTCACCAATCAGGGCTGCACGTCGTACTGGATGGTCCAGGTCTGCGCGCTACTCGAATTGCTGGGGTCTGCATACTGGATCTGCGTCAGGTGGAAGCGTGCATACGTCGTGCCCTCGCCACCGCGGATCAGCGACGCGTTCGCCGGGTTTGCCGCGATCACGTGCGCCACGGCCGGCAGGCCCGCCGCGGTCGCCGCGGCTGCTGTCGGGAAGTACGAGAACCAGCCATAGTTTAGGGCGTTCGGGTAGGTTCCGGTGTACTTCGGATTGAGTGACGATGCCGTCGCATCCTTGACCCACGCAGCGGCGCTCGCGGGCACCGACAGCGTGGTGTCGCTCAGGTCGGCAAGCCGGGTGGCGGCATTGGTCGCATCGGTGAACTTCGCCGCGACGGGCTTGTTGCTCGCGTCATAGAAGCCCGCCGGCGTGCGGCCCACGAAACCGGCAACGGTACCCGAGCCCGATTCGCCGCCGTTCAGCTTGAAGTTGTAGCGATTGAACGCGATATGCCACGTGCCGGTGGCCGTAGACACGGCGCCCGCATTGAGGTCGTAGTAGACCCAGTCCGTGGCGGCATTGACGGTCGCCGTGCGTACCGCGCCCGGGTTGGCGCGATCGACCCAGCGGAACGAAGGGTTGCCGGACGTGGTGCCGCCCGCGCCGCCGTAGTAGCCCGTCACCTGCAGGGCGAACACCTGTGCGCCGGCGCCCGTCGCATCGGCAACGGCGCTGTTCGTGGTGATCAGGAACGTGCGCCACGTCGGATACAGCAGGTGGTCGGTGGACCCACCGACGCCATACTCGAATGCGGCCGACTGGATGTCGTTGGCGCTGGTGAAGACGCCGCTCGCCGCGTCCTTGAAGTACAGCGTGGACGGAATGGCGCCGTTCACCGGATCGGTCGTCGCATTCTTCCATGCCTGGAGTTCGGTCCACGTGTGGTCGAACGGTCCGCCGAACGCGCCGCCGCCACCGGTGCCGCTCGTGCCGCTGTTGGTCCACAGCGTGGCGGTCAGGCCGCTGCTCTTGACCTTCAGGTCCCATGCCGTGCCGGTGCAATCCGCGGTCTGCGCCTGCGCGTTGAAGTCGTAGCAGATCGACGTGCCGTTGGCCGGCAGCGTGAACGTCCACGTGCCCGACTGCGTGAATGCCGTTGTCGGCGTCACGGGTGTGGCGGGCGTGGTCGGCGTGGTGGAGGCCGGGGCGGCCGGCGCGCTGTCGCCCCCGCCACCGCACGCCGCCAGCGCCGCGGTGACGAGAGCCAGCATCGCGGTGTTGAGCGCCGATGCGTAAATCGTTCGATTGTTTTTCATTTGAGCTTCCTCCCAGTTGAACTAGCGCAGCACGTCGACGTTGACGCGCGCGCCGAGGTACACGAATCGGCCTGCCACCGGCCCGAAGTCATTGGCATTCGAAAAATCGCGCTGACGATCGAACAGGTTGTTCACGCCAACGAAGGCGGTCACGTTGCGGCCGATCTTCTGGTTCAGCACGAGGTCCAGCGTGCCCCAGCCCGCGGAGCGCGCGGTGCTCGCGGAGTCGACCAGCTCGCTGCTCTGGAAGCGCGCGCGCGTGGTCAGTTCGGTACCGGGCAGCAGACGCCAGTCCACGCCGAAGCGGCCCATGTTGCGCGGCCGGCGGGTCAGCTCGGTGCCCGTATTGAGGTCTTCGGTGTCCGTGTACGTGTACGAGAGGTTGAAGCGCAGCGCATCGGTGGCCACCCATCTCAGCGCCGTCTCGACCCCTCGCGTGCGCGCACGCGACACGTTGCGGTAGGTGTAGACCGCAATGCCATTCACGACCGTGAAGTTGGCCATGTCGGTCTGGATGAGGTTGCTGACGTGGTTGTAGAACAGGTTCGTGTCGAGCACGAGCCGGTCGCGCCAGTTCAGTGTGCCGCCGAGCTGGAAGCTGTTCGACGACTCGGGCTTCAGGTTCGGATTGCCGAGCACCATGTAGCCGAGCGAGCTGTGGTCGAACAGGTAGTAGCGCTCCTTGAGGTTCGGCACGCGATAGCCCTGGCCGAAGTTGGCGCGTACCACACCCTTCCAGTCATCGCTCTGCAGCAGGTTGCCGCGCAGGCCGACCTTGGGCGCGAAGTGGCTGCCGAAGTCGGAGTCGTGCTGGCCGCGCAGGCCGACGATCATTTCCCAGCGCTCGCTGAACAGGATGTCGTTCTGCAGGTACACCTCGCCGTTGCGGCGTTCGGCATTGCCCGCGAGTTCGGAGACGCTGTTGTTGGTCTGGTTCAGGCGCTCGCGGTGGAGGTCCGCGCCGAACTGCCACAGCTGCGAGCGCCAGGCCGGCATGTCGAATTGCATCGACAGATGGTCGGTCCGCTGCGAAGACATCCGCGTACCCGTCTGCACCGTGTTCGAGTATTCGCGCGTGGTGCTGTCGTAGCCCTCGGTCATGCCCGCGACGCGCGCGCGTACGCCATTGTCGAACTTCCACTGGCCGCCGCCGGTAAAGCGGTTGCGATCGATGTCCTCCGACTTGCGCTGCGGCACGTAGTTGGGCGGCGCGTAGTACTGGTAGCGCTGCTCGTCGGTCTCGCGGTACGCGCTCGCATCGACCCAGAAATTGCCGGCGGTGCTGGGCAGCCATTCGAGGCGTCCCGAATACTGCTGTCGACGCACCTTGTCGCCATGCTGGGTCCAGCCATCGGGATCGACCGCGAAGCCCTTGTTGTCGAGGGCGTCGGCGGCGACGCGCGCGCGCAGCGTCTCGGTACCGCCTTCGACGCGCATGCTGCCGTGGAGCAGGCCCGGCGTACCGTCGGCGTTCTGGCCGCCGTACGTGCCGGCGTCGGCCGTGGCCGCGGCGGAAAGACCCTTCGAGATCGGGCGCGTGATCACGTTGATCACGCCGCCCATGGCGGAGCTGCCGTACTGCGCGGAGCTGGCGCCCTTGACCACTTCCACGCGGTCCACTTCTGTCAGCAGGTACTGCGAGACGTCGACGGTCGAGCCCGTGCTGGCGGTGATCGGCAACCCATCGATCAGGATCAGCACCTGGTCGCTGGTCATGCCCTGCAGCGTCACCTTGTAACCGGATTTTCCGTGGATTTCGCGCAATTGCAGGCCGGGCACGTTCTCGAGCGCGTCCTTCAGCGTGCGCGCATGCGTACGATCCATTTCCTGCCGGTCGACCACTTCCGTCTTGACGGGGGTCTCGTCGATCGGCTTCTCGGAGCGCGTGCCCGTCACGACGATGGACGGCAGCAGCGGGGCATCGCCCGTGGCGAATTGCGCCCAGGCCTCGGTCGCAAAGCCGGGGCAAAGTAGCGCGCCGGCGACGGCTGCGATACAGCTTCGGCGCAGTTGGAAGGGCGGTACAGGCACTTTGAAATCGTTCTTTTGCGAATGAAGGTGCAAATGATAATGGTTAACATTCTCATGTACAAGAATTTACAACTCGCGACAATTAGATACGTTGAGATTTACGCGCCACTTTTACCGGTTTCGGAGGAGGTCGCGTCGCGGGAGGGAAAAGGTAAGGCGTACCCGTTTCTGCGTCGCCGACGCACGATGTGGCGCGCCGAAAATCGGAGGCCGTACCCGTTTCTGCGTAGACCGTACCCGTTTCTGCGTGCCCGCTATCGCGCGTCCGCGCCAAGGCGGGCGCAAAAAAAGCGACCCGGTGGGTCGCTTTTTGGGGGGAAGGTCGAGGCCTCAGGGTCGCCGCATAAACCGGATCACCTGCTCGTCGCTGACGGTGGACGAAGGCGTTGCCGACGCCGAGGTGTTCGATCCACAGGTATTGCAGCCGCCGCCGGTGTCGCAGCCACTCGCGCAGCCTGCCGCCGCAGTGGGGCTCAGGCGTCGGGCGATCCAGCCCCGCCAGCCCGGCGCCATCGCGCCGCCGAGCATGCCGGCCAGACCGGCCTTGACGCGCTCGCGCGTGCGGGGCAGATAACGTGCCGCGACCGAGAGCGCGCACGCGATCACGATCAGCGGGACCAGCAGGGTTTCAAAGGCATGATAGAGCGTCATGGTCGGTTCGACCGGCGAGTCTTTCGCCGGTTCAGCTAAACATCAGGGCCACGCGATAGGTCACGAACGATGCCAGGTAAGCCAGCCCGGTCAGGTAGGCCGCCGACGCCGCCATCACCTTCCACGAGTTGGTCTCCCGGCGGATCACGGCCAGCGTCGAGATGCATTGTGGCGCAAATACGTACCACGCGAGCAGCGACAGCGCGGTGGCCAGCGACCACTGCGCGGCGATCATCGGGGCCAGTTGCGTGGCCACGGTATCGTCGCTGCCGGACAGGGCATAGACGGTCGCCAGCGCGCCGACGGCCACTTCGCGCGCGGCCAGGCCCGGGACCAGCGCGATGCAGATCTGCCAGTTGAAGCCGATGGGCGCGAATATGTGCTCCAGCCCCTTGCCGATCATGCCGGCGAAGCTGTAGTCGATGGCCGGTGCGGTGGCACCATCGGGCGGCGACGGGAAGGTTGCGAGAAACCACAGCAGCACCGTCAACGCGAGAATCACCTTGCCGACGCGCGACAGGAAGATGCGCGCGCGTTCCCACAGGCCGATGGCCACGTCGCGCGGGTTCGGAATGCGATACGACGGCAGTTCCATCAGCAGCGGGTGATCCGTGCGGTCGCGGCGGAAATACTTGAGCACGTAGGCCACGATCAGCGCGCTGAGGATGCCCGCCACATACAGCACGAACAGCACGAGCCCCTGCAGGTTGAAGATGCCACCCACCGTCCGTTCGGGGATGAACGCGCCGATCAGCAGCGCATAGACGGGCAGCCGCGCCGAGCAGGTCATCAGCGGCGCCACGAGGATGGTCGTCAGGCGGTCGCGCGGATCCTGGATCGTGCGCGTGGCCATGATGCCCGGAATCGCGCAGGCGAAGCTCGACAGCAGCGGGATAAACGAACGGCCCGACAGGCCCGCGCCCATCATCAGCCGGTCCAGCAGGAACGCGGCGCGTGGCAGATAGCCCGATTCCTCGAGCGTGAGGATGAACAGGAACAGGATCAGGATCTGCGGCAGGAACACGATGACGCTGCCGAGGCCCGCGATCATGCCATCGACGATCAGGCTCTTGAGCATGCCGTCGGGCATCCAGGTGCCGACGACTTCGCCGAGCATGTGCACGCCCCCCTCGATGCCATCCATGAGCGGCTCCGCCCACGAGAACACCGCCTGGAACATGAAGAACAGCAGCACCGCGAGAATCACGAGCCCGAACACCGGGTGCAGCAGGACGCGATCGAGCGCATCGTCGACGCGCGCCGTGCGCGCCGGCATCGTGACGGCGGCCGCAAGCAGTTTCCTGACTTCGTCGTGGGTGTCGAGGTCCGACAGCCCGTCGAGCGGTTGCGCGGGCAGCGCCTTCGGCAACTGGCCCTCGAGCACTTCGACGAGCGCGGCGGCGCCATCGCGCTTGACGGCCACGGTCTGCACCACCGGGACGCCGAGCGCGGCGGAAAGCTTGTCGCGATCGATCAGGATGCCGCGCTTCGCGGCCGCATCGCTCATATTGAGCACCACGACCATCGGCAGCCCGAGGCGGCGCAGCTCCAGCACGAAGCGCAGGTGCAGCCGCAGGTTGGTGGCGTCGACTACCGACACCAGCAGGTCGGGGCGCGGTTCGTCGGCGCGCTGCCCGAGCACGACCTCGCGCGTGACCGTCTCGTCGAGGCTCGCCGCGCGCAGGCTATACGCGCCGGGCAGATCGAGAATACGCACCGTGCGGCCGCTCGGCGCCACGAACTGGCCTTCCTTGCGCTCGACGGTGACGCCGGCGTAGTTGGCCACCTTCTGGCGGCTGCCGGTCAGGCGGTTGAACAGCGCGGTCTTGCCGCAGTTGGGATTGCCGACGAGCGCGATGCGCAGCGCGGAGGAGTTCGGAGCAACGGACATAGGCAGGATTGAAAGCGCGAGGCCGTCAGGCCAGTCGCTTGGCGGCGGCTTGCTGCGCCGCTTGTTCGGCAGGCTCGGCGGCAGGCTCGGGGGCGATGCTCGACACCGACGCGCTGGCCAGATCGACCGTAATGCGCGCGGCTTCCGCGCGTCGCAGCGCGAAGCGCGTAAAGCCGACCTGCGCGACGATCGGATCCCTGCCAAATGGACCAAACGCGATGATCTGCACCGCTTCGCCCGGCACGAAGCCGAGATCGCGTAACCGGCGCGCGATGGCATCGTCGGGCGAGAGATCCTCCACCGATTGCACAACGGCGGCGGTACGCCGGGGAAGTTCAGACAACCGCATCATGCTTTGGCCCTTGCTGGGTCGTAAATAAAAATCGTTCTCGATTGTATAGCAATTGCCGCGAGATCGGCGCCGGTCGCTCCGCCATGGCCGCGTCGGGCAAGGCGTACAGCACGCCTTGGATATAAAAATTACGTAAAAAATTCACGCCAAACGCCCGATTTTATTGGAATACCACATTTGCGTTATTGGTCCGCCGCCAGCCGGGCGGTAAGCTGCAAGCACGCTGAACACCCCGTTCCACGCGTACTTTCCAAGCCACTGGCCCTCGGGACCGGTGGCTTTTTCTTTTCGTCACGCAGCGTTTGCCGCCCGGCGCACGGTCTCCACGAAATGATCGCGCGCGGGATCGTCAGGGTGCTGCCGCCACACGCAGTACACCTCCGACGGCACGTCGGTATCGGTCAGCGGACGGAACGCCGCGCCCGCCATGCCGGAGCGCGCAAGCGCCGCGGGCACCACCGCCACGCCCATGCCCTGCGAGACCAGCGAGACCACGGATAGCCAATGCCGGACCTCGTGGCGCACCTGCGGGTAAAAGCCTTGTGCCACGCACATCTCGAAGATGCGGCTGTAATAGTCGGGCGACGCCTGCCGCGAGAACAGCACGAACGGCTCGCCGCGCAGGTCGGTCAGCGCGACCTTGCCCCGTTCGGCCAGCGCATGGCCGGCCGGCATGCAGCAGACGAACTGCTCGCGATGGGCGAGCACCGTGGTCAGCTCGTCGGGTACGCGCCGCGTATGGACAAAGCCGGCATCGAGCTCGCCGTGCAGCAGCGCGTCGATCTGCTCCTGCGAGTTCAGTTCGGTCAGCGCCACCTGGATACCCGGGAAGCGCGCCTCGAAGTCCTGCAACAGCTGCGGCATGCCGCGATACAGCATCGATCCGACGAAGCCCACGCGCAGCCGGCCCACGGCGCCAGCCTCGATCTCGCGGGCAAGTTGCCGGGCCGCCTCCGCCTGCGCCAGCAGCGCCGTGGCCGATTCGCGAAATGCGCGACCGGCCGCGGTCAGCCGCACGCCGCGGCTGTCGCGCTCGAACAGGCGGGCGCCCACGGAGGCCTCGAGTTGCTGGATGTTCAGCGACAGCGGCGGCTGTGAAATCGAAAGCCGCCGGGCGGCGCGGCCGAAGTGGAGTTCCTCGGCGAGCACGAGGAAGTAGCGCAGGTGGCGGAATTCCATGGCGATATAAAAATTATATGGATCGAGCCAATTTTAGAATTAGACACGAATCGTTGGCATCCGAATAATGAAGCCCAAACCGATCCGGTCACCGCACGCCACGAGGGCCGGCATAGCTTCAGGAGACGATTCATGCCCACGAGCGCCCTGCGCGCGGCCCCGGCGGCCGCGCATCCGTCAGCCCCGCCGGAAGTCCATCCCGTGCCCGACCGCCATGGCGGCAGCCTGTTCACGGCCGATCCCGACCTGCGTGCGCTGCTGCCGCTGTATCTGCCCGCCGACCTGTATCAGCATCTGCTCCCGCATCTCGAGCGCATGGGTGCCCTCGCGGGCGGCGTGCTCGACGAGCTTGCCAACGTCGCCGACCATGCGCCGCCGACACTGTCGCATCGCACGCGCAGCGGGCTGGACGCGCAGCGCATCCACAAGCATCCCGCGTATGTCGAACTCGAACGCGTGGCGTTCGCGGAGTTCGGGCTCGCGGCGGCCTCGCATCGCGGTGGCGTGCTCGGGTGGGACAAGCCGATGCCGCCCGCGGCCAAATATGCGCTGACCTATCTGTTCGTGCAGGCCGAGTTCGGCCTGTGCTGCCCGCTGTCGATGACGGACTCGCTCACGCGCACGCTGCGCAAGTTCGGCGACCCCGCGCTGGTCGAGCGCTTCCTGCCGAACCTGACCACGCAGGTCTTCGACGACCTCTATCAGGGCGCGATGTTCATGACCGAGCAGGGCGCGGGGTCGGACGTCGCGGCCACGGCCACGCGCGCGGTGCGCGACCCGTCGGCGGAGGGCGGCTGGCGGCTGCTCGGCGACAAGTGGTTCTGCTCGAATCCCGACGCCGCGCTCGCGATGGTGCTCGCGCGCGTCGAGGAAGCCGATGGCAGCGCGGTAGCCGGTATCAAGGGCGTGTCGCTGTTCCTGCTGCCGCGCACGCTCGCCGATGGCAGCGCCAATCACTATCGCATCATTCGCCTCAAGGACAAGCTCGGCACGCGCTCGATGGCGAGCGGGGAGATTCGCCTCGAAGGCGCGCACGCGTGGCTCGTCGGCGAACCGGGCCGGGGCTTCGTGCAGATGGCCGACATGATCAACAACTCGCGCCTCTCCAACGGCGTACGCGCGGCCGGCCTCATGCGGCGCGCGCTGACCGAAGGGTTGTTCATCGCGCGCGAACGCCAGGCATTTGGCAAGCGGCTGATCGACATGCCGCTGATGCGGCGCCAGTTGCTCAAGCTGACGCTGCCGACCGAGCAGGCGCGCACGATGGTGTTCCAGACCGCGGAAGCCCTCCGCCGTGCCGATGCGGGCGAGACCGATGCCTATGCGCTGATGCGCATCCTCACGCCGCTGATCAAGTTCCGCGCCTGCCGCGACGCGCGCAAGGTGACCGGCGACGCGATGGAGATGCGCGGCGGCTGCGGCTATATCGAGGAATGGAGCGACCCACGCCTCGTGCGCGATGCGCACCTCGGATCGATCTGGGAAGGGACGAGCAATATCGTGGCGCTGGACGTGCTGCGCGCAATTCGACGCGAGCAGTCGCTGCCGGTGCTGCAGGCGCATCTGCAATCGCTGCTGGCCGATACGCCGCTGCATGCCGCGGCCCGCGAGCGCTTCGAGCGCGTGCTGGCGGGCGCGGTCGCGCAGGCGCAGCGCGCGGCCGATGCCAACGCCGATGGCGACGTGCTCGCGCGGCAGGCCGCTTCGGCCCTGTATCACGTGACCAGCGCGGTCGCGATGGCGTGGGAAGCCGGGCGCATCGGCTCGGCACGCCGCATGCGGCTGGCGCAGGCCGTGCTGGTCCATCGTGTGTTGCCGCAGGACCCGCTCGCGGGCGACGTCGAACCTTCGTGGCTCGCCGATGCGGTCATGCCGCCGGAAGCCCATGTCCGCGACGCGGGTGCCGTCGCCGACGTCAACGTGTTCTGAACCCGATAACAACCACAATACCGGAGACAACCTCATGCCATTCTGGAAACGCGTGGCGGCCGTAGCCGC
This sequence comes from Cupriavidus sp. OTU4054, assembly GCF_038440175.1. Classification (NCBI taxonomy): domain Bacteria; kingdom Pseudomonadati; phylum Pseudomonadota; class Betaproteobacteria; order Burkholderiales; family Burkholderiaceae; genus Cupriavidus; species Cupriavidus sp. OTU4054. The sequence goes on from NZ_JASATF010000037.1 coordinate 44,935, forward strand.
CTGCACGCTCTGCTTCGCCGTCGCCCCCGCGCACGCGCAAAAGGACTACCCGACCAAGCCGATCATGCTCGTGGTCACCTACCCGCCGGGTGGGCCCACCGATGCAATGGCCCGCACGCTCGCGGCCGCGCTCAAGAACAGCCTCGGCCAGACCGTGGTGGTCGAGAATCGCGCCGGCGCGGGCGGCAATATCGGCGCCGAGGCCGTGGCGCGCGCGGAGCCCGACGGCTACACGCTGATGTTCGGCACGTCCGCGCCGCTCGCGATCAACGTGAGCCTGTACCGCAAGATCAACTACGACCCGGTCAAGAGCTTCGCCCCCGTGATCCAGATCGGCCTGCTGCCCAACGTGCTCGTGGTCAATCCGAACGTGCCGGCGAAGAATGTGCAGGAGCTCGTCGCCTACGCGAAGGCCCACCCGGGCAAGCTGACCTATGCGTCGTCGGGCAACGGCGCGTCGTCGCATCTGGCCGGCGTGCTGTTCAACAACCTCGCGGGAACGGACTTCCAGCACGTGCCGTACAAGGGCACGGGCCCGGCGCTCAACGACCTGCTGGGCGGCCAGGTCAGCATGACATTCACCGATGTGCTCACCGCGCTGCCGTTCATCAAGAGCGGCAAGCTTCGCGCGCTCGGCGTGACCACGCGCGCCCGGTCGCAGGCACTGCCCGACGTGCCCACCGTGGCCGAGCAGGGCGGGGCGCTAGGGCTCGGCGGCTTCGATGTTTCTGTATTCTTCGGAGTGGTCGCGCCGGCCGGCACGCCGCCGGAGGTCGTCCGCAAGCTCAACACGGCTTTTGCCGAGGCCCTCCAGCAGCCCGAGGTCCGCAAGACGCTGCAGGGCCAGGGCCTCGAGTTCGCACCGTCGACGACGCCCGAGCAACTGGGCACCTTCGTCAAGGCCGAGGTCGGAAAATGGCGCACTGTGGTGCAGAAGTCCGGCGCGCAGCTGGACTGACAATACAGGAGACAACATGACGACAACCGGGACAACGACGGGCGCACTGGCTGGCATTCGCGTCGTCGACCTCTCGCGCATCCTCGGCGGCCCGTTCTGCGGACAGATCCTCGGCGATCATGGCGCCGACGTGCTCAAGATCGAGCCGCCGCAGGGCGACGACACCCGCACGTGGGGCCCGCCGTTCCGCGATGGCGTGGCGTCCTACTACTTCGGGCTCAATCGCAACAAGCGCGTGATGCGGCTCGATCTGACGACGGAAGCCGATCGGGAAGTCCTGCTCGCACTGCTGGCCGATGCCGACGTGCTGGTGGAGAACTTCAAGACCGGCACGCTCGAGAAATGGGGCCTCGGTTACGACGCGTTGTCGCAGCGCTTTCCGCGGCTGATCCACTGTCGCGTGTCGGGCTTTGGCGCGGACGGTCCGCTCGGCGGCCTGCCCGGCTACGATGCGGCCATCCAGGCGATGGCCGGCATCATGAGCATCAATGGCGAGGCGGATGGCGAGCCGTTGCGCGCGGGTTTGCCCGTCGTCGATATGGTCACCGGCCTCAATGCCGCGCTGGGGGTGCTGCTGGCCCTGCAGGAGCGCGCGCGCAGCGGCCGCGGGCAGTTCGTGGAAGCGGCGCTCTACGACTCGGGCATCTCGCTGCTTCATCCGCATGCGGCCAACTGGTTCATGAGCGGCAAGACGCCGCAGCGTACCGGCAACGCGCACCCGAATATCTATCCGTACGACACCGTGGCCACGGCCACAGACCCGATCTTCCTCGCCGTCGGCAACGACCGGCAGTTCCGCATCCTGTGCGAGCGGCTCGGCATGGCGGCACTGGCCGACGACGAGCGCTACGCCACGGCTGGCGCGCGCTCGGTCAATCGCGCGACGCTCAAGGTCGAACTCGAAGCGCGCATGAAGGACGTCGACGGCAAGACCTTCGCCGACGAACTGGCCGCGGCGGGCGTGCCCTGCGCCCCGGTCCTGTCGGTGCCGGGCGCCCTCCAGCATCCGCACACGGCGCACCGCGAGATGGTCGTCGAGATGCCCGGCGGCTACAAGGGTCTCGGCGCGCCGGTCAAACTGAGCCGCACGCCGGCCACATACCGGCATGCGCCGCTGACCGAAGGCGACACGTTCCTGCCGCGCGAGTCCTGACGAACAGGAGAAGGTTGGGACTGAGCGTACCCGTTTCTGCGTGGTTGGAGCACGGGTACCCGCTACCTCTTTTCATTCACTGAGATCGCATTGTCTCTCGGCGATCTCAGTGATCTCGCGGCTTGTTTTCACGCGATATCTGGTTCCGGGAAGGCCTCATTTCATTGGGCGATTTGTGACTATATTGGCCGACATGCACAAAGGGAGTCCGCATGCCGAGCCGCTGCAAGGTCAACTTCCCGCTTCAGGCCATTCCTGCGATTTTCGCGGGCATCGGCTCGATGCATGCGTACGGTCAATGCTCGACGAGCGGCGGCACCATCGCCGCTTCCGTTACCGCCGGCTGCACGATCGGCACGGCGGGTAGCGCGGTTCTCGTCCAGAGTCCCGCGACCTATTCGGGCTGGATGAACTTCACGGCGAACAACCAGACGCTGACGATCGATGCCGGTGCGTCGTTCGTCGGCAGCGATGCGCCGGGCGGCCGCGGTTACGAGAAGATGGTGGGCGTCAGGGGCGCCGGCATCTCGACCTGGACCCTGATCAACAACGGATCCATGGTCAACTCGCTGGATGCGGACCTCGTGGGGCGCAGCGGCGCGCCGGGCCTCAGCATCATTCGCAATACGGGGCTGATGCAGAACAACACGGCGGGCAACCGGCCCACGATTGCCTCGACCAACAACAACACCAGCCTCGATCTGACCAATAGCGGGACGATCTCCGGTAACGGCGGCCCGGCGGTCTGGGCCGACGGCTCCGGCACGACGACGATCGTCAACCAGAGCGGCGGCGTCATCCGGTCGCAATCGAACTGGTCGATCTATCAGCCGGCGATCACCACGCTCGCCATCACCAACGAGGCGGGTGCCACCATCGAAAGCCTCAGCACATCGCTCGGGGCCGTCGTCTCCGGCGGCGTGACTACGCTCCGCAACGCCGGTACGCTGGCGACCGGTGGCGGCGCGGCGCAATCGGCGGTGCAGATGGGCGGCGCGGCCGACACGCTGATTCTGGAGCCGACGTCGGTCATTACCGGCTGGGTCACCGGCGGGGGCGGTTCCAACACCTTCGCGCTGGGCGGGCAGAGCGGCAGCGGCACGTTCGCGCTTGGCCAGCTGGGTGCGAGCGCGCAGTACCGGTCGTTCGGCACGCTGCAGAAGATCGAAGGCAGTACGTGGACGCTGACCGGCAACGCGAGCAATCAGACGCAGAACTGGCAACTGCTCGAGGGTGGGCTGACGCTCGACAGCGGCGCGTCGCTGCTCGGTGGCAGCGTCACGAATCCGGCGACCGCCACCGGTCCGGTCACGCTACGTATCGCCGGCGCGATGACGGGCACGGGGGCGGGCATCACGATGGGAGGGCCTTTCACCAACTCGCTTGTCTTCGACACCGGCGCCACGTTCGGTTCGCGGACGCTCGTCAACAGTGGCGGTGCCACGGTCCTCACAGGCCAGGTGCCCTTCCCGAACGCGGTGACGATTTCGGGCGGCGCGCTTCAGCTAGGTGACGGGTTCACGGGAACGGGCGGGTTCGTGACGGGCCCCATCACGGACAATGGTGCGCTGTTATTCAACCATCGCGCCGATGTGATTCATGGCGGGACGATCAGCGGCACCGGAACGCTGACGCAGGGCGGTATCGGCACCACGACACTGACAGCCGTCAATACATACGGCGGCACGACGTCGGTCACGGCCGGCACACTGCGCATTACCGGCATCGGCACGATCGGGCCGGGTGCCGTATCGATCGTCATCGGCGGAACGATGTTCGTCGATACTCCGGCATCGGGCAACTACACATTCGGCAACGTGCTGTCTGGCGGCGGCACGCTGCGCGCTGCGTTGTCGGCCGCATCCAATACCTTCGCATTCGGCAGCGGCACGGGCACGGCGTTCGGCGGCACGCTCGATCTCGGCACCGGCACGTTCGCGCTTTCCGGTACCAACACGTCGAGCCTGACCGGCGCCACGCTGCAGCTCGATGCGGGCAATACCACGAACGTCGGCACCGGGACGCAGGCCATCGGCGGACTGATCCTCAATGGCGGCACGCTTGCCTACGGCAACGCGCCGACCGGGCTGATCTCCACAGGCCCGCTCGTGCTTGCTGGTGGTCAGGTTCGCATCGATCCGGTCACCCTTGGCGGCGGCACGCTGCTGACGCAGGACGACGGCATCAGCGCGCCGCTGGTGCGTGCCTCCGCCGTAAGCGGCGCGGTCACCGCGCTGTCGCTCGCCGATCTGAACGGCAATCCGCTCGGCGGCAACAGCACGGCCGCCATCGTGCAGGGCGGCAATACGGTGGCGGTCGGTAGCTACACCGCGGCGTTGTCGACGGGTGCCGGCGATGGCCTGTATGCGACCAATCAGCTGACGCAGATCGATCTGCAGGCGTCGCAGACGCTCGCGCTCTCTGGCGATACCACCGCGTCCGCCGGCGCGGACGAGATGCGCGCGCGCATGACGGGCAGCGGTGCATTGCGGATCGATGCCACCACGGCCATCACGCTGACCAACGGCGCGAACGACTATACCGGCGCGACCACTGTCGGCACCGGCACGCTGCGGCTGGGCAGCGATACCGCGCTGGGGCAAACCGCGTCACTGACCATTGCAAGCGGCGCCACCACGGACGTCAATGGCCATGCGCAGCGCATCGGCGCGCTGACGGGGGGCGGGAATCTGCTGGTCAATGGCGGCACGCTCGACATCGCGGGCGGTGGCGCCTTCGACGGCGCGATTGGCGGCAGCACAGGCAATCTGCGGATCGACGGCGGCACGCTCGCCCTCGGCGGTGCCAACACCTATACCGGCGCCACGGCCGTGGCGTCCGGTGCAACGCTGCAGATTGGCGCCGGTGCCACCACCGGCAGCTACGCGGGCAACATTGCCGATGACGGCCTCGTCGTGTTCAATCGCGGCGACGCACTGACATATGCCGGCACGCTGACCGGCAGCGGTGCGCTGACCCACGCCGGCGCGGGCACGCTCGTGCTGACCGGCGACCACACGCACACGGGCGTCACGACCATCGATAGCGGTGCGCTTCAGCTCGGCACCGGCGGTTCCACCGGCAGCATCGCCGGCGACATCGTCAACAACGGCACGCTGGCGTTCCAGCGTGGCAACGCCTACACGCATGGCGGCGCCATCAGCGGTACGGGGGGGCTGACGCAGACGGGCCCCGGCGTCCTGACGCTGACCGGCGCTAACCGTTACACGGGCGCGACCCGCGTCGATGTGGGCACGCTGCTCATCGACGGCAATCAGGGCGCGGCGACCGGCGCGGTGAGCGTGGCATCGGGTGCCACGCTCGGCGGCACGGGCGTGACGGGCGGCGATGTCTCCATTGCCGATGGCGGCCATCTGCTCGGCACGCAGGGCCAGATGCTTACGATGCGCGGGCTGTTGCTCGGCGCGGACGCGCAGATGGACGTCACGCTCGCCGCGCCCAGTACCGCCGGACTGTTCAACGTCACCGGAGACCTGACGCTCGGCGGAAAGATGAACATCACGTCGGCAGGCACATTCGGCCCCGGCGTCTATCGCGTCGTGCAGTACAGCGGCGCATTCACGAACAACGGCATGACGCTCGGCACGGTTCCCGCCGGTTCCACCGCCAACGTCGATCTGCTGCTGCAGACCTCGATCCCGAATCAGATCAATGTCGTGAACGCGGTTGGCGCGGGTCCGCTGACGTTCTGGGACGGCGTCGCGCCGACGCAGTTCAACAATGGCGTGGTCAATGGCGGAGCGGGGTCATGGCGCGCGGGCAACGATACGTGGACCAACAGCGCGGGTGTTATCAACGCGCCGTGGCAGATGGGCGGCTTCGCGATCTTCCAGGGTACGCCCGGCGTGGTCACGGTGGACAACGGCGCGGGCGCGGTCTCGTTCGGTGGCGCGCAGTTCGCGGTCGATGGATACCGGCTTGCCGGGCAGCCGCTGACGACCGATACCGCCGATACCATCGTGCGGGTCGGCGATGGCACACAGGCGGGCGCCGCCATGGCTGCGACCATCGATGCCGTGATTCAGGGCACGGGCGGGCTCGACAAGACCGACCTCGGTACGCTCTCCCTGACGGCCGCCAATACTTATGCGGGCGCCACGGCCGTCAACGCCGGCACGCTGCGCCTGACGGGCTCGGGCACGCTCGGTGGCGGCGCGGCCTCGATCGCGGCTGGCGCCACGTTGTTCATCGATACTCCCGCCGGCGGCAGCTACATCTTCGGCAAGGCATTGACGGGCGCAGGCACACTGCACGTGTCGCTTGGCGCGGCCGCCGACGCATTCGCGTTCGACAGCAGCGTGGGGAGCGCGTTTGCCGGCACGGTGGCGCTGGGCACGGGCACTTTCGGCCTGTCCGGCACCAATGCCGCGACGCTGGCCGCGGCGACATTGCGGCTCGATACGGGCAACGTCACGACCGTCGGTACCGGTGTGCAGGCGGTGGGCAATCTTGCGCTCAATGGCGGCACGCTTGCCTACGGTGCTTCCGCCGCGGACATCGTGTCCACCGGCGCGCTTGCGCTGAGCGGCGGCACGGTGCGCATCGATCCCGCATCCACCGCCACCACCGGCACGCTGCTCGCGCAGGATGAAGGCGTGAGCCGGCCACTGATTCGTGCCGGCAGCGTAACGGGCGCCGCCACGTCGATCGGGCTCGCGGATGCCGGTGGCGTGCCATTGACGACGAGCACCGCGAATATCGTGCAGGGCGGCAATATCGTCGCCGCGGGGACCTATCGCTACGCGCTGACGACCGGCGGTGCCAACGATGGCCTGTATGCCGCGTTCACGCTGAGCCAGCTCAGCCTGCAATCGGGGCAGACGCTCACCTTGTCGGGAGACACCACAAGCCCGCCCGGCGGCGACGAACTGCACGCGAAGCTCACGGGGAGCGGCGCCCTGCGCATCGAAGCCGCCGGTACCATCACGCTCGCGAACGCCGCCAATGACTATAGCGGGGCGACCCAGGTGGCCACGGGCACACTGCGGCTGGGCAGCGACGCGGCGCTCGGACAGACGGCCTCGCTCGACATTGCCAGCGGTGCCGCCGCGGATCTCGGCGGCAGGACGCAGTCCATCGGCGCGCTTTCGGGCGCGGGCAACCTGCATATGAGCGCGGGTTCCCTTGCCATCGCCGGCGGCGGTGCTTTCAGTGGCGCGATCGACGGTACGGCAGGCGGCCTGCATGTCAACGGCGGCACGCTGACATTGACCGGCACCAGCAGCTTCACGGGCGGCACGACGATCGCCGCCGGGGGCGAAATGCGCATCGGCGCGGGCGGCAGCTATGCCGGCAACATCGACGACAACGGCACGCTCGCCTTCGCGCGCGACGATGACTACGCGCATGCGGCCACGATCTCGGGCAGCGGCACGGTGACGCAGGCGGGCACGGGCAATCTCACGCTGTCGGGAAACAACAACTACGCCGGCGGTACCTCCATCCAGTCGGGCTCCCTCACGCTGCCGCATGGCAATGCGGCCGGCACGGCAGGCATTGCGAATCGGGCCGTCCTGCGGCTCGACTTTGCCGCCGACGGCACGCTCGCCAACGAGTTGTCGGGCACCGGATCGCTGCACAAGGCGGGCGCGGGCGTGGCCACGCTGACGGCAGCCGGTTCCACACAGGGCGATGTGGTGGCGGAGGCGGGCACGCTCCGCCTTGCGCAGGCTGGTGCATTCGGCGTCGCCAGCTATACCACCGCAAGCGGCGCACGGACCGCGATGGGGGGCGAGGCGTCGCTGGCGGTCGCGGGCAATCTCGAGCAGGCAGCGGGGGCGACGCTGGACATCACGGTGGGCAGCGTGCAACCGGTGATCGCCGCGACCACGGCGACGCTCGACGGGAACCTCAACGTCACGGGCTTTACGGCCGGTGCGCCGAACACGGCGAGCGCGCTCACGAGCACCGACTTCAGGATCCTGCACACCACGGGCGGCATCACGGGCGATTTCAGTGGCGTGACGCTCGATCGCGCCAGCCAGCTCGATTACCTCGTGATCGGCGGCAAGGTGGTCGGCGGCACCGACTACGACGTCGGCTTCGGCCTGACGTGGACGTCGGGCGCCGCGCGTGGCAATGGCCGTTTCACGCTGGCCGGCGTCGCGGATACTTTCGACGTCGATGTCGCCCTCGCCGATCAGACCGGAACGTTCGCGAGCGGGTGGGATGGCAAGGCGCTGACCAAGGCAGGCGCCGGCACGCTGGTTCTCTCCGCAACCCAGGCGTACACCGGCGATACGCGCATCGAAGCCGGCACGCTCAGGACCTCCGTGGTCAACGCATTCGCATCGAGCGCGAATGTCGGTGTGGCGTCGGGGGCGGTGCTGGACCTCGGCGGCTTCGATCAGCGCGCGGCCAACCTCTCCGGCGCGGGAAGTATCGTGCTGGGCAGCGCGACCCTCGACGCCGCGCAGGCCTCCGATACGACGTTCAGCGGGACGATCGCCGGCGCGGGCGGCCTCGTCAAGAGCGGACCGGGCACCCTCACGCTGAGCGGTGCCAATACCTATGCCGCGGGTACCACCATCGCGGCCGGCACGCTCGTCGTCCCGCATGCCGCGGCACTCGGAAGCGGACCAATCGGGAATGCGGGCACGTTGCAGCTTGCATTCGCTTCCGACGAGACGCTGGCCAACGCGATGGCGGGGAGCGGGACGCTGAACAAGACGGGCGCCGGCGTCGCAATGCTGACGGCGGGCGGCACCCAGGGCAACGTGACCGTCGGCGAAGGTACGCTCAGGTTCGGCCAGACCGGCGCCTTCAACGTCACGGGCAATCATGTCACGGCATCTGGCGCCACGACCGCGCTGACGTCCGCCGCCACGCTGAACATCGGCGGCAACGCGGCGATCGACGGCAGGCTCGCCGATGTGGCGGGCCCTGGGCAGCCGGCGATCACCGCCGCCACGATCGCGCTTGGCGCGGGTGCTGTCTATCGCCTCGCGGGCTACAGCGCGCCGGCAACCGCCACCGCGTCGGATCTGGCGTTCACCCGCTACAACGTGCTCCACACCACGCAGTCGGGCGGCCTGACAGGCACGTTCGCCCGTATCGACCTCGGCGGTGCGTCGAGTTCCGTGGACTACCTGACAGCGACGAGTGCCTATGGGCCGCAGGACTATGACGTCGGCCTGGCGCTGAGCTGGTACGCGGGCGCGTCGACGACCCCGCAACAAGCGCACGGTACCTTCACGCTTGTCGGGGCCGGCAGCGCGTTCGACATGGACGCGGTGCTGGCCGATCGGCCTCCCGATTCCGCCACCGCATGGGATGGCCGCACCTTGACCAAGGCCGGCGAAGGCACGCTGCAGCTGTCGAAGGCGAACACTTATACCGGCGCGACGCTGATCGACGGCGGCACACTGCGCGCGGGGGTCGTCAACGCGGTTGCCGCCAGCGAGCGCATGCAGGTGGCCACCGGCGCGACGTTCGACCTGAACGGTTTCGATCAGCGCGTCAACAACCTCTCGGGGGCAGGAACGGTTGCCCTCGGTGCGGCGGTGCTGTCGGCGGCCAATACTTCGGACAGCGAGTTCTCGGGCGTTATCGCGGGCGCCGGCAGCCTGCTCAAGACGGGCGGCGCGACGCTGATCCTCTCGGGCGACAACCGCTATGCCGGCGGCACGACGATCGAGCAGGGCGTTCTGCAACTGGGCAATGGCGGCGCAACGGGCAGCGTCACGGGCAATATCGCGAATCAGGGGAGCCTCGTCGTCAATCGCGGCAATACCTACGCTTATGACGGAGTGGTCAGCGGCAATGGCAGTCTCGTGAAAGAGGGCGTGGGAGACCTCATCCTTTCGCAGTCGCAGACGTACACGGGCCCGACGCTGGTCAACGCGGGCGCGCTCACGCTGGTCGGCAATGCACAGCTGGCCAGCACGCAGCCGGTCACGGTGGCGGCGGCGGCCACGCTCGGCGGCTACGGCGGCGTGATGGGCAATGTCGTCAACCAGGGCCTGCTCGCCGTCGCCGACGCCGCGCCGGGCTTTGCGAATGGTCCGGCCGGGCAGTTCATCGTCGGCGGTTCGCTGACCAATGCCGGAGAGATCCGCATGGCCAGTCCCGTGCCCGCCAGTACGCTGACCGTTCGGGGCGACTACGTGGGCAACAACGGCCTGCTGACGCTGAGCACGACGCTTGGCGGGGATCAATCGCCGACCGACAGGATGGTGGTGGAAGGCAGCACATCGGGCAGCACACGCGTGGTAGTCAACAACAGCGGCGGCACCGGTGCGCAGACCGTCAACGGTATCGAAGTCGTGCGCGTGCAAGGGACGTCGGCCGGCCTGTTCGCGCTGCAGGGGCGGGTGGTGGCCGGGCCCTACGAGTATCGGCTCACACAGGGCACGCCCGCCGGCAACAATGGCAACTGGTATCTGACGTCCATCGACACCACGCCCGCGCCCGCGCCGACGCCGCAGATCCGGCCCGAAGCCGGTTCCTACCTTGCCAACCAGAGCGCCGCCAACGCGCTGTTCGTCCACACGCTGCATGACCGGCTTGGGGAACCGAACTTCGCCGAGGACAGCCGGGACGAGCGCGCGCGCGCGGCCAGCGGCTGGGTCCGCCTTGCCGGCACGTCCACGGACGCCACCGCCGCCGGCGGCAGGATCGATCAATCGACACGGGGCGGCTTTGCGCAATTTGGCGGAGATCTCATCCGCTGGCAGGGGACCGGCCAGCCGTCGCGTTTCCACGCAGGGGTGATGGGCGCCGCGGGCCGGATCACCAGTTCTTCATCGGTGCAGGGTCTTGCGGCGACGGCCAACGGGTCGGTCGATGCGTACGGCGTTGGTGTCTATGGGACATGGTTCCGCAACGACGACAGGCGCACCGGGCCCTACCTCGACAGCTGGCTGCAGTACGGCTGGTACGACAACGAGACGCGCGGAAGCATGCTGCCGACCGTGCGGTACGCGAGCCACAACTGGACGGGCTCGCTGGAGGGCGGCTACACGATCCTGCTGGGCGAGCGGCAGCGGAGCCGGGTCTATCTGCAGCCTCAGCTGCAACTGCTCTACAGCAGCTACAGCCAGGGCGACATCGTCGAGGCCAATGGCACACGCGTGCAGACGCGCGATGTCGGCGGCTGGCTCGCCCGGCTGGGCGCCACGGTGTTCGGACAGGGCGATCTCGCTGGCGGGCAGACGGCCCAGCCGTACATGACCCTGAACTGGTGGCACGCCCAGCATCAGGGCTCGGTGGTCATGGCGGGCGTGACGGTGGCGGACGGTACACCGAAAGATCGCTTCGAGACGAAGTTCGGTGCGCAGGTCCGTTTCAGCCGGCAATGGCACGGCTGGGGCGATATCGGGTTTCAGATCGGCTCGCATTCGTATTCGAGCCTGCAGGGACAAATCGGCGTGAAATACCTGTGGTGAGTCCCTACACCATCCCGGCCGCGACCAGTTCGCGCTTCACGTACGCATAGAAGATCGGCCCGGCGATCACGCCCGGAATGCCGTACAGCGTTTCCATGATCAGCATCACGGTCAGCAATTCCCACGCCGCCGCCTGAATGCGCGCGCCGATGATACGCGCGTTCAGGAAGTACTCGAGCTTATGGATGACCACCAGATAGAGCAGCGAGACCACGGCGATCGGCAGCGATACCGATAGCGACGAGACCACGATCGCCGTGTTCGAGATCAGGTTGCCGAGCACCGGCAGCAGCCCCGCGACGAACGTGACCGCGACCAGTGTCTTGGACAGCGGCAGGTGCTGGCCGAACAGCGGCAGCACCACCAGCAGGTAGACGGCGGTCAGCATCGTGTTGATCGACGAGATCTGGATCTGCGCGAAGATGAACTGGGCGAACGCGGTCTGCAGCGTGCGCGCGCGCGTGACGAGCGCCGCCGCGAGCGGGCGGCGATTGGGCCGGGACGTCGCGCGATACAGTGCCACCATCGCGCCGATGACGAAGCCGAGCAGGATATGCAGCAGCGCGCGGACGATCTCCGTGCCGAGCTTCTGCGCCATCTGCGCATGGGTACGCAGCGCGGCGATCAGTGCCGTGGCCAGCTCCTCCACGCCGTTGGGCAGCGAATCGCTGAGCCAGCCCGGCATCTGGTTGCGTGACCGGTCGATGATGTCGGCCACATGATCGAGCAGCCGTTCGAGCGTATTGCCATCGCCGCTGACGAATCGCACCAGCGCCCAGATGCCCACCGTCAGCACCAGCAGTGTCGTGACGGAGAGGATGGCCACCGCCAGCGCGTCGTGGCGCGAATGCACGCGCACGAGGCGTGGCGCCAGCACATCGACGAGCGAATAGAGCAGCAGTCCGGACAACAGCGCCGCCACGAGGTTTGCCTGCATGACGAGCAACAACGCCGCCGCGGTCAGCACGAACGACACCGCCGTGACATTGAACCAGCGGGGCGTGCCCGGCTGCGGGGAGGATGGCAGGTGGTCAGGTTCCGGCGCGTGCATGGAGTGTGTGGGGGGTGAAGGTGTCTCTGGCGCACGATTGTCTGCAACATGCGGTGGGTTGGCAAGCGGCCCACGCCCGGGCGCGAAACTTGCGTCAAGTTGCCATCATCGTCGCCTATAGTGAGGATTGATCGGCAGGCGGCCCTTCAAGGAGATCGCGTTCATGGCATTCACGCATACGGTCGGCGCGCGGCGGCATAACTTCGCGGATCTTCGCACGCTGCTGGCAAAGGCCAGTCCCGCCCGCTCCGGCGACGCGCTCGCGGGCGTGGCGGCCGGCAGCGAGGAAGAACGCATGGCCGCGCGCATGGCGCTGGCCGAGGTTCCGCTCGCGCGTTTTCTTTCCGAGGCATTGATTCCCTACGAACGGGACGAAGTCACGCGGCTGATCGTCGATGGCCACGACGCCGCGGCGTTCGCCGAGATTGCCAGTCTTACGGTCGGCGATTTCCGTAACTGGCTGCTGTTGCACGAGACCGACGAGGCCGTGCTGGCGCGCGTCGCGCCCGGCATCACGCCGGAGATGGCCGCGGCGGTCAGCAAGCTCATGCGCAATCAGGACCTGATCGCCGTCGCGCGCAAATGCCGCGTGGTGACGCGCTTCCGCAATACGATCGGCCTGCCGGGGCGGTTGTCCATACGCCTGCAACCCAATCATCCGACCGACGATCCGCGCGGTATTGCCGCCTCGATCATCGATGGGCTGCTCTATGGCTGCGGTGACGCGACCATCGGCGTGAATCCGGCAAGCGACAACCTGGGCGCCATCGTCGCGCTGCTGCGGCTGATCGACGAGGTGCGGGTACGCCATGACGTGCCCACGCAGTCGTGCGTGCTGACGCACGTTACCAACACGCTGCGCGCGATCGAGGCCGGGGCGCCCGTCGATCTGGTGTTTCAGTCGGTCGCGGGCAGCGAGCAGGCCAACGCCGCGTTCGGTATCGACCTCGCGTTGCTGGCCGAGGCGCGCGCGGCCGCGCTCTCGCTCGAACGTGGCACCGTGGGCGATAACGTGATGTATTTCGAAACGGGGCAGGGCAGCGCGCTGTCGGCCAACGCGCATCATGGCGTCGATCAGCAGACCATGGAGGCCCGCGCGCATGGCGTGGCGCGCGCGTTCTCGCCGCTGCTCGTCAATACGGTCGTGGGTTTTATCGGTCCCGAATATCTCTACGATGGCAAGCAGATCGTCCGCGCCGGGCTCGAGGACCATTTCTGCGGCAAGCTCATCGGCGTGCCGATGGGCTGCGACGTCTGCTACACGAATCACGCCGAAGCCGATCAGGACGACATGGACAATCTGCTGACGCTGTTCGGCGTGGCGGGTATCAATTTCATCATGGGCGTGCCGGGCGCCGACGACATCATGCTGAACTACCAGAGCACGGCATTCCACGATGCGCTCTATCTGCGCGAGGTGATGGGCCTGCGCCCGGCGCCGGAGTTCGAGGCATGGCTGCAGCGGAGCGGTATCGTCGATACGGGGGGACGGGGGGGGGGCCCCCCCCCCCCGCCCCCCCCGCCGGGCGAGGGGCCCGGGCG
>NZ_JASATF010000038.1:0-56104 GCF_038440175.1 Cupriavidus sp. OTU4054
GTGTTGCGCTTTAAAGTCCTCGCGGGGGGGGCGGCCGCCGCCCCCCCCCACGGCAAGGGGGTGCTCGATATCTGCCGCGGCATCGAAGTGGGCCACGTGTTCATGCTCGGGACGCGGTACTCGGAGTCGATGGGCGCCACGTACCTGGACCAGAACGGCAAGACCCAGCCGATGCAGATGGGCTGCTACGGCATTGGCGTGACGCGGATTCTCGGCGCGGCGATCGAGCAGAACTTCGACGAGCGCGGCATTATCTGGCCCGCCGCGATCGCACCGTTCGCCGTGGTGATCTGCCCGCTCGGTTACGACCGCTCGGAAGGCGTGAAGGCGGAAGCCGATCGCATCCACGCGGAACTGCTCGCTGCCGGCGTCGACGTGATCATCGACGATCGCGGCGAGCGTCCGGGCGTGATGTTTGCCGACTGGGAACTGATCGGCGTGCCGCATCGCGTGGTGGTCGGGGACCGTGGCCTCAAGGAAGGCAAGGTCGAGTACCAGGGCCGCCGCGATACCGAGGCGACGCAGGTCGCCGTGGCCGACATCGTCGCGCACGTGCGCGGCAAGCTCGCGAACTGAGCACCATGCGCGCCCGCCCGCTTCGTTCCGCCTTGCTCCGCCTCTCGCACCTCCCGCGCGTCCGACTGCATCGGTGGATGCTCGCGGGCGGGCTGGTGCTGACCGCGATGGCGGGCCCGGCGCAGGCCGGCGCGCAGAAGGAAGAGGCGCTGGCCGACTCCGTGCGCGGCGCGCTGGCCGCGGCCATCGCCGACAACCGGCCCGTGCGGCCGGCGTTCGCCAGCGGCACGGAGCGGCTTGGCTATCTGAAGTGGCTGGGCGAGATGTCGCGCCGGCTCGAAGGCAAGATTCCCGAGCCGCAGGTGCGCGTGGAGCTGATCGAAACCGTCTACTACGAGGCCAAGCGCGCGGGGCTCGAACCCGCGCTCGTGCTCGGTCTCGTACAAGTCGAAAGCGGATTCCGCAAATACGCGATCAGCTCGGCCGATGCGCGTGGGCTGATGCAGGTCATGCCGTTCTGGGTGCGCGCGATCGGCGACGGCGACACGCGCAAGCTGTTCCACCTGCAGAGCAACCTGCGCTACGGCTGCACGATCCTCCGCCATTACCTCGACCGCGAGAGCGGCGACCTGTTCCTGGCGCTCGGCCGTTACAACGGCAGCCGTGGCCGCCCCGAATATCCGAACGCGGTGCTGGCGGCGTGGAAGCGCTGGCAGTATTCTGAAGCGTCGGTGACCATGGCCGGCGACCCGGAGCCCGCGGTTCCCGCGCGGCGCGCATTGCCGCCGGAAGCGCCCGCGCGCAATCCCTTCTCGCCGCAACGGATCACCAATCCATCCTGAGCACGCACACAGCACGCAGGCAGGCAACGCAATCATGACCATCGAGACGAAGGGCGGCTATTGCTCCTCCTCGCCCGAGCTGGAGCACTGGCTGGCGCGGCATATCGAACAGGGTTTCGGCGCGGAGGCGCTGGTTCGTTCGATGCTGCGTTCCGGCTATGACGCGACGTTCGCGCGCGATACCGTGGCCACCGCACTGGGACTGCCCATGCCGCCGACGGCCACCGCGCCGATGACGGCCCGCACGCCGGCCGCGACGGGTAGCGCCGCGGCGCCTTTTTCGCAGACACTGCAGGCGCAGACGGGCGGCGAGGCCGCGCAGCAGCCGGGCGGCAATGTGTTCCGGCACCTCGGCCACACGATTCCGATCCTGTTCGCGCTCGAGGCACCGCGGATCCTGCTATTGCAGAACCTGCTGAGCGAGGCCGAGTGCGATGCGCTGATCGCGCTGTCGCGCGGGCGGCTCGAGCGATCGCCCGTGGTCAATCCGGACACCGGCGACGAGAATCTGATCGATGCGCGCACGAGCATGGGCGCGATGTTCCAGGTTGGCGAACACGCGCTGATCGAACGCATCGAGGCGCGTATCGCGGCAGTGACGGGCCTGCCGGTCGAGCACGGCGAAGGCCTGCAGATTCTCAACTACAAGCCCGGCGGCGAGTATCAGCCGCACTTCGACTACTTCAATCCGAACCGGCCGGGCGAGGCACGCCAGCTGCGCGTCGGCGGCCAGCGCGTGGCCACGCTCGTCATCTACCTGAACAGTCCGCCCGCGGGCGGGGCCACGGCCTTCCCGAAGCTCGGGCTCGAGGTCGCACCGGTAAAGGGCAATGCGGTGTTCTTCAGCTATCGGCAGGCCGACGGCGGCCTCGACGATCGCACGCTGCATGCGGGCCTCCCCGTCGAGTCCGGCGAGAAATGGATCGCCACCAAATGGCTGCGCGAGCATCCGTACCGTAGCGCGATCTGACCCGTACCGGTACCTTTTAGATAAAGCGTACCGGTACTGTACAGGCGACGCCGCCTAGACTTGGGCATTCCCTAGTCATCCGCGTCTGGAATTCCCCATGGCTCTCGCCCCCCTCGTTGCCGGCTCCGGCATGTTCGCCGCGTTCTGCGCGTTCGCGCTCGTTTCCTCGATCACTCCCGGGCCCAACAACACGATGGTGCTGGCGTCGGGCGTCAACTTCGGCTTTGCGCGCACGGTGCCGCATCTGCTCGGCATCAGCATCGGCTTTTCGCTGATGGTGGCGCTGGTCGGGCTCGGCCTTGGTTCGGTGTTCACGGCACTGCCGTGGACGTGGCACGTGCTGCGCGCGGTGGCGGCCGTCTATCTGGTGTGGCTCGCGTGGAAACTGGCGACGTCCGGTGGCGTGCAGGATCGCGAGGTCGCGCGGCCGATGACGTTTCTGCGCGCGGCCGCGTTCCAGTGGGTGAATCCGAAGGCGTGGGTGATGGCGGTGGGGGCGTGCAGCACCTATGTGCTGCACGGAAACGTCTGGCTCAACGTGCTGTTGATGGCCGGCGTGTTCGCGGTGATCAACCTGCCGAGCGTGGCGATGTGGGCGGTGTTCGGTTCCGCGCTGCGCCGCTGGCTGGCGTCGCCGCGCGTGCTGCGCGCGTTCAACGTGACGATGGCGCTGTTGCTGCTGGCGTCGCTGTGGCCGATCCTGGCCGGCCACCACGCATAGGACGTAAAAAAGAAACCGCGCGCGTCAGACCAGCGCGCGGATCGTGCCGAGGTTGCGCCAGTAACCCTTGACGTCCATGCCGCAGCCAAACACGTAGCGGTCCGGCACCTTGAAGCCGCAGAAGTCCGGATGCATCGGCTTCGGCTTGTTCAGCGTCTTCTCGCACAGCACGGCCGCGTGGAATTCCTTCGCGCCCATGTCCATGATGCGCTCGCGGATCGCGGCCATCGTCTCGCCTTCGTCGAGGATGTCGTCGAGCACGAGCACGATGCGGTCCTTCACCGATTCCCGCGGCGCCACGCGCCACTGCATCTCGCCACCCACGGTCTTGTTGTTGTAGCGCGAGAGGTGGATGTAGTCGAACTCCAGCGGGAACTGCAGCTTCGGCAGCAGCATGCCCGTGAAGACGACGGCGCCGCCCATGACGGACAGCACGAGCGGGAAGGCGTCACCCATGCTCGCGGTGATCTCGGCCGCCATGCGGTCCAGCGACGCTTCCACTTCCGCGGCGCTGACGATTTCTTCCGAGCTGGACCAGAGTTCGCGAGCCTGTTCTGCGGTCAACATGATCGATATCCTAGTTTGTGGAGGCTCAGCGATTGAACAGGCCCTTCATGCCGCCTTTCATCGCTCCCATCTGGCGCATCATCTTCATCATGCCGCCGCCCTTGAGCTTCTTCATCATGCCCTGCATCTGGTCGAACTGGTTCAGCAACCGGTTGACCTCCTGCACGGGCACGCCGGCACCCGCCGCGATGCGGCGCTTGCGGCTGGCCTTGATCAGTTCGGGCTTGGCGCGTTCCTGCGGCGTCATGCTGTTGATGATGCCTTCCATGCGGCGCACCTGCTTCTCGGCCTGATCCATGTTGGCACCCTGCGCCTGCTGCGCGAACTGCGCGGGCAGCTTGTCCACGAGGCTGCCGATGCCGCCCATCTTCTTCATCTGGCCGATCTGCGCCTTGAAGTCCTCGAGGTCGAAGCCCCCGGTCTTCTTGATCTTCTTGGCGAGCTTCTCGGCGGCGTCCATATCGACACCGCGCTGGGCTTCCTCGACCAGCGCGAGGATGTCGCCCATGCCGAGGATCCGCTGCGCCATGCGGTCCGGATAGAACGGCTCGAGGCCGTCGAGTTTTTCACCGACGCCGACGAACTTGATCGGGCGGCCCGTCACGTGGCGCACCGACAGCGCGGCACCGCCGCGCGCATCGCCGTCGAGCTTGGTCAGCACGACGCCGGTCAGCGGCAGCGTGTCGTTGAACGCCTTGGCCGTGTTGACCGCGTCCTGGCCAAGCATCGCGTCCACGACGAACAGCGTTTCGGCGGGTTTCAGTTCGGCGTGCAGCGCGGCGATTTCCTGCATCATCGCCTCGTCGATACCGAGCCGGCCGGCCGTATCGACGATGAGCACGTCGTGATAGTGCTTGCGCGCCCAGTCCAGCGCCGCGCGGGCGATGTCCACGGGCTTCTGGTCGGGCTGCGACGGGAAGAAGTCCGCGCCGACCTGCTCGGAAACGGTCTTCAACTGGGCGATGGCGGCAGGGCGATACACGTCGCACGACACCGTCAGCACCTTCTTTTTCTTCGTTTCCTTGAGCCACTTGGAGAGCTTGCCGACCGTGGTCGTCTTGCCGGCGCCCTGCAGGCCCGCCATCAGGATGATCGCGGGCGGCTGGACGTTGAGGTTCAGTTCGCCGGACTTGTTGCCGCCCGTGACGGCTTCCTCGCCGCCGATGACCGCGGTCAGCTCGCGCTGGACCACGCCGACCAGCGCCTGGCCCGGCGTCAGGCTCGAGACCACTTCCTCGCCGAGCGCCTTTTCCTTGACGCGGGCGACGAATTCGCGGACGACCGGGAGGGCGACGTCAGCCTCGAGCATGGCAAGGCGCACTTCGCGCAGCATCTCGGCGGTATTGGCCTCGGTCAGTCGGGCCTCGCCGCGCATGGTCTTGACGACCCGCGCCAGGCGTTGAGTGAGGTTGTCCAGCATGGCAGAAAAGGGGGAAGTTCCGGCTAGTGTGATGCGCCTGTGCGACGCTCGTCCACGGCAGTTGCAGGGGCATGCGCCTGCGAGAGCCGCCGACAAGGGCACTAAGGTAAACTGCGCAAATGGTCATTGTACTGTATGCCCTGACGGCACTTCTCTATTGCGGCCTGGCCTTTCACGGCTGGTCGACGCGTCATCCCCGGCTCGCGGCCGCGGGGGGCGTGCCGCTGGGCCAGCCCGGCGCGGCTTCGGCCGCCCTGTCTCCGCCCGGCCCGCTCGGGACGCCGCCTGGCGGCGGCCGCTCCGACAGCCAGCCGGCGTGGTGGCACGCGCTGATGCTGGCGGCGCTGGCCAGCCACGGCCTACTGCTCCACGAGACGATTTTCCCGGCCGACCGCATGGTGTTCGGTTTCGCATTCGCCCTGTCGGCCATGCTCTGGCTCGGCATCGGCATCTACTGGATCGAGAGCTTTTTCTTCTCGCTGGCCGGCCTGGGGCTGATCGTCGTGCCGGTGGCGATGATCGCGAGCCTGATGCCGCTGGCGTTCCCGGGCGCGCAGATCCTCGGCTACGCGGCGCGGCCGCTGTTCAAGCTGCATTTCATCATCGCCAACGTGGCGTACGGGCTGTTCACGCTGGCGGCCTTCCATGCGTTCCTGATGCTGCTGGCCGAGCGCCGGCTCCATGGGTTCCAGCGCTCGCCCTCGCAGGAGCGCGTGCAGCAGGGGCAATGGCTCGGGCGGTGGCTGGACCTGCTGCCGCCGCTGCTGACGCTCGAGAAGCTGCTGTTCCGCCTGATCGGCGCGGGCTTCCTGCTGCTGACGATGACGATCGCGTCGGGCTTCCTGTTCTCCGAAGAGCTGTTCGGTCGGGCGTTCCGCATCGACCACAAGACCGTGTTCGCGATCATCTCGTGGGCGATGTTCGGCGGCATTCTTGTCGGCCGGCACTTCCGCGGCTGGCGCGGGCGCACCGCGCTGCGCTGGGTCATCGCGTCGTTCGGCATCCTGCTGCTCGCGTACGTGGGCAGCCGCTTCGTGCTCGAAGTCATCCTGCATCGCCTTACCTGAGCGCCGCCTCTCATGGCAAGAATCCTGATCCTGCTGGCCATCGTGCTCGGCATCCTGTGGTGGCTGCGCGATCGCGCCGGGACGCGGCGGGCGGGCCCCGAGGCCCCGCCGAAGACAAAGGCCCGGCCCGCGCGCGCGGGCGATGGCGCCAATGACGGTCCCGACGGCGGCATGGAGCCGATGGTCCAGTGCGCGCAATGCGGGGTGCACCTGCCGCGCGGCGAAGCGATCGGCTGGCAGGGGCTCCACTACTGCCGGCGCAGCCATCTGCCCGATCACACCGAACCGGGCGGCCCCCGCTCATGAGCACGCACCCGACGGGCGCACCGCCGCGCGCGGGCAAGACGGCCTCCCGCTCGTCGAAGGGTGCCTCGGGCGCATCGGGTGCATCGGGAGCATCGGGAGCGTCGAAGGGCGGCTACAAGTCCGGGCCGAAGGCGTCTCCCAATCTGCTGGACAAGGGGGCCAAGGGCTCGCGCTTCACGGGCGGCAGCGTGCTCCGGCAGTTGTGGCGGCAGCCCGAACCGCCGGAATTCCACTGGCGCCTGCTGCGCTATTTCTGCTGGACGCGGCTGGCCGTGGCGCTGCTGCTGCTCGGCTACGCGTGGCTGCCGCTCGACCGCAGCGCGCGCGTGCTGGCGGCCAGCGATGGCAATATGCGCGTGGTCCACGCCATGCCGGCGATCGTGCCCTATCTCGCTATCGGCGTTCTGCTGGCCGGCGCGGCATTCTGGCGCCGGCGGTTCCAGCTGCGCGTGCGGGTCGAGGTGCTGCTCGACCTGCTGATGCTGGCCGCGATCTTCCTCGTGCTGACCAAGGGCAGCCACGGCGAAGGCGTCGCGATGATCTTCCTGTTGCCGGCGCTCGAGGCCGGCGCGCTCACGAGCCTGCCGTTCGCGCTGTTCACGGCGGCGATGTCGGCGCTGGTCGTGATGAGCGAGCCGTTCGTGCATACGCTGCTGTCGCGGCAGGCCGATGCGGACCTGCTGGGCTCGGGGCTGTTCAGCCTCGTGTTCATGATCGCCGCGTTTGTCATGCATATGCTGGCCAACCGGCAGATCGCGCAGGAACAGCTGGCGCTCGCGCGCGAGCACGAACTGCGCATGCAGCAGCTCGTCAACCGGCTGCTCGTCAACGACATGCAGGATGGCGTGATGCTGGTGCGCGCCAATGGCGCCGTGGTGGCGGCGAATCCCGCGGCCATCGTGCTGCTGGGCGTGCAGCCGCACGAGCGCATCCGCGAAGGCCAGATCCGCGCGGGCGAGCGCGAGGGCGCGCTGTTCGACCTGCGGCGCATTCCGCGGCTGCAGCCGCTGATGGAGATGCTGCGCGACTGGCTGCGCACGAAGGACGACGTGCCGCGCATCCTGCAGCTGCTGCCGCTGGCGTCGCAGCCGTCGGCGGGCGGGCCCATGCTGCATACGCGTCTGCGCCTGCGCTTCGTGCTGCCGGGCCTGGCGGGCGTGCGTTCGACGCTCTCTCATGCGTACACGGTGCCGACGTCGCTCGATACCGAGGGGTGGAACGACATGTCGCCGGAGACGGCGGCGCGCATGCGGCTGGCGATCGCGCAGAACGAGGCCATGGCGTGGAGCGCCGAGGACGAGGCGCTGCTGCGCAGCGAGATGCGCGACACGCTGCTCGTGCATATCGAAAGCTGGGAGCGGATTGCCGAACAGGTACAGCAGGAGAAGCTCGCCGCGATGGGGCGGCTGGTGGCCAGCGTCGCGCACCAGATTCGCAATCCGCTGGCGGCGATCAGCCAGGCGAACGAACTGCTCGCGGATTCCGTGCGTGCGGACGCGGGGGGTGCGGATATGGGGGGCGGCACGGCGGGCGGCGACGTCGATGCGCGGCTGCTGCGGATCATCAGCGACAACGTGCGGCGGCTCGACCAGGTGGTGTCCGACGTGCTGCAGCTGTCGCGGCGGCCGCGCACCGGGCACAGTTCGGTGAAGCTCGCGCAGGCGCTGCCGGAAATCGTCGATCGCTGGCGGCTCGAGATGCGGTCGCGCTCGGGCACGCGCGCGGACGTCAACGCCAATGCCATCCGCATGACCGTGGATCTGGCGCAGCCGCTGATCTTCGACGCGTCGCAGTTGCAGCAGGTGCTCGGCAACCTGCTCGACAACGCGTGGCGCTACTGCAGCCGGCTGCCCGGCTCCATCCGCCTGCTCGCGCATGCGTTGGATCAGCACCACGCCGAACTGATCGTCTGGAACGACGGGGCCGAGGTATCGCGCGAGCACCAGCGCAGCCTGTTCGAGCCGTTTTTCACCAGCAACGCGCAGGGGACGGGGCTCGGGCTGTTCATGGCGCGCGAACTCTGCGGCGCCAACGATGCGCAGGTGCGCTACGGCACGATCGCCCTCGAAACGTTGCTGGATCGCACAGGGATGCTCGCGCCGGGCGCACGCGATACACTCCCGGCCAAAGCCTTCGTGCTGACGATGCGCATCGACACCCCTGACGCGGTTGCCGGAAACTGACCGACGGCATCGGGTACCGACCGCCGCGTCCGCCGGACCCGACAGAACAACGAGCTCCCTTCTACCATTCATGCCCGTCCGACCTCCCGCCCTCGACCCGATTCTCGTCATCGACGACGAGGCCGACCTGCGCGAGCTGCTCGAGATATCGCTGCGCCGGATGGGGCATGACGTAGTAATGGCTGGCTCTCTCTCGGAGGCGCGCCAGAGGCTGGCCGAGCGCCGCTACAGCCTGGTGCTGACCGATATGCGGCTGGGCGACGGGCTCGGCATCGAGATCGTGCGCCAGCTGTCCGCCTCGCCCGAGCGCGTGCCCGTGGCGGTGATCACGGCCTATGGCAGCGCCGACAATGCGGTGGACGCGCTCAAGGCGGGCGCGTTCGACTACATCGCCAAGCCCGTCTCGCTCGACCAGCTCCGGACGCTGATCCTGAACGCGCTGGGCCGCAAGCAGAGCGACGGCGGCGCGGGCGCATCGTCGGACAGCGCCGAGTCGAACGAACTCGCGGAACGCATGATGGGCCTGTTGCCCGGCCTGTCGCCCGCCATGCAGGAGGTGCGCCGGTCGCTGTCGCGGCTCGCGCGCAGCATGGCGCCCGTGGTCATCAGCGGGGAGTCCGGCAGCGGCAAGGAACGCGCGGCCCGTGCGATCCACGCGGTGAGCGCGCGCGCCGCGCATCCGTTCGTCGCGGTCAACTGCGGCGCGATTCCCGAATCGCTGATGGAGTCGGAATTCTTCGGCTACGTGAAGGGGGCCTTCACGGGCGCGGATGCCGAGCGCGGCGGCTTCTTCCAGACGGCCCACGGCGGCACGCTGCTGCTGGACGAGGTGGCCGACCTGCCGCTGGCGATGCAGGTCAAGCTGCTGCGCGCGCTGCAGGAGCGGCGCGTGCGCAAGATCGGCGCGAACAAGGAGGATGTGGTGGACGTGCGCGTCATGTGCGCGAGCCACAAGGACCTCGCGGCGATGGTCGCCGCGGGTTCGTTCCGGCAGGACTTGTATTACCGGCTGAACGTGCTGGAGCTGCGCATGCCGACGCTGCGCGAGCGCGCCGAGGACGTGCCCGTGCTGGCGCGCGCCATTCTCGAACACCTGGCCGTGCGGTATGGGGACGCGCATCCGCGGCGCCTCTCGCACGCGGCGCTGGCGCGGCTGACCGCGTATCCGTTCCCGGGCAACGTGCGCGAGCTGGAAAACCTGCTCGAGCGCGCCTATGCGTTTGCCGAGGGCGACGAGATCGACGTGGCGGACCTCGGCCCGCTGGAGGCGGGCATGGAGCGCGCGACGATGCTGCAGCCGCCGCCGATGCCGCCCGTGGTCTCGAACACCTACCCCGTGTGGGGCACGATGCCGGGCTGGTCGCCCGCACCCGCGGCGGCGGTATCGTCGGTCATGCCGTCCATGGCGCCGGTGCCCGGTTTCCCCGAGCCCGAGGCCGAGCCGGTGCTGGTCGCCGCGGATCCGCTGGCCCAGGCGCTCGGCGACATCAGTTTCCCGATCGACCTGCCCGCGCGGCTCGAGGCCATCGAGCGCGAGCTGATCCTGCGCGCGCTGCGGCAGACCGGATTCAACCGCACCGCGGCGGCGCCGCTGCTGGGTCTGAACTTCCGCCAGCTGCGCTATCGCATCCAGCAGCTCGAGATCCGCGACGAGCGCGAGGGACGCGACGCCGGCGCCGAGGTGTCGCCGGAGATCCTGCCCGAGGGCGAGGGCAGCGATGGCTGATACCGTGGGCCCGTCGGCCGCCTCCAACGCCTCCAACGCCTCCGGCGCTTCGGATGCCGACTTCCTGCCGAATGCGGACGGATGGGTACCCGCCGCGCGGCACGTGCCTTCGCCGAACTACGACGCGCGGCCGGCGGATGTGCCGACCGACCTCGTGGTGATCCACAATATCAGCCTGCCGCCGGGACAGTTCGGCACCGGCGATATCGAGGCGTTCTTTCAGAACCGTCTCGAGATCGCGCGCGATCCGTTCTATGAACAGATTCGTGACGTTCGCGTGTCGGCACACTTCCTGATCGCGCGCGATGGTGAACTGGTGCAGTTTGTCGCCTGCACGCAACGGGCATGGCATGCGGGGCAGTCGGCATTCTGTGGCCGCCAGCGTTGCAACGATTTCTCCATCGGCATCGAGATCGAAGGCACCGACGACGTGCCGTTCACGGCGGCCCAGTATCGAACGGCCGGGGCGCTCGTGCGGGCGCTGCGGATGGCCTATCCGATCGCAGCGCTGGCCGGGCACAGCGACATCGCCCCAGGCCGCAAGACCGACCCCGGTCCGCACTTCGATTGGGAACGGCTGGCCAAACTGGCGCAACTGCCCGCCGGCGTGCTGCCATATCGTGCATAAGGCGCCTGCGCTAATTCCCCGTTCCGGGTAGGCCTATCGTCGTAGTTTCGCCATAGAAATAAATTTGAAGGTATGTGCGGAAGCCCGCATCCCTTGGCGGATCGGGGCTGGCGGGAATGTGGCGATGCCGCATCCGGGAAACAGAGGCCAATTCACCCGTTGTCAAGACTGTTCATCCGCCAACGATTCACTATACTTAGCCCAGTTTTTCGAGACGACCACAATATCTAGTGGTCCTCTCAAGGGACCGACCCCAATGTGAGGTGTGAGCGCGAGCCGAATGTGCCGCCAGCGCCTCTGCAGCGGACCGGGTCGGGGCAATACCAGAGTCCCTAGCAGAATGATCGCCAGTGCAGTTGGGTTCTCGCCCGGCAAAGCCGGAACCGAGAGTGTCTTCTGAAGCGCATTTTGCTAGGGACTTTGTCACTTCCAAATACAAGGGGAACTACCTCATGCAAACGGCCCAGAACGAACTCGCCACTGGCGTATCGAGCGCTGTCGGTGCAGCCGGCACGTCGCAGTCCACCTCCGCCGCTGCGGGAACGGGTTACCAGGACTACAAGATCATCCGCCGCAATGGCGCCGTCGTGGCGTTCGAGCCGAGCAAGATTTCCGTCGCCGTGACCAAGGCCTTCCTGGCCGTCAACGGCGGTACCGGTGCCGCTTCCGCGCGTGTGCGCGAGCTGGTGGAACAACTGACCGGTTCCGTGGTGCGCGCGCTGCTGCGCAGCCGTCCCAACGGCGGCACGTTCCATATCGAGGACGTGCAGGACCACGTGGAACTGGCGCTGATGCGTTCGGGCGAACATGAGGTGGCCCGTGCGTACGTGCTGTATCGCGAGAAGCGTTCGCAGGAACGTGCGCAAGCCAACGCGCAGGCCGTGGCCCGCGTGCAGGAAGCCGGCGGCGTGGCCGTCAACGTGATGGATGCCGGTGTCGTGCGTCCGCTGGACCTGGTCGCGCTGCACGAACTGATCGACACCGCCTGCAGCGGTCTGGGCGAAGGCGTGAGCGCCGAGCCGATCCTGAAGGAAACGCTCAAGAACCTGTACGACGGCGTGCCGCTGACTCAGGTCTACGACTCGGCCATCCTGGCCGCCCGTACGCTGATCGAGAAGGACCCGGCGTACAGCCAGGTGACCGCCCGCATCCTGCTGCACACGATCCGCAAGGAAATCCTCGGCGCCGAAGTGACGCAGGCCGAAATGGCCGCCCGCTACGTCGAGTACTTCCCGAAGTTCATCGCGCGCGGCATCGAAGCCGAACTGCTCGACGAGAAGCTCGCCACGTACGACCTGGCCCGCCTGGGCGCGGCGCTGGACGCCTCGCGCGACTTCCAGTTCAACTACCTCGGCCTGCAGACGCTGTACGACCGCTACTTCCTGCACGTGGACGAGACGCGCATCGAGATGCCGCAGGCCTTCTTCATGCGCGTGGCCATGGGCCTGGCGCTCGAAGAGAAGGACCGTGAAGCGCGCGCGATCGAGTTCTACCAGCTGCTGTCGTCGTTCGACTTCATGTCGTCCACGCCGACGCTGTTCAACTCGGGCACGCGCCGTTCGCAGCTGTCCTCGTGCTACCTGACCACGGTGTCGGACGACCTCGAGGGCATCTACGAAGCGCTGAAGGAAAATGCGCTGCTGTCGAAGTTCGCCGGCGGTCTGGGCAACGACTGGACCAACGTGCGCGCGCTGGGTTCGCACATCAAGGGCACCAACGGCAAGAGCCAGGGCGTGGTTCCGTTCCTGAAGGTGGTCAACGACACGGCCGTGGCCGTGAACCAGGGCGGCAAGCGCAAGGGCGCGGTGTGCGCGTACCTGGAGACGTGGCACCTGGACATCGAGGAATTCCTCGAGCTGCGCAAGAACACCGGTGACGACCGTCGCCGCACGCACGACATGAACACGGCCAACTGGATTCCGGACCTGTTCATGAAGCGCGTGATGGAGGGCGGCGATTGGACGCTGTTCTCGCCGGCCACCTGCCCGGACCTGCACGACAAGGTGGGCAAGGCCTTCGAGACCGCCTACCTCGGCTACGAAGCCAAGGCTGCCAGCGGCGAGCTCAAGCTGTTCAAGAAGATTCCGGCCGTGCAGCTGTGGCGCAAGATGCTGGGCATGCTGTTCGAGACCGGCCATCCGTGGATCACGTTCAAGGATCCGTGCAACATCCGCAGCCCGCAGCAGCACGTGGGTGTGGTGCATAGCTCGAACCTCTGCACGGAGATCACGCTCAACACGAACGACAGCGAAATCGCCGTCTGCAACCTGGGCTCGGTCAATCTGGTCGCGCACCTGAAGCAGCAGGCCGACGGTTCGTACGTGCTCGATCACGACAAGCTGCAGAAGACCATCCGCACCGCGATGCGCATGCTCGACAACGTGATCGACATCAACTACTACGCCGTGGACAAGGCGCGCAATTCCAACCTGCGCCATCGTCCGGTCGGCATGGGCATCATGGGCTTCCAGGACTGCCTGCACGTGCAGCGCGTGCCGTACGCGAGCGATGCCGCGGTGAAGTTCGCCGACACGTCGATGGAAGCGGTGTGCTACTACGCGTACCAGGCTTCGACCGAACTGGCCGAAGAGCGCGGCCGCTACAGCACGTACACGGGTTCGCTGTGGGATCGCGGCATCCTGCCGCAGGACTCGCTGAAGCTGCTGGCCGAAGAGCGTGGCGGTTACCTCGACGTGGACCTGTCCTCGACGATGGACTGGGATTCGCTGCGCGCCCGCATCAAGCAGCACGGCATGCGTAACTCGAACTGCATCGCGATCGCGCCGACGGCAACGATCTCGAACATCATCGGCGTGTCCGCCTGCATCGAGCCGACGTTCCAGAACCTGTACGTGAAGTCGAACCTGTCGGGCGAGTTCACGGTGGTCAACGATTACCTGGTTCGCGACCTGAAGGCCCGTGGCCTGTGGGACGAGGTGATGGTTGCCGACCTGAAGTACTTCGACGGTTCGCTGGCCCGTATCGACCGCATTCCGCAGGATCTGCGCGACATCTACGCCACCGCGTTCGAAGTGGAACCGACGTGGCTCGTGGAAGCCGCCAGCCGCCGCCAGAAGTGGATCGACCAGGCGCAGTCGCTGAACATTTACATGGCCGGCGCCTCGGGCAAGAAGCTGGACGACACGTACAAGCTCGCATGGGTGCGCGGTCTGAAGACCACGTACTACCTGCGCACCGTGGCCGCGACGCACGTGGAAAAGTCCACCGTGACGCGCGGTTCGCTGAATGCGGTGTCGTCGGGCGCTGACAACGGCGGTGTTTCGGCACTCGACAAGGCAGCGGCCTCGGCGCCGGCGATGCCGGAAGCCGACGGCGCGGTCTGCACGATGCGCCCGGGCGACCCTGGCTTCGACGAGTGCGAGGCCTGCCAGTAAGCATTGCCATGCGGGGCCGGTTTCGCGCCGGCCCCGCGCACCCCTCGGTGCACACATCGATGCACCCATCGATGCACCCTGAGCGCCATACGCGCGCGACGCAAACAATCGGAGAAACACTATGCTGAGCTGGGAAGACGACGCTCAAGCCACGCCTCAGGCCGCACCGCAGCCGGCCCTGCAACCCGCCATCCGCACGGCGGACGAGCAGGGTGTGCTGCCCCCGGCCGCCACGCAGCCGGGCATCCTCGGCGACAACCCGAACGCCGCCGCCGCGCAGAGCTCGCGCCGCGTGAACGCTGCCGACAAGCGCGTGATCAACGGTTCCACCGACGTCAACCAGCTGGTTCCGTTCAAGTACAAGTGGGCGTGGGAGAAGTACCTCGCCGGCTGCGCGAACCACTGGATGCCGCAGGAAATCAACATGTCGCGGGACATCGCGCTGTGGAAGGATCCGAACGGCCTGACCGAGGACGAGCGCCGCATCATCAAGCGCAACTTAGGCTTCTTCGTCACGGCCGACTCGCTGGCCGCCAACAATATCGTGCTGGGCACGTACCGCCAGATCACGGCGCCCGAGTGCCGCCAGTACCTGCTGCGCCAGGCCTTCGAAGAGGCCATCCACACGCACGCCTACCAGTACATCGTGGAGTCGCTCGGCCTCAATGAAGCCGAGATCTTCAACGCGTATCACGAAGTCGCGTCGATCCGCGCGAAGGACGAGTTCCTGATTCCGTTCATCGACACGCTGACCGATCCGTCATTCAAGACCGGCACGCCGGAGAACGACCAGAAGCTGCTGAAGTCGCTGATCGTGTTCGCCTGCATCATGGAAGGCCTGTTCTTCTACGTGGGCTTCACGCAGATCCTGGCCATGGGCCGCCAGAACAAGATGACGGGCGCTGCCGAGCAGTACCAGTACATCCTGCGCGACGAGTCGCTGCATTGCAATTTCGGTATCGACCTGATCAACCAGATCAAGCTCGAGAACCCGCATCTGTGGACCGCCGAGTTCAAGGCCGAGATCACCGAGCTGTTCAAGGAAGCGGTGGACCTCGAGTATCGCTACGCCGAGGACACGATGCCGCGCGGCGTGCTGGGCCTGAACGCACCGATGTTCAAGTCGTACCTGCGGTTCATCTGCAACCGCCGCTGCCAGCAGATCGGCCTCGAACAGCTGTTCCCGAACGAAGAGAACCCGTTCCCGTGGATGAGCGAGATGATCGACCTGAAGAAGGAACGCAACTTCTTCGAAACCCGCGTGATCGAGTATCAGACGGGTGGGGCGCTGTCCTGGGATTGAGTTCAATCCCAGCCAGCCTCGCTGACGAAAACGCCTCCTGCCCGCAGGGGGCGTTTTTGTTTGGGCGCGTCCCGGCGAGTTGAGACGATCGGGCAAATCGTCGAGACGGATCGTCAATGCCGGGGAGCGGGGCGTTCCTAGACTGAAGTCACGCATCGCAATGATCGCGATACCCAGCGACTTCAGGAGCCCATCATGCAACACAACACGTTCAGCACTTCCGCACGGTTGCGTGCCCTTGCCACGGCTGTGGCGTTTGCCGGTGCCGCGGCGGTCTCGTTCTCGGCGCATGCGGCCGATGCCGCAGCCGGGGCCGATCGCGATGCATCGCCGGTGACGCATGCCAGCCTGATGCACGAGCTGCAGGAGCTGCGCGCGGTGGGCTACGACCTGCTCGACGACAATTTCCCGGAGTCGCTGCAGCGCGCGCAGCGCAAGGTCGAGGCGAAGCATCGTGCGGCGGAGCAGGCGAAGGCCGCGCAGCCGGCGTCGGCAGGCTGAGTGGACGGACGTCGTTTTATTTCACCCGGGTGTAATTGACATCCCGTATTTCACCCGGATAAAATCCACGCATCGTTCAATGCGTGGAGGTATCGATGTCATCCCCTCAACAGGCCACGGCCTTTGCCGGCGACCGGCGGCTGGCCAGTGGCACCTATCTGGACGTCGCGCTCGCGATCCGGGACGCCGTGGCGGCCGGGTCCGACGCGACGATGCTGGCCTTCGACGATGTCACCGGCCGGCAGATCGATTTCGATCTGCGCGGCTCGGATGCGGACATCGCCGCGCGACTGGCGGCGCCCGAGCCCACCGGCACGGACAGCGCCCGCAAGCGCGCGGGACGGCCATCCCTTGGCGTCGCGGCGCGCGAGGTCACGCTGTTGCCGCGCCATTGGGAATGGCTCGGCGACCAGCCCGGCGGAGCGTCGGCCGCCTTGCGCCGGCTCGTCGATGCCGCGAGCACCTCGCCCGAAGCCGACCGGCGCCGCGCGCAGCAAACCGCGGACCGCTTCATGTCCGTGATGCTCGGCAACCAGCCCGGCTACGAGGACGCCTCCCGCGCGCTATACGCCGCCGACCGCGAGCGCTTCATGACGCTGAGCCGCCAATGGCCCAAAGACCTGCGCGAGCACGCGCGGAAGCTGGCGGCGGGAGCGTTTGCGCGGTAGATCGGACGAATGGCTATGAGAGGAGTCTGAAAGTCGCAGCGGGTAGCGATAGATCAAGAGATACGTAAATGGGGAGTTGGCGGGGTGATGGAGCGATGGCGACTGTGTTGGAATGGTGACGCTGGATCGAGGGAGAGCGGTAATAGGCCCGCGATGCCTCGGTCAGGCATGGAAGTCGCCCCCGACTGTCTGGAGTCAATCATGGCGCAAACAAACATCGCTGATCCTATTAGCGCAGCAGCCCCAAGCGCAGCAGCCCCAAGCGCAGCAGCTCCAAGCGCAGCAGTCCCTGGCGCAGCAGTCCCCGGAGAAGGGGATTCGACCACGCGCGCTCCCTGCGCGGGCGATACCGCAGACCTGCGTGGCGGGCTGGCATACCTGCTGGATCTCTTCGCCGCCTTCCCTGCAGACTTCATGCAGCATGGCCGGGAACCCCTGCGGCATGAAGAAAGGGAACCGCTCTGATGGCGAAGTACATGCTCGACACGAACATGTGCATCTTCCTCATGAAGAACCACCCAGAGCAGGTGGCACGGCGGCTCGCGCAATGTGGTGAGGGAGACGTCGTGGTTTCGGCAGTCACGCTGGCGGAACTGGAGTACGGGGTCAGCGTGTCGGCGAATCCTATGGCCTCCCGCAAGGCGCTTCGCAGGCTGTTGGACAAACCGCCGGTGCTGTCGTGGAGCGCGTCTGCCGCGAAGGCCTACGCGCCAGTACGGGCCGCGCGACCGAAGGGAAAGGCCGACGCCATGGACAAGCTGATTGCCGCCCATGCAATCGACCGGAAGGTCACGGTGGTGACGAACAACACGAAGGACTTTGCGTACCCTGGTTTAAGCGTCGAAGACTGGACGATCGTTACACGTGGCCATAACGGTGCGGGATAGCGGTGACGATCGTCCTGCGGCTTACGCAAACTTCCCCGTCAGCCCGCCATCGACCACCAGCTCCGTGCCCGTGACGTAGGCGGCGGCATCGGAGGCCAGGAACGCGCACGCGTTGGCCACATCCCATGCGGTGCCCATACGGCCGAGCGGGACCTGTCTGGCGCGGGCGGCGCGCGCCTCGTCGAGGCTGGTTTCGGAGAACATCTTTGCGACCGTGTTGGCAATGCGGGGCGTGTCGATCAGGCCCGGGACCACCGTGTTGGCGCGGATGCCGTTGGCCGCGTATTGCTGGGCCAGCATGCGCGTGAACTGGATCACGGCGGCCTTCGTCACGCAGTACGACAGGTGCGGGTATCCGAGGTAGCGCATGCCCGCGACGGACGAGATCGCGATGATCGCGCCGCGGCCCTGTTCGACCATGTCGGGGAGGACCTGACGCGAGGCCAGCAGCAGGCTGCGCACGTTGACCGATTGCGCGAGGTCGAAGTCCTCGAGCTTCGTGTCGAGCGGGCCGCCGGTCTTGCCGATGCCAACATTGTGGTGAAGCACGTCGATGACGCCGAAGCGCGACTTCGCTTCGGCGAACATACGCACCACGTCGGCCTCGTCGGCAATATCGCCGACGAACGTATCGGACGTGCCGCCCTCGTCGCGAATGATCGCGGCGGTTTCCTCGGCCGACGCGCGATCGCGGTCGGCGACGCAGACGCGGGCGCCCAGGCGCGCGTAGGTGACGCACGCCGCGCGGCCGATGCTCCAGCCGGGGCCGGCCGAACCACCGCCCGCGACGAATACCGTGCGATCGGACAGCCCCAGCCCCACCGGCCATGCAGTGGGCGCCGTCATCCGCCACGCTCCTTTCCAGCCGCGTTGCCGCCCGCTTTGCCACCTTCGCCCACATAGGGAATCGCGTGCTCGACGGTGTCCCAGATAAACCGGCCCGACGGGCTCTGCTGTTCCTCGACGATATGCGCCACGAGTCCCGCCGCGCGCGAGATCACCGCGAAGCCGCGCATCACGGCCGTGGGCACGCCGATTTCGCCGAGCAGCGCGGCCACCGCGCCTGTGGCATTGATCGTGATCGGCCGGCCCGCAACCTCGTCCACCGCCGTGGACAGGCGTTCGAGCGCGCGGATATGCCGGCCATCGAGATCCGGCTCCGCACGCCCGAGTTCGAGCAGCTTGTAGGCGCGCGGATCGACGGGTTTGTGCAGATGGTGACCGAAACCGGGAACCGGGCTCTTCAGGCCCTTGTAGTGACGCGCAATGGTGAGCGCCTCCGCATCGGGATCCTCGGCGGCAAGAATCCGGTCGAGCAGCTGCGAACAGTTCTCCATCGTCCCCACGAACGAACTGCCGACCGCGAGCAGGCCAGCGGACACCGCGCCCTGCAGGTTCTCGGGCGCGCTCATGTAGATCAGCCGCGTGGCGATCGCGCTAGGCGTGAGGCCATGCTCCATCAGCACGATCAGCACGACGTCGGTGA
This sequence comes from Cupriavidus sp. OTU4054, assembly GCF_038440175.1. Classification (NCBI taxonomy): domain Bacteria; kingdom Pseudomonadati; phylum Pseudomonadota; class Betaproteobacteria; order Burkholderiales; family Burkholderiaceae; genus Cupriavidus; species Cupriavidus sp. OTU4054. The sequence continues at coordinate 19,187 of NZ_JASATF010000038.1, forward strand.
TGCGCATATCGACCGAGCGCGGCTCGCGGCCGAGGATCTGCATCAGCATCACTTCGGTGAAGGTCTTCTTGCCCAGCAGGTCCTCGACCAGATCGGCATCGCGGTAATGCAGGCTCGTGAGCGTGTGGGTGCAGAGACGGGTAACGGGGGTATCGTGTTGTGCCATGGATCGGGTCTCCTTCAGGCAGCGTTCCGGGCGAGCGCGAGCTCGCGCACGGAGGTCTTGAGTACCTTGCCGACGGTCGAGCGCGGCAGGCTGGTATGGAAGTGAATGCGCTTGGGCGTTTGCACGGGTCCGAGCCGCGCGCGCACGAACGCGATCAGTTCGTCTTCGGTCGCGGTGCTTCCCTCGCGCAACTGCACGGCGGCCTGAACGGCTTCGCCCCACTTGTCGTCGGGAATGCCGAACACCGCGCTCTCGTGCACGGCCGGGTGCTGGCCCAGCGCGTTCTCCACGTCGATGGGATAGACGTTGAAGCCGCCCGTGATCACCACGTCGCGCAGGCGGTCCTTGAGGTAGAGATACCCGCGTTCGTCGATCAGCCCGCGGTCTCCCGTATGCAGCCAGCCATCGACGATCGTCTTGCCGGTGAGTTCCGGCAGCCGCCAGTAGCCCGTCATGACGAGGTCGCCACGCGCGACGACTTCGCCGACCTCGCCCGTGGGCAGCAGCGCGCCTTCGGGCGACATGATCGCGACATCGCTGAACCACGTGGTGCGGCCCACCGACGCGAGATTGGCGGGATCCTCGAAGTCCTCGGGCCGCATTACCGTGAGCAGCTGCGGTGCCTCGGTCTGGCCATAAGTGGTGGCCATCACGGGGCCGAAGAATTCGCGCGCGACGCGCAGCTTCTCCGCGGGCATCGGCGCGCCACCATAGATCAGCCGCCGCAGCCGCGGATAGTCGCCGCGCGATGCGCCCGGCAATGCCATCAGCATGTAGATCAGCGTCGGCGGCATGAACGCGATGGAGCCGCCACGCTCGCGAAACGCGGTACGGACCGCTTCCGCGCCGCTGCCGTCCATGATCACGTGGCAGCCGCCCTGCGCCAGAATCGGCACGACGTAGGTCGACGTGCCATGCGTGACGGGCGCGGCCACGACGTAGCGATCGTTTTCGTCGAAACCCCACACGTGGATCTGGTTCACGATGTTCGCCACCCACGCACGATACGGCTGCATGACGCCCTTGGGCGCGCCCGTGGTGCCGCCCGTGAACTTGATGGCCTGCGTGGCATCGCGATCGAGCGACAGCAGGGGGCGCGGGGCGCCCGTGTGCGGGAGGATCTCCGCATCGAGCCCGGCGGTCGTCACGCGCTGGCCCGGCGCGCCATCGAGCAGCGCGGCGCAGTCCTCGTCGAACACGAGGATCGACGGCTCGGTCGCATCGACGATGCGGCGCAGTTCGAACTGCGTGCTCTTGGGGTTCAGTGGCACCCAGATCTTGCCGCTCGCGAGCACGGCCAGCAGCGCGGTCAGATGCGCGGTGGAGTTGCCCGCGCAGATGCCGACACGGCTCTGCGGCGCGGGGTCGCGTGCCTGGAACGCCGTGGCCAGCGCGGCGACGCGTCCGGCCAGCACGCGATAGGTCACGGTGCCGTCCGGCGCATCGATGGCGATGTTGTCGGGCCAGCGATCCGCGGCGCGCCAGAAGAAATCGATCGGTAGCATAAATGGTTCCTTAGTTGACGCGCGCGCCCGACTCCTGCACGACATCGTGCCAGCGCTTGATCTCGGAGAGCGCGAACGCGCGGCATTGCTCGGGGGTGCCCGGCTCGGGCGTGGCCACGAGTTCCTGCATGCGCTGCCGCACGTCGGGCGTGGCCAGCGCCTTGTTGAGCGCGGCGTTGATCTTGTCGACGATTGGCCGCGGGGTGCCGGCCGGCGCGGCGATGGCGAACCACGACTGGACATCGAAGCCCGGAAAACCGGACTCGGCGACCGTCGGCACGTCGGGCAGCAGCGACGAACGTTGCGCGCTGGTGATCGCGATCGCGCGCAGGCGGCCCGCCTTGATGTGCGGCATGGCGGAGGGCGTGTTGTCGAACATCGACTGCACCTGGCCGCCGAGCAGATCGGTCACGGCCGGCGCGCTGCCGCGATACGGCACATGCAGCATGTTGCTGCCGCTGCGCATGCGGAAGATCTCGCCGGACAGATGGATGGAAGAACCGGCGCCCGACGACGCGAACGTGACGCCGTTCGGCGACGACTTCGCAAAGCGGATGTACTCGGCCACCGTGTTGACGGGCAGCTTGGGATTCACGACGAGCACGTTCGGAATCTTGGCGATCATGCCCGCAAGCTCGAAGTCCTTGACCGGGTCGTAGCCGAGCTTCTCGTAGAGCGTGGCGTTGATCGTGTTGGCGATCGTGTAGACGTAGAGCGTGTAGCCGTCCGGCGGCGATTTGGCGACCACCTCGGCGCCCACGTTGCTGTTGGCGCCCGCGCGGTTGTCGATGACCACGGGCTGGCCGAGGTTCTCGCCGAGCTTGACGGCGACGAGCCGCGCAAGCACGTCGGTGGCGCCGCCGGCGGCATAGCCGACCACGAGCCGTACGGGCTTGGTCGGCCATGCGGGCGCCTGGGCGTGAGCGGGCTGGGCCGCGACGAGCTGGCTGCCGGATATCGCGGCGGCCAGCAGTAAGGTCCGGACGGATCGGAAGGTCATGGTTGTCTCCTGGATGGAATGCCAATCGCGCGCGTCCGTCTCTATACTGCGGACTGCATCGTCGACGTGGAAATTCTTTCCCATGCCTTCTCGCACTGCCACCAGAAACGTCCGCCAGGCGGACGTTTTGCCCCCCACCACGGACCCGGCCGAGGCCCTGCCCGAGGAGGGCACCCGCGCGTTGCGGCGCGGACTGACCCTGCTCGACGCGATTCTCGCGGGTGGCCGAGAAGGGCTGCGTGTCGTGGATCTGTGCCGCGTGGCGGGCCTCGAACGGCCCACGGTCTACCGGCTGCTGGCGACGCTGATCGAGGCGGGCTACGTGGCGCCGCGCGGGCGCTTTCGCTACGTCACGGGCCCGCGCCTGGCCGCGATGCCGCAGCGGCAGGCATCGACGGACGTGGCCGAGCGCATTCGCCCGGTGCTCTCGCGCGTCAGCCAGGCATGCGGCGATGCGGCATTCGCCATCGTGCGCGACGGGCCGCTTTCGCAATGCGTGGCGCGGCACGTCGGCACGCATCCGGTGCAGGTGCTGGTGATTCAGGTGGGCACGCGGCAGCCGCTAGGCGTTGGCGCGGCGGGGCTCGCACTGTTGTCGGCGCTACCCGATGCCACGGTCGGCGAGATCATGGCGGCCAACGCCGATGCGCTTGGCCAGTACAACGGCATGACGCCCGATCGCATGCGCATTCTCGTGCGGGCGACGCGCGAGCGCGGATGGTCGGTCATCGGCAATCACGCTACGCGCAACGTGCTTGCGGTGGGCATGGCCATCTCCAACGCCGATGGAGAGCCCGTGGCCGGCATCAGCGTGGCGACGACGCTCGCGCGGATGCCGCGCGAGCGTCAGCAGCTGATCGCGCGTGTCATGCGCGAGTCTGTGGGCGCGCTGCTGCCTGGCGGACTGTAGGCCGGGGCTTGCGTTTCGGCTTGACCGCTCCCGCGCGCAGCGGCAGCTCGGGCCGGCCGATCTCCGCCTGCACGAAGTCGATGAACACGCGCAGCTTCATCGGCATCGCGGCGCGGTTGTAGTAGTAGAGGTAGAGCGCGGCGGGCGAGGTCCAGCCCTGCAACACCTCGACGAGCCGGCCCTCGGCAAGCGCGGCGCCCGCCGACTCCTTCGCCAGATAGGCAAAGCCATAGCCGTCGCAGGCCGCGCGCAGCAGGAGCGCCGTATCGTTCGAGGACACGCGTCCGGTCACCGCGAGGCGCTGCGGCTTGCCCTTGTCCTGTCCCCGGTCCTCGAACTCCCACCGGTAGAGCGCGCCGCTGTCCGCGCTGCGATAGTTGATGCACTCGTGCTTGAGCAGGTCCCGCGGATGCCGGGGCACGCCCCGCGCGGCCACGTACTCGGGCGATGCCACGACAACGAACGGTACCGAGGCGATCAGCGGTATGGCCACCATGTCGTCGCCGAGCACGCTGTCGAAACGGATGCCCGCGTCGAAGCCCTTGGTGACGATATCGACGAGGCTGTTATCGACGGCGACGTCGAGGCTGATATTGGGGTGGGCGGCCAGAAAGCGGCCCAGCAGCGGCTCGATGATCAGGCGGCTCGCGGTGGATGGGATGTTCAGGCGCAGCGTGCCCATCGACACGTTCGACGCCACCGACACGTCGTGCATGGCCAGCTGCAGTTCCTCGAGCAGCGGCGCCACGCGATCCATGAACGCGCTGCCGGCCTCGGTCAGGCTGACGCTGCGCGTGGTGCGGTTGAACAGGCGCGCGCCGAGCTGCGCCTCGAGCGTGCGCACGGCATAGCTGGCCGCCGAGACGGAGATGCCCGAGGCATCGGCGGCGGCGGTGAAACTCTGGGTCTCCGCCACGCGCATGAACAGGCGTAGCGACTGGAAATCCGGCTCGCTCATTGTGAAATTCCATTGCAAGAAGCTCGCCGATTATCGTCGTTTTTCGCAGAAAGCGTGCAACGCGGATAGCGCTGCTCAGCCCTCCTTGCCGTCCACGCGCGGGCGCAGCAGCCACGGCGTGTAGCGGATCAGATACAGCACGAACGCGGCGATCCAGAGCACGCCGGCGCCGGCGATGGCGTAGGCCTTGAAGACGGGGAGGACGGCGGGCACGGCCACGCGAAGCAGGGCGGCCAGCGCGATGCACGCATAGGCCACATGTTCGAGACGTCCGGTGGCGAGCCTGCGGCCCGTATGGCCGAGCGCGGTGCGCGTGATCATCGCGAGGATCGCGCAGGCGATGGCGCCTGCGGTCAGCGCATGCAAGGCGGTGGAGCGGTCCACCCAGCCCGCCGATGCGGCGGCGATCAGCGCGAAGCCGATCGGCAGAAAGGCGTACGCGACATGGAGCATGGCGACGATCGGCGTGCGGCGTGTGCGCAGCGGGGCCCAGCCCGCGAGGCGGACCGCATGGACCGCCGCCGCTGCGGCCGCCGGCGGCATCGTCAGCCACGCGGGCGCATGCGCGCTGTGCGCGCCAATCGAAAGCAGGGTCAGCACGACGACCGAGCGTTCGACCCACGCGTACCGGTGAATGCTCGCGTCCGCGATCGCGTTGGCGGTGAACATCGGTATCACGCGGCCGCCGATAACGGTGATGAAGACGGTCACGAGTCCCGTGGCCGCTTCGGTGAGCCGCAGCGCGATATCGGCGCGGCCGGCGAGCATGGCGGCATGGAACCCCGCGTCGAGTGCGCCCAGGACGCCCAGCGCGATGGCCAGGCCGTAGTTCCGGCGATTGTCCGCGCGCCGCAGCACGATAAAGAAACTCAGCGCGCAGGCGGGCAGGAACGCCGCGTCCACCGCGATGGCGAGCCACGCGGGCCCGGTCCACATCAGCACGCGCGCGAGCGTCCATAGCCCCGCCAGCGTGCCGAGCCAGATCCCTTGCGGCGTCTGCAGACCCGTCCAGTTCCTGCCCGCGGTGAACAGGAACCCGACCACCACGGCGGCCGCGAATCCGAACACCATTTCGTGCGCGTGCCAGAGCATCGTGCCGGTCCACGGTTGCGCGGACGGCTGCCACCCGCCGAGATAGAGGAGCACCCACATGGCGATGGCGATCGTGCCGAACGCGGCGGCCAGCAGGTAGAACGGACGGAAGCCCAGCGCGAGCGCGGGGTGGCCACGGTAACGCGGATTCCGTTGGGCGGGAGACGGGATGGGAATCGAGATCGACATGGCACGCGGTGTGGTGAGTCGTATGTCGTCGATTCTAGTAAAGATATATTTGTGATGCAACATAAGTGAGAAAACAGCGGCAATGGCGCGCGTTTTCTCGTCGTAGATGTCTTAAATCGCTCCGAAAGATTTCAGAATTTGCTCACATACAAGCGGCCCATCCGCTTCTACGATCGTGCACTTCGACCTGCTTGGAGTGACCGGGATGCTTGCCGCTGTGATTCACCGTCTGGGGGATCTCCCCCGCCTCGATACCTTCGCCGAACCCGTGGCCGGTGCCGATGAAGTGCTCGTCCGCGTGGCCGCGGCGGCGATCAAGCCGCACGACCTCGCGCTCGCGCGGGGCCATCATCATTGCAGCCCGCTGGTGCTGCCCGCGATCTGCGGGACCGATGGCGTGGGCTACCTCGACACCGGCGAGCGCGTCTACTTCAGCGGCGTGCGCGCGCCCTATGGTGCGCTGGCCGCGCTGGCACCCGCGCGGTGCGTGGCGATGATCCCGGACGACGTGGACAACGTGACGGCCGCGGCGATCGTCGATCGCGCGCTGATGGCCTGGCTGCCGCTGCGCTGGCGCGCGCGGATCTCCCCCGGCGAGACCGTGCTGGTGGTGGGGGCCTCGGGGCCGCTGGGCCAGATGACGGTACGGGCCGCGCGACTGCTCGGCGCGGCGCGCGTCGTCGTCGCCGGCCGCGGGACGGCCGAACTGGAAGCGCTGGGCGCGGACGCCGTCATCGACCTGCGGCTGCCGCCGACGCATCTGCATGAGGCCTTCGCGAGCCATGCCGTGGGCGGCATCGACGTTGTGGTGGATTTCATCTGGGGACCGATCTCGGAGGTGCTGATCGCCGCGCTCTCGGTGACGTCCGATCCCGGTGAACGGGGGGTGCGCATCGTCTCGACAGGCGAACTGATGGAAGGGCCGATCGAACTCGCGGGCGCGCACCTGCGCGACGCGCCGATTCAGCTGATGGGCGATGGTCCCGGCAATCGTCCGTCCCTACGCGAACTGGAAGCGATGATCGAGGAGATCCTGGGGCATGTGGCCACCGGCGCGTTGCGCGCCGATGCCGAGGTCATGCCGCTGACCGATATCGCCGACGCCTGGGCGCGGGCGCAGGCGTCGGACAGGGAGCGGGCGGTCGTGGTACGGGTGGGATAACGACCGCTGCGCGTCAGGCGGCCTTGCGCTCCTCCGCCTTGCGCTCCTCCACCTGCCGCTCGCCACCGAGCGCATCGGTGATATCGCCGAGCAGCTGCGCGAGCTCGCCCGCCATCAGCGCGAAGTCGGCATCGAAGCGTTCGTCCTCGTCACGCGCGGTCGCGTCGTTCTGCTCCTTGATGACGTCGAGCGGCGCCACGCGCTTGATCGCGAGCGATTCGGTCATCACGAACGACACGCGGTCGTTCCACGTCATGGCCAGGCGTGTGCAGCGCTTGCCCGCGGCGATATGACGCTGCAGATCTTCGGGGTCGAGCGGATGGCGCACGTAGCGGACGGTGGCCTTGCTCTCGGCGCTCGACTGGAGCTCGATCTCCTGGTCGATCGTAAAACCCGCCGGTGCGGTGTCCGAGGCGAGCCATTCGGTCATCGCCGCCACCGGCGACTGGTTCACGTGCAGGCCGACCAGCGGCAGCGGATCGATGGCCTTGAAGAGCATGCCGCGCACTTCGTCGGCCTTGGCGGCGCCGGCCGCGTCGATCGCGAGCCAGCCGTTGACGGGGTCGATCCACACGCGCGTGTCGCGTCGGATGCTGAACGCGCGCGGCAGCAGTTCGTCGGTGACCTGCTCCTTGAGTTCGCGCAATTGCTTGCGGCCGGGCTTGAAGCCCTGCTGTTCCTCGAGCTCCGCCGCGCGGGCCTTGGTGACCTGATTGACCACCGTGGCGGGCAGCAGCTTCTTCTCGGTGCGCAACAGCAGCAGCATCTGCTGGTTGACGCAGTGCACGAGGGGGCCGTTATCGCGGGGGGCGGCCCATCCCTGCGTCTGGGGTTCCAGGCTGGTCCCGGGGAAAAATGCGTGTTTGGCGAGGCAGGCTTCCACCTCTTCCGCGCTCAGCGTCCACGGGGCGGAGAAGCGGTGCAGCTGAAGATTCTTGAACCACATGTGAATTCGGCGCCGGTCTCTGGCGAAAGGAGAAAGGGTCGAATTCTATCCGCTCGGGCGAACCATCCAGAAAAACGCGCCAAAAAAAACGGGACGCCGCGGCGTTGCCGCAGTGTCCCGTTCACCGGATCCTGAAGTGTGCGACCGCTGACTTTCGTCAGATGTCGAGCTTCGAGATCTTCGTCCCTTCGAGGCTCAGGCCAGCCATCAGGCCCGCGTTGGTCAGCGCGAAGCCGACGATCGGCTGCTGTGCCGTGTTGGTGTCGAGCTGCCCGTTGGCGCCGATGGTGGCAAGTGCCACGGTGGCATCCGCGCCGGCCGTCCAGCCGCTGCTGTTCACAAATTTCTGGTACGCGTCCTGGGTCATGAACATCAGGACGAATGCCTTCGACTGGGCGCCGATCTGCCAGCCGATGGAGCCCGAGATGGCGCGATAGTAGCCACGGTTGGCGCCGCCCGAGCGCAGCACGCCGTCGCCGTATTCGCCGCCGACCACGAAACCTGCCGACAGCAGTTTCGGGAACACCAGAATGCCGCGGGCGCGGTTGGCAAGCTCCTGGGAGCCGCGGACAGAGCTGTACAGCCGGTTTAGCGTATCCGTCGCGCCTGCGTCGATCTCACGCCGTTTGGCGGCCTTGTCGGACGTTGCGTCGGGACCAGTGGTGGTACACCCCGCGAGCGACAGCGCGCCCAGGGACAGGCCAGAGATGCCCACGAGGCCGGCGCCGCCGGCGGACAGGAAGGTTCTACGTTTCATTGTTTCCTCCAGGAGGGGTTCGTGTGTTGCAACCGCCTCTACAGCATAGGCGTACGACGCACATCCGCCAATGCGATCTTGTCTGACACGGACAGGGTTCGCCTCTGACAAGCACAGACATACTTTCTTGCAATTACTTGCAAAAATCTGGCGATGGTTTGAAACAATGCAGGCTGCTGATACGCTTTTTCATCCTTCAACGATCCCCGAGATCGCCCTCCGAGACGCCCCCATGATTCAATCGATCCGCACACGCCTTCCTTCCCGTCATCGCGCCGCCGCGCTCGCATCGCTGAGCGCCGTGGCCGTGCTGTCGCTCGCCGCCTGTTCGTCCTCGAAGGCGCCGGGCGAGAGCGCGACGGCCGCCAGCGCCGAGGCCGCGGCGGCTGCGCCAGGTCCGGCCACGGCGCCGGGCGCCGATGCGGCATGGCTGAAGCAGCGCGCCCAGTACATGGATTGCGTGCAGGATCGCGCAAAGGCCAACCTGAGCGCGAAGGGCACGTCGAAGGACGTGGCCGCGGGCGCGATCGACGCGTGCAAGTCGCAGCTGTCCACGATGCACGACGCGTTCCAGGACTACCTCTCGGCGCAGATGTCGTCGTCGCATGGCAAGGCCAGCGCGCGGCAGGCCGCCGATCGCGTGACCAACGACACGCGCGAGAAGGCGCGTAGCTACCTGACGCAGTACGTCGAGCGCCAGCGCTACGAAGCAGGCCAGCGCTAGGACGACCGCGTCGCCCTACAGCATCGCCAGCGGCTCGGGCCCGCGTGGCGGTGGGAAGATCCCGTCGAGCTCCGTCAACTGCTGCGGGGTGAACACGATATCGAGCGCGCGCATGTTCTCGCGCAGCCGCTCGCGCTGAGCGGTCTTCGGTATCGCGACGACGTCGTCGAACTGGAGCAGCCAGGCCAGCGCGGCCTGCGCCGGCGTCATCCCATACCGGTCCGCGAACGCGCGCAGCGCGGGCTGGCGCAGCAGGCGCGCCTGCTCGATCGGCGAGTACGCCATCACGGGCACGCCATGCTCGCGCAGCCACGGCAACAGGTCGTACTCGATGCCGCGCCGGCTCAGGTTGTAGAGCAGCTGGTTCACCGCGACCCGGTTGCCGCCCGGTACCTCCCACAGTTCTTCCATATCGGCGAGGTCGAGGTTGCTTACCCCGAAATGCCGGATCTTGCCGGCCGCCTGCAGCCGCAGGAACGCCTCGATGGTTTCCTCGAGCGGTACGCCACCGCGCCAGTGCAGCAGGTACAGGTCGAGACGGTCCGTGCCGAGCCGGCGCAGGCTGCGCTCGCACGCGGCCACGGCGCCATCGAGGCTGGCGTTGTGCGGATACACCTTGCTGACCAGAAACGCCTCGTCACGCCGGCCGCGGATGGCCTCGCCGACCAGCGACTCCGACGCGCCTTCGCCGTACATCTCGGCGGTATCGATCAACCGCAGGCCCAGATCGAGCCCAAGTTGCAGCGTGGCGATTTCTTCGGCGCGCGTGTGGGCGTGATCTCCGACATGCCACGTCCCCATGCCGAGTGCCGGCACCTGTTCGCCGCCTGGTAACGCGACTTGTTTCATGTCCGGCCTCCGTCGTTGTGTTCAAACCAGCCCGGTCGTGTAGTAGACCGAGATCACAAAGAATACCGCGAGCGTCTTGATGACGGTCACCGCGAAGATATCGCGGTAGGACTCGCGGTGCGTCAGGCCCGTGACCGCGAGCAGCGTGATCACGGCGCCGTTGTGGGGCAGCGTGTCCATGCCGCCGCTGGCCATCGACACCACGCGATGCAGGACCTCGAGCGGGATATGGGCGGCCTGCGCGCCCTGGATGAACGCGTCCGACATCGCCGCGAGCGCGATGCTCATGCCGCCCGATGCGGAGCCCGTGATACCAGCCAGCGTGCTCACCGACACTGCCGCGTTGACAAGCGGATTCGGGATGCTGCGCAGCGCATCGCTGACCACGAGGAAGCCCGGCAACGCCGCGATGACGCCACCGAAACCGTACTCCGAGGCCGTGTTCAGCGAGGCCAGCAATGCCCCGGAAACGGCGCTCTTGGTGCCGTCCGCGAAGCGCGTGCGGACCGCGCCGAACGCCGTGACCAGCACCACGAGAATGCCCAGCAGCAGCGCGCCCTCGACGGCCCAGATCGCCGTCACGCCCGCGATCTTGGTTTCGATCGGATGCGGCAGGCCGGGTAACGACACGCTGTTCGACTCGCCGTACCAGAGCGGAATCATGCGCGTGAGCCAGAAGTTGGCCACGCCGACCACCACGAGCGGCAGCAGCGCCAGCAGCGGCGGAGGCAGCTTGCCGCCCTCGCTGTGCTGCGGCTCGTTGAGCAGGTTCGTGCCATAGCCCTCGCCACGCGCCATTGCCGCGCGGCGGCGCCATTCGAGGTACGACAGGCCCACGACGATGATGAACAGCGAACCGGCGACGCCGAGGATCGGCGCGGCCCATGACGTGGTCTTGAAGAACGTGGTAGGAATGATGTTCTGGATCTGCGGCGTGCCGGGCAGCGAGTCCATCGTGAACGAGAACGCGCCCAGCGCGATCGCACCGGGCATCAGGCGCTTGGGAATATTGCTCTGGCGGTAGAGCTCGGCCGCGAACGGATAGACCGCGAACACCACCACGAACAGCGACACGCCACCGTACGTCAGCAGCGCGCAGACGGCCACGATCACCGCATTCGCGCGCGAGCGTCCGATATAGCGGATGGCCGCCGCGACGATCGACTCGGAGAAGCCGGAGAGCTCGACGACCTTGCCGAACACCGCGCCGAGCAGGAACACCGGAAAGTACAGTTTGACGAAGCCGACCATCTTCTCCATGAAGATGCCCGAGAACACGGGGGCCACGGCCGCCGGTTCGGTCAGCAGGACGGCGCCGAGCGCCGCGATGGGCGCAAACAGGATCACGCTATAGCCGCGGTAGGCGGCAAACATCAGGAAGGCGAGCGCCGCCAACACGATGAGGAACGACATGAGGTCTCCAGATATGGGGATTGCAGCCCGGGCACTCTGCCACAGCCCCGAGGATTGTGTCCGCCACGTGCGTCAAACATAGGTCCGATTGACAGCCATGAGCGCAGGTGCGAGGACAGCCCCGGGGCCGTAACAAATTGTGATGGCCGCTGGTAATGCAAGCGGCCCGCTCGAAGCGGGCCGCGGCGACATCTATATATAGACGATTCTAGTCGGCTTGCATGTTCGCGTTCTTCGCGATGCGGCCCAGACGCTCGCGCTCGGACTTGATGAACGCGATGAAACTCTCCTGCGAGCCACCGGCCGGTTCGATGCCGTTCGGCAGCAGGCGATCGCGCGTTTCCTGCGTCTGCATCGCGGCCGTCATTTCGCTGTTGAGTTTTTTCAGAATGGCCGGGTCGGTGCCCTTGGGCGCGAAGACGCCGGCCCAGTGGCCGATATGGACATCGGCAAGGCCCTGCTCGGCGGTGGTCGGGATGTTCGGCGCCGCGCTCATACGCTTGTCCCACGTCGCGCCGAGCGCCTTGAGCTTGCCTGCCTTGATCTGCGGCAGGACCACGACACTGGCTTCCGACGTCGCGGCGACCTGGCCGCCGATGACTGCGGCGATGCTCTCCGATCCGCTCTTGTAAGGCACCACGACGAGGTCCGCGCCTTTCTCCTTGAGCATCTCTTCAACGAAGTGCGGCGTGCTGCCGCTGCCGGCCGTGGCGAAGTTCGCCCCTTTCTGCTTCTTCGAATACTCGATGAGTTCCTTGAGGTTGTTCACCGGCAGCGAGGGCGTGGCCACGATCACCGACGGGCTCACCGCGATCAGCGACACCGGGATGAGGTCGTCCGGCGCGTACGGCATCTTGGTGCGGATGAGGCTGTTGGTCACGGTGCCCACCGCGCCGACGAGGAACGTGTAGCCGTCCGGCTTGGCCTTCGCGACATAGTCGGCGCCGACGACGCCACCGGCACCGGGGCGGTTCTCGATGATGACGGGCTGGCCGAGGCGCTTGCCGACCGCTTCCGCCGCGGCGCGCGCGACGAGGTCGTTGGCGCCGCCGGCCGTGAACGGTACGACGAACTTGATGACATGGCCGGGCCACGTCTCGGCGGCGGATGCCGCCGGGGAGAGCGTGGCGGAGGCGAGCGTGGTGAAAAGCGAGGCGGCGGCCAGCAGCGTGGCGCGCGAGGAGCATGGGCGCATCGGGTGTCTCCGGTAGTTGTGGAATGGTCGGAGATCCGATCTTACCGAAGCAGCCTGTCAATTGCCTGTGATGGGGCGGCGCGCGCGATGCGGGTTTGCCCGCATGCGGTGACGCGCGCCCGGCGCGTTACTGATCGCGTTCCCAGGTCTGGGTGCGGCCGATCAGGCTGATGCCGATGAAACCGCGCACGTTGAGCTTCTTGCCGTCGTCGGCGAGCGACATCTTGCACTTGTAGAGCTTGCCGGTCTCGGGGTCGAGGATCTCGCCGCCGGTCCACTCGTTGTCGCCCGTCTTCCGCAGGCCCGTCAGCAGCGTCATGCCCATGATGGGCTGGTCCTTGCGCGAGTCGGTGCACTTGTCGCAGACCTTCACCTTGGTGTCGGTGCTCTCCACGAGGCTGCGCACGAGCTTGCCGCTGTACACGCCTTCCTTCTCGGTGATCTCGATCAGGCCGCGCGGCTTGCCGGTGGCATCGTCGATGGTCTTCCACATGCCGGCCGGTGTCGCCTGCGCGAACGCGGCGGCGCTGCCGGCCAGCGCGAGCGTGAACAGGCTCGCGCGCAGAAGGGCTCGGGGTGTCAGGGTGCGCATTGCTATCTCCTTGGGTTATCTGGCGACGCCAATCTAACGGCGCGCGCGGATCCCTGCAATCACCAACGAACGTTTGCGTACGCACCAGCACGTGAGCGCGCGCGTCCCGCGGAGGCAGCGTGCACGCGGGATGTGCCGTTTTTTGTCATGCAACAAACCGCGAGCCGAAGTATTCCTCTAAGCGTCGCGTCGCGTTGCACCGAGAAAAGACAGACGACGCATCGGCGAGGTTTCTCTGTCGGTGCCTGGACGACAGACATCGACGGTAGCGATCGACGCGGCAGCGATCGAAGTCTGACCTCGCAAATGCCCGCATCGCATGCCGCGCGTCGACCGCCGATGTCCATCGACGCGGTCCAGCCCATGCGCCGACGGTGTCCGATCGCACGAAGTTGGCATGAGGTTGTGACAAACCGTTGCGTTGACGCATCACTCATCGGCGACGCGCGAGCGCGCGACCGCGCATGCGTCGTCGTGATCGTCGGACGCATGCGCGCGCGCTGCGTGCGCATCGATGCCAGAGCGTTCGCGCGATGCCCGCCGAGGCGCGCGACCGTCGCCGAAGCACGCTCGCCGCGCGTCGCTCGCGACGTGTGCGCGACGTGGGCCAACGGCGTTTGTGTTTCCCGCAAACGCACTGTTCATGCGGGTCTCGGGGAGACGCATCGCAATGTAGCGAGTGCATGTCGAGGGTGTCTCGCGCGATGCGCGTGGTATCGCGCGCGGTCGTCGCGCGGTGCGCCGGCGAGATAAGCGGCAGTGAAAATCGCGCGCCATCGAGAACCGAAATCGAGAGACGAAAGGAACTTCGACGCAGTGATGGAAGTCGAGAGCAACAGGTGGTTCGATGATGCCGACGCGTCGACGCGATGCGAGATCTAGTTGGAGTCGTTCGCACGCGCAAGTTTTTTTGCACTTTTTTCTTAACATCATCGAACAAACGAATTATGATTCGCCTTGACAAGCGTCTCACTTCATTGCAGCGAGCATCGAGACACGAAGCAAGAAGCAAGAAGTCGCGATGAACGAATGCAAGCGGATGATGCAAGCGGACGAATGCAAGCATACGAACACAAGCAGACGAACGCAGGCAGCAGATCGTGAGACGCAGGCAGTAGCAATACGCAGACAGTAGGGCGGGTAGTCGAACGGGTAGCCAAGGAGCACCAGAACTTTGACGCAGAACGAGCCGAGCTGGCTTTCAAAAACGCGTGCAGTGTCCTGTAGCCCAGTAACGGGGTGGGCGAACTACCCCCTGACGATTGCCATCCGCCGTGCGCGAGGCCTTGCCCGCACCGCGGAGCCGCTGACAGATATCTCCTCTTTCCGGACCGTGCGCCCAAGAGATGCGCGACGCGGACCGATCGAATTTTCCAGGGCACGGCCTGCCCGGGAAACCCGCGCGAAGACTGCCAATGCGGTCTTCGGCGATGTTCCCTGCAGCCGTTTTCGCACCGCGAATCGCGGTGTCCCTGCCACCGAATTCATTAGCGTGCGGCCAACGTTTTCCACGTGTTGCCGTGCGCCGATGAATCGCTCGCTCGACTGGGGTCAGTCTGTACCGTACCTCGGGTCGGTCGGGTCGCCAACTTAGGTCATTCGATATTCACGTTAGTGAAGGAGTTATCCATGGCAACTGCTGCAAAGAAAAAACCGGCGGCTAAGAAGGCCGCCAAGCCGGCCGCCAAGAAGGCCGCCGTGAAGAAGGTCGCCGCCAAGAAGGCCGCTCCGGCCAAGAAGGCTGCCGCCAAGAAAGTCGCAACCAAGAAGGTAGCGGCCAAGAAGGTTGCAACCAAGAAGGTAGCTGCGAAGAAGGTTGCAGCGAAGAAGGTCGCGACCAAGAAGGTAGCGGCGAAGAAGGTCGCAACCAAGAAGGTTGCCGCCAAGAAGGCGCCCGCCAAGAAGGCCGCGGTCAAGAAGGTTGCCGCCAAGAAGGTAGCGACCAAGAAGGTTGCCGCCAAGAAGGCTGCACCGGCCAAGAAGGCTGCTGCCAAGAAGACCGCCGCCAAGAAGCCGGCTGCGAAGAAGGCTGCTGCCAAGAAGCCTGCCGCGAAGAAGGCTGCCGCCAAGAAGGCTGCCCCTGCCGCGAAGCCTGCCGCTGCCCCTGCTGTTGCGCCCGCTGTCGTCGCCAAGACCGCGCTGAACCCGGCTGCGGCCTGGCCGTTCCCGACGGGCAACCGTCCGTAATCGTTTCGCCTTGCGCGAACGATCACGACAGCGAAGTACCTGCGCACGCCTCGTGCGTCGCAATGACCGGATACCTCGTATCCGGTCAGCATGACGGAAGTCCTGCAGACCCGCCGAAGCGCTTGCCCGGCGGGTTTTTTCTTTTGGGCTTGCGCCAAAGAAAAAACGCCGTGGCCTTTCGGCACACGGCGTCCTGTCGGGCAGCGGAAACTCAGTGCGTCACGCGCGTCGTGCCACCCGAGGACAGCAGGCGCACGCGCTCGCCGGGACGGAATACCTCGTCCGCCTCCTGCGTGATCGCGCGCATCTCGCCGTTGTCGAGCCGCACGGTGATCTCCAGCCCGCGACGCTGCTGGAGCTTGCCCTCGGCCGCGCTGCCGGCAATGCCACCGAGCACCGCGCCGAGCAGGCCCGCCGCCACCGCACCACCGCCACCGCCGATCGTGCTCCCTGCCGCAACGCCGCCGATGGCGCCGCCCGCGATCGTTCCAGCCCCGGTCTGCGGACCCTGGATCAGCACCTCGCGCACGCCTTCGACCACGCCGTAGCGGACCGTCTGCTCGCGCCCTGCCTGACCGGTCGCATAGACGCTGTTGGAGTTCGACCAGCTCGCGCAGCCGGACACCAGCGTGACCGCCGCCAGTGCGGCGACCATCGCGAGACGTCCACCGCGCGTCGTGTGATGAGTGAAGTGGTTCATGGTATTTCCCGTAAAGCGATACTCAGCTGTAGCGGTAACCGAATGCCGACTGGAAGCGGTTGCCGATCTCTTCGCGCGACAGCCAATGGTTCTGCGGACCCTGTTGCGCGATCTTGAGCGCGCCCATCAGCGAGGCGAGGCGGCCCGTGGTTTCCCAGTCCAGACCGTTCTCGATGCCGTAGAGCAGGCCACCGCGGAAGGCGTCGCCGCAGCCCGTGGGATCGACGACGCGCTCGGCCGGAACGGCCGGGATCGCGATCTGCTTGCCGTCGGCAAACACGCTTGCGCCGCGTTCGCCGTGCGTCACGATAAACGCGCGCACCTTGGCGGCGACTTCCGCGCTGGTCCATGCCGTGCGCGACAGCAGCACCTGCGCCTCGTAGTCATTGACCGTCACGTAGCTGGCGAGTTCAATGAACTGCCGCAGGTCCTCGCCGTTGAACAGCGGCATGGCCTGGCCCAGATCGAAGATAAACGGGATATCGGCTTCGGCGAACTGGCGCGCGTGGTGCAACATGCCCTCGCGGCTGTCCGGCGCGACGATGCCGATGGCCGGGCGCTTGCCGCCCGCGAGCGCATCGCTCACGCTCGTCTGCCGGGACTCGCTCATCGCGCCCGGATGGAACGCGGTGATCTGGTTGTTGTCGAGATCGGTCGTGATCATCGCCTGCGCGGTGAACAGCTCCGGCAGCGTGAGGATGAAATCGGTACCGATGCCGAGGTCGCGCAGATACTGGA
Organism: Cupriavidus sp. OTU4054; assembly: GCF_038440175.1. Classification (NCBI taxonomy): domain Bacteria; kingdom Pseudomonadati; phylum Pseudomonadota; class Betaproteobacteria; order Burkholderiales; family Burkholderiaceae; genus Cupriavidus; species Cupriavidus sp. OTU4054. Next base: position 36,270 of record NZ_JASATF010000038.1, read on the forward strand.
GATACGGACCGGCATCCTGACCGACGGTACCCATCACGATCGGATCGCCGCCGAGCATCTTCAGCGTGTAGGCGATATTGCCCGCGCAACCGCCGAACTCGCGCCGCATGCCGGGCACGAGGAACGAGACGTTCAGCATGTGAATCTGATCGGGCAGGATGTGTTCGCGGAAGCGTCCGTCGAACGTCATGATGGTGTCGTAGGCGACGGAGCCGCAAATCAGGCTGGCCATTCTTTCTCCAGATTTGCCCGGCGAGGCCGGGCGGTCAACATTGCAAAAAAGGCGCGAGGCCGATTACTTGAGGGCGGCGAGCGCGGCGTCGTAGTTCGGCTCTTCCTTGATCTCGGGCACGAGCTGGCTGTACGTGACGGTGTTGTTCTCGTCGAGCACCACCACCGCGCGCGCGGTCACGCCGGCGAGCGGGCCCGTCTTGATGTCCACGCCGTACTGCGACTTGAACTCGCCGCCGCGCATCAGCGACAGCGGCACCACGTTGGCCAGGCCTTCGGTCGTGCAGAAGCGGCCCATCGCGAACGGCAGGTCCGCCGAGATGGTCAGCACCACGGTGTTGTCGAGGCCGCTCGCGGCCGTGTTGAACTTGCGTGCCGACGCCTGGCACACGGGCGTGTCGAGGCTAGGGACGATGTTCAGCACCTTGCGCTTGCCCGCGAAGTCCGCGAGCGAGACGTCCTTGAGATCCTTGCCGACGAGTTTGAAGTCGGCCGCCTTGTCGCCGGCCTGCGGGAACTTGCCTGCGACTTCGATCGGGTTGCCGCCGAGGGTGACGTTGCTCATGGTTTGCTCCTGGTCTGATGTTGAATTCGAATTGGGATACGGAAACGGATGCGGAGACGGATACGCGCCCGCAGCGGACGTTGCCGCATGCCTACGCGCGGGCGCGCATTGGGGCCCGCCGGATGCTCGTGGATAACAATCTCAGGGGTAGAAAATCAGCACGCGGTAGTTGGCCGCCGCCTGCTGTGTCCGGAATCGTACCCGAACCGGCAGCTCGGTGCCCGCGCGGAGGCCGCTGGTGGCAAACGCGCGCTGCGCCGGTTCCAGATACTCGGCCGGCAGCAGCACGCGGCGCAGCAGCAGCTGATCCTGCAGATCCGTCATCACGAGTTCGATCGCGGGCAGCGCGGTGGTCGCGCGGCCCTGGTTGCGCATCGTGACGGCGAGCTGATAGACGTCGGTGGCTTCGTCCTGCTTCTGCAGCTGCGAGCTATCGATGCGCAATGCGTCGAGATCGCGCCACGGCGGCACCACGCAATGCAGCGGCGCGCAGGCGGCCTCGAGGACCGGGCGCAGCGCCGGGAACGTGCCGGCGAGCTGGCTGCGGGCGAGGTAGGTGGCTTCGAGCAATGCGCCCACCGCGAGCACGACGACGGCCACGCGTGCGAATACGCGCTTGTTCGCGGGCAGCGTGACCTTGTGTTCGCGCTGCCGCTGCGCGCCGCGCGTGTGGCGCAGGAAGTCGGGGGCGAAACCCGGTGTGCGCGGGGCGTTCGCGTCGCGACTGTCATCGCTGTCGCGTCCGTCGTGGCCGTCATGGGCCTGTAGCGCTTCGGTATCGGCTGTGCCCGACTGCGCGTCGTCGTTGCGTGCGTCCGGGCCCTTGTCGTGCGCGTCGTGGCGGCGGCCCATCCAGTGCTGCGCGGTGGAGGGGCGGGCGGCGAATCCGGTGAAATCGGGGGCATCCGTCGCGGTCACCGGGGGCAGGCCCTCGGGCGCCGACGCGTGATCGCCGCGCGCTTCGGCCGTTTCCGTGCGCAGGAATCCGCTCGCGCTCGGGATGACGGGGGCCGCGAAGGGATCGCTCGTGCTTGGAGTGACCGGTGTCCCGAAGGGATCGCTCGCGCTCGGGATGACTGGTGCGGCAGAGGGATCGCTCGCGCTCCGAGCGACGGGTGCCGCGAACGGATTGCTCGCGCTCGGGGCGACGGGTGCCGCAAACGGATCGCTCGTGCTCGGGGTGACCGGTGCGGCAAAGCGATCGCTCGCCGCCGCGGGGCTGGCACTGTATGCCCCTGCGGCCGGAATGCCCGCGGCGGGGGCCGGCGTCCGCACGGGCGGCGGCACGTCGCCGAACGCGCCATGGTCGAGGGCCGGCCAGGGGGCGGAGGGCGGTAAGACGGGCTCGGCCACCGCGGGCGGGAGGGTCGGCTCCGGCTCTGCCTCGGGCGCGGACTCGGTGCGAGACACTGCCTGCGGCGCGGCGTCGGCTTCCGACCCGCTATCCGGCTCGGCCCTTGACCCGGCATGCGGCTCGGCCCGTGACTCGGCGTTCGGACCGGCGTGCGACTCGGCGTTTGGTTCGGCGTGCGGTTCGGCGTTCGGACCGGCGTTCGGACCGGCGTGCGACTCGGCGTTCGGACTGGCGTGCGACTCGGCGTTTGGACCGGCGTGCGACTCGGCGTTCGGACCGGCGTTCGGACCGGCGTTCGGACCGGCGTGCGACTCGGCGCTCGGTTCGGCGTGCGGTTCGGCGTTCGGTTCGGCGTTCGGACTGGCGTGCGGCTCGGCTTGCGGACCAGCGTCCGGCTCGGCTTGCGACTTGGCTTGCGAGTCCGTCTGGGCCGCGGATTCCGTGTTCGCCTTCGCGTCCGCCCCCGGCTTCGTATCCGGCTCGTCGTAGCCGGCCATCGCCTCCGACTCGGCCATCATCATCGTCGGCGAATCGAGCGCGGGGACCTCATAGCCCGGGTCGTACCCCGGGTCGAACGGTCGCTGCATCTCCTGCGCGCGCGCATCGGCCTGCCGCCGCTCGGCATGCGCAAGCGCCGCTTCCACCGTCAGCGCGCCGGCGGCCGGCGCCGAGGGGGCCGTCACCGGCGGCGTGGCACGCGCGGGTGCCACGGGCACCTCGATCAGGTGCTCGCGCGCATCGAAGACGGTTTCACACTGGCCGCAGCGAACCAGGCCCTGGCGCAGACGCAACTGGTCCGCCACGAGCCGGAACGCGGTACGGCAAGCCGGGCAGCGCGTGACGAGCTTGGCGGCGGCCATGGGCGGGCCTCAGGGTTGCGTGGAGACGTGGGTGACGGGGCGGGTGCCGTGCAGGCAGACCCAGCCTTCCTCGCTGCGCCAGACCGACATCGGCAGCCATGGCGCATAGGCGGCGGCCACTTCGTCGGCCTGCCGCTCGAGCACGCCCGAAAGCACGAGGCGGCCGCCCGGGCGCACACGCGCACTGAGCATCGCCGCCATCAGCTTGAGCGGATTGGAAAGAATATTGGCGACCACGAGGTCGTGGGTCGCGTCGGAGACGGATTCGGGAAGCGCGAACTGCGCTTCCACACGGTTGCGTTCGGCGTTGTAGCGCGACGCTTCCACCGCGTTGGGATCGATGTCGATGCCAAGCGTGTCGCCCGCGCCGAGCTTCTTCGCGACGATCGCAAGGATGCCGGAGCCGCAGCCGTAGTCGAGCACGGTCTCGCCGCGATGCAGATGCTGCTCGAGCCACTGCATGCAGAGACGCGTGGTCGGATGGCTGCCGGTGCCGAACGCCAGGCCCGGATCGAGTTCCAGCACCACGGCATCGGGCTCGGGCGCGTCATGCCAGGACGGCACGACCCATAATTTCTCGCCCACGCGAATGGGCTCGAACTGGGATTGCGTGAGGCGCACCCAGTCCTGATCCTCCACCGCGCGCAATGCATGCGCGGGCACGGGGCTCACGCCGAGCGCATTGGCCGCGGCGGCCAGCGCAAGCGCGGGATCGACGTCGTCGCCAAACAGCGCGACCACCCGCGAGCGGTCCCACGCGAGGCGCGTGGGTTCCAGCCCCGGTTCGCCGAACAGCGGCTTTTCATCGGGCGTGTCGGCATCGGCGTCTTCCACCGACACCGACAGCGCACCCAGATCGAACAGGGCGTCGGACCAGGCTTCGGCCTGATCCTGGGCAACCTCGATCACACATTCCTGAAAAGCCACGGCTCTCCCTTGCAGCGATGCCTACGGCCTCAGGCCTTCTCGCCCTTGGCCACGGCCTTCTGGGCCAGGCGGTGTTCCAGATAATGGATGCTGGTGCCGCCTTCGACGAAGTTGGCGTCCAGCATCAGGTCACGGTGCAGCGGCACGTTGGTCAGAATGCCGTCCACGACCATCTCCGACAGCGCGATGCGCATGCGGGCGATGGCCTGCTCCCGCGTGGCGCCGTACGTGATGATCTTGCCGATCATCGAATCGTAGTTGGGCGGCACGAAGTAGCCATCATACGCGTGCGAGTCGACGCGCACACCAGGACCGCCCGGCATATGCCATGCGGTGATGCGTCCAGGCGACGGCGTGAACTTGAACGGGTCTTCGGCGTTGATACGGCATTCGATCGCGTGGCCGCGCAGCTGCACGTCCTTCTGGCGGAAACGGAGCTTCTCGCCGAACGCGATGCGAATCTGTTCCTGCACGATATCGATGCCGGTGATCAGTTCCGTGACCGGATGCTCCACCTGCACGCGCGTGTTCATTTCGATGAAATAGAACTCGTTGTTCTCGTACAGGAACTCGAACGTGCCGGCGCCACGATAGCCGATTTTCTTGCATGCCTCGGCGCAGCGGTCGCCGATGCGCTCGATCAGGCGGCGCGGGATGTGCGGTGCCGGTGCTTCCTCGATGACCTTCTGGTGGCGGCGCTGCATCGAGCAGTCGCGTTCGCCCAGCCAGATGGCCTGCCGGTGCTCGTCGGCCAGGATCTGGATCTCGACGTGGCGCGGGTTCTCGAGGAACTTCTCCATGTACACCTCGGGGTTGCCGAACGCGCGTCCGGCTTCCTCGCGGGTCATGTTGACCGCATTGATCAGCGCGGCCTCGGTGTGCACCACGCGCATGCCGCGGCCACCGCCGCCGCCCGCCGCCTTGATGATCACGGGGTAGCCCACGCGACGGGCGGTCGCGAGGATTTCCTTCGGATCGTCGGGCAGGGCGCCGTCGGAACCCGGCACGCAGGGCACGCCGGACTTGATCATGGCCTGCTTGGCCGAGACCTTGTCGCCCATCAGGCGAATGCTCTCGGAGGTCGGGCCGATGAACACGAAGCCCGACTTCTCGACGCGTTCGGCAAAGTCCGCGTTCTCGGACAGGAAGCCGTAACCCGGGTGGATGGCCTGGGCGTCCGTGACTTCCGCCGCCGAGATGATGGCGGGCATGTTCAGGTACGACAGCGGCGAGGGTGCCGGGCCGATACAGACGGCTTCGTCGGCAAGCTTGACGTACTTGGCTTCCTTGTCGGCTTCCGAGTACACCACCACGGTCTTGATGCCCAGCTCGCGGCAGGCGCGCTGGATGCGAAGCGCGATTTCGCCGCGGTTCGCGATCAGAATTTTTTCAAACATGGTCTCTCTCTGCGAGAACAGAAGCGAGCCCGCGCGTGGCCGGAGGCGGCGCGGGAGGGGCTCGCGGCCGGCGGCGCCGGCCCGGTGCGCATCAGCCGATGACGAACAGCGGCTGGCCGTATTCCACGGCCTGGCCGTTCTCGACCAGGATTTCCTTGATGACGCCAGCCTTGTCGCACTCGATTTCGTTGAGCAGCTTCATGGCTTCGATGATGCAGACGGTCTGGCCTTCCTTGACCGCGTCGCCGACGTTGACGAATGCCGAGGCACCCGGGGACGGCGCGCGGTAGAACGTGCCGACCATCGGCGACGTCACCACGTGGCCAGCCGGCACTTGCGGCGCGGCGGGCGCGGCTTCGGCGGCCGGGGCGGCAGCCGCGGCGGGAGCGCCCGGCGCGGCCGGCAGCGCCTGCATCTGCGGCATGGCGATCGGTGCCACGACCTGCGGCGGTGCCTTCACGATGCGCACCTTGCCGTCGCCTTCGGTCACTTCCAGCTCCGAGATGCCGGATTCGGCCACCAGGTCGATCAGCGTCTTAAGCTTGCGCAAGTCCATCTTCTTGTCCTCCAGAATCGGGTTGTCCGGTCGCCATTGCGCGGGTTGCGCGCAGGGCGGCGGGGAATCGTCCATGACAAAGGCGCCTGGCGGTCGCCATGGCGCCTTGTCGTCAAATGCGTCGTTGCGGGCTAGCCTTTCGGCGCGGCCGCTTCCTGTGCGAGCACGTAATCGAGCGCCAGCAGGTACCCCTGCCAGCCCAGTCCGCAGATCACCCCCACCGCCTGATCGGAGAAATAGGAGTGATGACGGAACGGCTCGCGGCGATGCACGTTCGAGAGGTGGACCTCGACGAACGGAATCGCCACCCCGGCCAGCGCGTCGCGCAGTGCCACGCTGGTATGCGTGTACGCGGCCGGGTTGATGATGATGAAGTCGACGCCTTCGGTGCGCGCCGCCTGGATGCGGTCCACGAGCGCGCCTTCGTGATTGGACTGGAACGTCTGCAGGTCCAGTCCCGTTTCGCTCGCGCGCCTGGCCAGCGCTTCATCGATATCGGCGAGCGTCGTGTGTCCGTACGTCTCCGGCTCGCGCGTCCCCAGCAAATTGAGGTTCGGCCCGTGCAGGACCAGCACCTTGCGGTAGCGGGAAGCGGGGCCAGCGGAGCGGTTTGCGGACACGTTCGGCGTCACAGTACCTCGACCAGATCAACGAAATTGCGCGGAGATTACCGTAGCTTAGAGGGATTTGTCTAGCGTGGGATACAGCGGACCCCTGGGGCAGAGGCGCCTTTCGGCGCACTTTCGTCGTTTTTGCGCCCCCGGCGGCGCTTCTTTGCCTCGATCCATACGCATTCGGCGCGGATCGGGGGCGGTTGTGCGAAATTAGCAGCGAGATCGCGTTTTGGGCTCGCTTCGGTCTATCCGCACGGTCAGGTCTTCGGCAGCACGGCGCGCAGTTCTTCCATGTGGACACGCCCCAGTTTGGAGAATTTGACGGCTCCGTCCGGTGCGATCACGAGCGTATAAGGCAGGCCACCCTGCGCGTTGCCGAGGCTGCGCGCCAGTTCGGTGCCGGAGAATCCGGCGACGGCAAGCGGATACGCGACGGGTACCTTCTGCAGGAATTGTTCGATGTTCTTGGCAGAATCGATGCCGATGCCGACAAACTCGACGTTGCGCGCCGCATATTCCTTATGCAGCGCCGTCAGCTCGGGCATTTCCTCGACGCAAGGGCCACACCATGGCGCCCAGAAATTGACGACCAGCGTCTTGCCGCGCAGCTTGCCGAGATCGACCTCGCCGCCGGTCGGCGCGGGCAACTTTGCCTGGTAGAGCGCCTCCACGGCGCCGTCGGCGGCGGGCTTCGGCGAAAACACCGAATGGCTGGCCAGCGCGCCGGCGGCGGCGGCGATCACGGCCAGCACGATCCAGAGCCAGAGGCGGCTGCGGCGGGAGGCGGTCGAGGCGGAAGGAGAAGTCGTCATATTGGCAGCCGATGGACGGCACTCACTATATATAGAAGAGATGGAGCCCGGCGTCAGGCCGGATCCGCGGGATCGCCGGCCTCGATCAGCGCGTGCACCGCGGCCAGATCCGCCCGCGCCACCCGGCCGCTCGCATCGGCACGGACCGCGCCGCGTTCGTCGTCGGCATCGTAGAGCGCGATATGCAGCCCAACGGGCGCGCCGAGCGTCGAACGGACCTCGTCCGCGAGCAGGCGGGCCTCGCGCTGCGCCGGCCATTGCCCGCGCCAGAGAAAGCTCAGCGTCTCCACGTCGGCCCGGCCGCCGAAGTGCCGGGACTCGCTCGTGTCGAAGTCGAGCCCCGCATTGAGCAGGTGAAGCGCGACATCCTTGGGACTATCGCAGAAGCATTGCAGATAGATATCGGAGTGCTCGGTCGCGGTGCCATTGAGCACCGCGCCGACCAGATAGGGGCGGAACGCGGCCAGATCTTCCATCGCGAGCACGGCGACCCGGCGCAGCAGCGCGAGGATGCGCGGCTGGCTCTCGCCGTGGAACAGCGCCTGGTAGGCCCGCACCTCGGCCTCGATGGTCTCGTTGTCGGGCAGCCATTCGCCCGCGACGCGGACGTCGCCGAGGAGCTGGCGCGCGGCCTTGCGCTTGGCCGCGGCGTAGTCGGCGCCATCCTCGGCAATCATGCGCGCGGCGGCCTGCGCGATTTCCTCGCGCAGACGGGTGGGGTCGGTGGGGACACGTCGGGACATGCCGAAATGATACCGGAGCCTTCAGACCATTTCCGGGGGCGGGTACAATCGACCGCTCTTCGCCCACCGGGCTTCCCCGATTCTCCCCCGACGCACCATGCATATTCACATTCTCGGCATCTGCGGCACGTTCATGGGCGGCCTCGCGGTCCTCGCCCGTCAGGCGGGCCATCGCGTCACCGGCTGCGATGCCAACGTCTACCCGCCCATGAGCACGCAGCTCGAGGCGCAGGGTATCGAGCTGATCGAAGGGTTCGACCCGTCCCAGCTGTCGCTCGAACCCGATCTGTTCGTCATCGGCAATGTGGTCTCGCGCGGCAATCCGCTCATGGAAGCGATCCTCGACCGCAATCTGCCGTACACCTCGGGCCCGCAATGGCTCGGCGAGCATGTGCTTGCCGGCAAGTGGGTGCTCGCGGTGGCCGGCACGCACGGCAAGACCACGACCACGTCGATGCTGAGCTGGATCCTCGAGGATGCCGGCTACGAGCCCGGCTTCCTCGTGGGCGGCGTGCCGCAGAACTTCGGCATTTCCGCGCGCCTGACCGAATCGGACTTTTTCGTGATCGAGGCCGACGAATACGACACCGCGTTCTTCGACAAGCGCAGCAAGTTTGTCCACTACCGTCCGCGCACGGCGATCCTGAACAACCTCGAATACGATCACGCCGACATCTTCCCCGATCTGGCCGCCATCGAGACGCAGTTTCACCACCTCGTGCGCACGGTGCCGGGGCAGGGCCGCATCGTCGTCAACGGCAACGAGCCGAGCCTCGCGCGCGTGCTGGAGCGCGGCTGCTGGAGCGAGGTGGAGCAGTTCGGCATGGGCAACTGGCGCGAGGGCAATGCCGCGACGCCGGTGCCGGAAGGCAAGGACGGCTTCGACGTCTGGTTCGACGACAAGGGGCAGGAGACCCCGCAGGGCACCGTGATCTGGGACCTGCAGGGCACGCATAACCGCATGAACGCGCTCGCCGCCATCGCGGCCGCGCGCCACGTGGGCGTGCCGCCCGCGCGCGCGATCGAGTCGCTGGGGCGCTTCGCCAACGTCAAGCGCCGCATGGAAGTCCGCGGCGTGGCCAATGGCGTGACCGTGTACGACGATTTCGCGCACCATCCCACGGCGATCCAGACCACGCTGGAAGGCCTGCGGCGCAGGGTGGGCGAGGCGCGCATCCTCGCGGTGCTGGAGCCGCGCTCCAACACGATGAAGCTCGGCGTCATGAAGGCCCAGCTGCCGGCCAGCCTCGAAGGCGCCGACCTCGTGTTCGGTTATGGCGCGCCGACCGGCAAGGACGCGCTGGGCTGGGATCTGGCCGAATCGCTCGCGCCGCTCGGCGACAAGGCCCAGGCGTTCCAGGATATCGGCGCGCTGGTCGACGCCGTGCGCGCGGCCGCCCGGCCGGGCGACCACGTGCTGGTCATGAGCAACGGCGGCTTCGGCGACGTTCATCGCAAGCTGCTCGACGCGCTGGCCTGAAGGGAGCCACGATGCTGCTGTATCTGCACGGCTTCCGGTCCTCGCCCCAGTCGTTCAAGGCGCGGCTGGTCCAGGAGCGCATGCGCGAATGGGGCGCCGGCAAGGCGTATGCCTGTCCGATGCTCGACGTATCGCCAGCCGCCGCGATCGCGCGGGCCGAGGCCGCCATCGCGGGCGCGCGCGCCGGGGGCGATACCGAGATCGCGATCGTCGGCTCGTCGCTCGGCGGCTTCTATGCGCGCTGGCTCGGCGAGCGCCATGGCTGCCGCACGGTGCTGCTCAATCCGGCCATCCATCCGTGGACCGATCTCGAGAAGTACCTCGGCGACCAGCCCTTGTGGCATGGCGGCGGTTCGGTCCGCGTGGAGCCGCATCATCTGCAGGAGCTGCTCGACCTGCGCGTCGATGCGATTACCGATCCCGCGCGCTACTACCTGCTTGCCGCGACCGGCGACGAAGTGCTCGACTATCGCGAGATGGTGGCCGCGTATCCGGGCGCGCAGGTCCGCATCATCGAGGGTAGCGACCATGGCATCAGCGAATTCGCCGACTACGTCGACGATGTGCTGGCCTTCTGCGGCTATCGGCCCGCAGCATGACGGGGCCGCTCCAACGGCACGCGCGCCGCGGCGGCGGCGCGTGGCAGGCCCATCTGCCCTACGATGCGACCATTTCCCCGAACCTGCGGCGCTGGGTGACCGGCGACGCCGGGTCGCTGACCGCGCGGCTGGTCTCGGCGTCGTCGCGGTTCCGCGTGACGCGCCTCGCGCAGCGGCTGGCCATGCCCTATGCCGACGAATGGCAGGCGCTCGGCCTGCCGGCGCCCGCGCCCGTGCTCACGCGCGAAGTCATGCTGGTCTGCGACGACGAGACGGCCATCTACGCCCATACCGTGGTGATGGCGCGCCATGCGCGCCGGGACTGGCCGTTCCTGCGCGGGCTCGGCGAGCGTCCGCTCGGCGGCCGGCTGTTCGTGGATCCGCGCGTGTCGCGCACGCCGTTCGAATTCGCGCGGCTGCGGCCCGATCATCCGATGCGCGTGGCCATGCGCCGCGTGCTGCCCGATCTGGCGCGGACGCCGATGCTGCCCGCGCGGCGATCCGTGTTCCATCGCGGCGGCGGCGCCATGCTCGTTACCGAAGTCTTCCTGCCCGATCTCCAGTCGCGGCCGGCGCCCGTGCGCCGTCCGTAAGCGGTCCCTGAGCCATCGCCCCGAATCCGGCCGGGGCACCGTCACGGGAGTGTGACGACGGCGGTGCGGTATCATTGCCCGCTCCCCCCTCCTCGCGCCCGGTGCGGTGTCCCGGCATTTCTGAAAGTACCGATCCATGCAGTTGTTGTTCGAAGAAGGCGGCGAAATTCGCGCCGGCACCGTGCTCGCCCAGCAGGGTGAGGCCTACCAGGTCGAGTTGCCCGCAGGCAAGCGGACCAAGGTCAAGTCGCGCGACGTGCTGTTGCAGTTTGCTCAGCCGTCGGCGATCGAACTCGTGCGGCAGACCGGCGACCTCGCGGCCGAGATCGACCTCGATTTCCTCTGGGAATGTGCGCCGGCCGACGAGTTCGGCTTCGCCGATCTCGCGGGCGAGTACTACGGCGCCGGTGCCGACGTCGTGAAGCAGGCCGCGCTCGCGATGGCCCTGCACGGCAATCCGGTCTATTTCCGCCGCAAGGGTCGCGGCCGCTACCAGCGCGCGCCCGAAGACCAGCTCAAGGCCGCGCTCGCCGCGCTCGAGCGCAAGAAGCAGCAGGCGCTCGTGCAGGCCGAGTACGAGGCCCAGCTCAAGGCGCTGACGCTGCCGGAATCGTTCCGCGGCAAGGTGCTGCAACTGCTGTTCCGGCCCGACAAGAACAGCCTCGAATACAAGGCGATGGACGCCGCGTGCACGGCGCTCGGCATGACGCCGATGCGGCTGATGGTCGCCGTGGGCGGCATCGCGAGCCCGCGCGCGCTGCACGAGGCGAAGTTCCTCGCCGAATGCTTCCCCAAGGGCACCGGCTTCCCCGACGTGACCGTCCCCGAGCCGTCCGGCGACCTGCCGCTGGCGGACGTGCAGGCGTTCTCCATCGACGACGTGACCACGACCGAGATCGACGATGCGCTGTCGGTCACGACGCTCCCCGACGGCAAGCTGCGCATCGGCGTGCATATCGCCGCGCCGGCACTCGGTATCCAGCGTGGCGACGCGCTCGACGCCATCGCGCGTCAGCGCCTGTCGACGGTGTACTTCCCCGGCGACAAGATCACGATGCTGCCCGATGCGGTGGTCGAGCGTTACACGCTGCAGGAGGGCCGCACGTGCCCCGCGCTGTCGCTATATGTCACGGTCGATATGCAGGGCGCCGAGGGCGGCCAGCCGCTGATCGTCGGCAGCGAGACGCGCGCCGAGCGCGTGCCCATCGCCGCCAACCTGCGCCACAACCTGCTCGAGGACATCGTGACCGAGGCCGCGCTGGCCAACGGGACGGGCGACTACCCGTTCCGCGAAGCGCTCACGCAGCTGTATCACTTTGCGGGCTTCCTCCACGACGAGCGCCAGAAGGCGCGCCTCGCGAGCGGCCTGCGCCCCGAGTCCCACAACCGCGCCGACTACAGCTTCTATATCGATACGCTCGCTGACGGCAGCGAACGCGTGCGCATCGAGCAGCGCAAGCGCGGATCGCCGCTCGACAAGATCGTGGCGGAGCTGATGATCCTGGCCAACAGCACGTGGGGCAAGCTGCTGGCCGATCATGGCGTGCCCGGCATCTACCGCACGCAGAAGGCCTGGGGCATGCATCGCACGCGCATGCAGACGTACCCCGCGCCGCACGAGGGGCTCGGCGTCGCGCAGTATGCGTGGAGCACCTCGCCGCTGCGCCGTTACGTCGATCTGGTCAACCAATGGCAGATCATCGCGGTGGCGCAGCATGGGGTGACCGCCAAGCTCGTGGCGCCGTTCAAGCCGAAGGATGCCGACCTGCTCGCGGCCGTTGCCGACTTCGAGGGCACCTACGCGGCCTATGCCGACCACCAGTCGACGATGGAACGCTACTGGTGCCTGCGCTGGCTCGCGCAGGAGACGCGCGACCGCATGCTCGCCGCGGTGCTCAAGGATGGCGCGGTGCGTTTTGCCGAGATTCCGCTGGTCACGCGCGTGCCCGAGCTCGCGCAGGCTTCGCGCGGCACGCAGGTGATGCTCGAGATCGCGACCACCGACGAGATTTCGCTCGAGGTGTCGTGCCGCGTGCTGGAAGTGTTCGCCGGCGACGCGGTGCCCGAGGAGGACCTCGAGGCCGATGAGGAGACCGCGGAGGAGTCCGCCGAGGACGCCGCCGAGGCCGCCGCGCAGCAGGCCGCCGAGGAGGCCGCCGAGGGGACCAGGGAAGGGACCGTGGAGGGGGCGCCGGAAGTGCAGGACGAGGCAGCCGCCGGGGGCGAGACCGACCCCGGTGCCGAGGCGTCGGCAACGCGCGACACCCCCCCTTCGCCAGCGCCCTGATCGCTTCGGAAAAGCGGTTGGCTCCCTTACAATCCAGTCTGCCCGCCAACCGCTTCCAGCCAACCGTCACAGACCGTGAACGCCACCCTCGCCGCTCCCCGCCCGTCGGGACCTCAGCGTCCTCAGCGCCTGCTGCGCCAATGGTGGCAATCCCGCAGCACGCTGGTCAAGGCGCTCGTCGTCTCGGTGCTGATCCACGCGGTGCTGCTGACGGTCCGCATCGCCGCGCCGGAAGTCTTCGAGATCAAGCGCTCCGATCCGATGCTCGACGTGGTGCTGGTCAACTCGAAGTCGGCCGACAAGCCGCGCAACCCGACCGTGCTGGCGCAGGCCAACCTCGACGGCGGCGGCGATCACGACGTGCAGCGCGCCACCACGCCGCTGCCCGCGCAGACCGAGTCCAAGGATGGCGACCTCGTGCGGCAGGTGCAGCGCCGCGTGGAACTGCTCGAGCAGGAACAGCAGCGTCTGATGACGCAGGCTCGCGAGCCCGCGCCGTCGGTGCGCAGCCAGCCCCTCAAGCCCGGCGAGCAGCGCGTGGATCCGCTCCAGCGCGGCCAGGACGAGCGCACGAGCACCGACGAGATGGCCAAGCTCGAGGCCGAGATCGGCAAGAATCTCGAGCATTACGCCAAGCGTCCCAAGCGCATGCAGCTGACGGCGACGAGCGCGCAGGGCGTGGAGTACGCACAGTATTACGATCGCCTGCGCCGCAAGATCGAAGCGCGCGGCACGAGCGATTTCCCGCAGCGCAACGGCAAGCCGATCTACGGCCAGCTGATCCTCGTGATCAACGTGAACCGCACCGGCAAGCTGGGCTACAACCGTGACGGCTACAACGTCGAGGCGATCGACGTGGCCAAGAGCTCGGGCGATCCCGCGCTCGACCGCCAGGCCGTGGCCATCGTGCGCGCGGCGGCCCCGTTCGGGCAATTTTCCCCGGAAATGATGGCTCGCCAGGACATCCTCGAGGTCATTTCCACGTTCAAGTTTTCGCGCAGCGGACTCGATGTCCGGCTGCAGCCGCGCTGATGACAGACTCCCAGACTCAGGCCGACCGCTATGTCGTGATCGGCAACCCGGTGGCGCATAGCCGCTCGCCGGCCATTCACGCCGCCTTCGCGCGCCAGACCGGCGAAGCGGTGCAGTACGACCGCCTGCTCGCGCCGCTCGACGGGTTTGCCGACACGGTGCGCCAGTTCTTTGCCGAGGGCGGCTACGGCTGCAACGTCACCACGCCGTTCAAGATCGAGGCGCACGACATGGCGGACCGCCTGACCGACCGCGCGGCGGCGGCGGGCGCGGTGAACACGATGTGGATCGAGGATGGACTGATCCATGGCGACAATACCGACGGCATCGGCCTCGTGCGCGATATCCAGGACACGCTCGATACGCTGCTCGAAGGCCGTCGCATCCTGCTGCTGGGCGCCGGCGGCGCCGCCATGGGCGCGATGCTGCCGCTGATCGAATGCCGTCCGGACCGGATCGTCGTGGCCAACCGCACGGCCGCGCGCGCGAGCGACATGCTCGAGGCGTTCGCGGAAGCGGGCAATCAGTTCAACGTCGAACTCTGGGGCGGCGGTCTCGATGCGCTGGAAGGCCTGTCCGAGGACGAGGCCTGCGATGTGGTGATCAACGCGTCGGCCAGCAGCCTGCAGGGCGAGGTGCCGCCTGTGCCCGGGTTTCTGCTCGGTCCCGATGTGCTGGCCTACGACATGATGTACGGCGCGGCACCGACGGTGTTTCTTGCCTACGCCGCGCAATGCGGCGCGCGCACCAGCGATGGGCTGGGGATGCTCGTCGAGCAGGCCGCGGAGGCGTTCTACAACTGGCGTGGCGTGCGGCCGAAGACGGCGCCCGTGCTGGCGGCGCTGCGCGCGAGTCTGCTGGCCGAGGCGCAAGCCGACGTGCAGGTCAATCGCGCCCGCTGAGCGCACGCGAGATGCGCTGGCTCGGGTATGTGTGCGGATGCCTGCTGGCGGGCGTGCTCGCCATGCAGCTGTATTTCTTCCTGCAGATCGCGAGCTGGCAGTACATCAATCCGTCGTCGTCCTCGTTTATGCGCGCCGAGCAATGGCGCCTGTGTGGCTTCAATGTCTGGAGCTGCTCGCTGGACCATCAATGGGTCCGCTACGACGATATCTCGCGCAATCTCAAGCGCGCGGTCATCGCGAGCGAGGACGCGGACTTCGTCAATCACCCCGGCTACGAACTGGACGCGATGCTCGATGCGTGGGAGCGCAACAAGCAGCGCGGCCATATCGTGCGTGGCGGTTCCACGATCACGCAGCAGCTCGCGAAGAACCTGTTTCTCTCGTCCGAGCAGAACTACCTGCGGAAGGGCCAGGAGCTCGCCATCACGTGGATGCTCGAGTTCTGGCTCGACAAGCAGCGCATTTTCGAGATCTACCTGAATTCGGTGGAGTGGGGCGAGGGCGTGTTCGGCGCCGAGGCGGCCGCGCAGCATTACTTCAAGACGAGCGCGTCGAAGCTCGGCGTGGGGCAGGCCGCGCGCCTCGCGGCGGCATTGCCCGCGCCGAAATGCTTCGACAAGAAGGCGTATTGCGCCAATGTGCGCGTGAACTTCCGCGTCAAGGCCGGCATCATCGCGCGCCGTATGGGCGCCGCGACGCTGCCTGACTAGCCGAGCCAGCCCTTCCGACGGAAATAGATCAGGGGCACGGCGGCCGAAACCGCCATGAGCCCGATCGCCCACGGATACCCCGCGGCCCAGTCGAGCTCGGGCATGATCTTGAAGTTCATGCCGTAGATGCTCGCGATCAGCGTGGGCGGCATCAGTGCCACCGACACCACCGAGAACAGCTTGATGATCTTGTTCTGGTTGATGTTGATGAAACCGACGGTCGCATCCATCAGGAAGTTGATCTTGTCGAACAGGAACGCCGTGTGGTTCTCGATCGAGTCGATATCGCGCAGGATCTGCCGCGCCTCGTCCTGCTGCTCGGCCGATAACATCTGGCTGCGCATCAGGAAGGACACCGCGCGGCGCGTATCCATGACGTTGCGGCGAATGCGGCCGTTCAAGTCTTCCTCGCGCGCGATCATCTCGAGCACGTCGGCCGCGGCGGCATCGGTCACGTTCTCCGCAAGCACGCGGCGGCTCGCTTCCTCGAGCCGTTCATAGATCTCCTCGATCGAGTCCGCCGAATACTCGGCATCGGTCGCGTAGAGATCCATCAGCACGTCCTTCGCATTACGCACCGAACCGGGCCGCATGCGCGCGCGCAGCCGCACGAGGCGGAACACGGGCAGGTCTTCGTCGTGAATCGAGAACACGACATCGCGCGTGAGCACGAAGGCCACGCGCACGTTGCGCGAGGTGCCTTCCTCGTCGAGCAGGAAATCCGTGCGAATGTGGATATTCTCGTCCTCGCCCTCGAAATAGCGGGCGGACGCTTCAAGGTCGCCAAGGTCTTCGAGCTCGGGCAGCACTACCCCGTAGGCTTCCTTGATCCACGCGAGCTCTTCGTCGTCAGGGCTGACGACGTCGATCCAGATCGGCTTGTGCTGCAGCAGCTCGTTGCGTTCGTCGACCTGCTCCTGGGCAAGCCGTCCTTTCTGGAGGACGAACAGGTTGATCATCCGTGATTCCTTGTAACTGATGACGCCGTGTCGACGCTGTCTCGACGCTGATTCGATACTCGATCGCTACCTAGTCGGGAAATGGGTTTCCCGGGATTCTGATGGCCGCGAGTGTAGCCCAACGCAGGGGGGCTTGTTAAGCGAAATCTGGCCGAAATTTGGCTCAGCGGTGCCGGCGCAGCGACGGCCCCAGCATCACGCTCGACAGGGCCGCGAACATCAGCACGATGGCCGCGTAGTCCTGCCAGTGCGGGCGCTCGCCGAGCATCAGCATGCCCGAGAATACGCCGACCACCGGGATGAACATGATCGACAGGCTGGACACCACGGGCGGCAGGCTGCGCGCGAGCGCGAACCAGACCAGATGGCAATAGGCGAACACCACCACGGCGTTGTAGCCGATAGCCGTCCATTCGATGGCGTTGGGCATGCGCCATCCCGATTCCAGCAGCAGCGAGCCCGCCAGAAGGAAGGGCAGCGCGACCACCAGCATCCAGAACGTGAGCGCGCCGATCGGTACATCGATCTGCGTCCGCTTCATCAACTGCGTACCGAAGCCCCAGCCCGCGGCCGCGCAAAGCATCAGCAGCGTGCCCATCGGGCTGCCGGTGATCGCGGCGATCTCGCCCGACAGCAGCAGGATCGTGCCGACGAGCGCGCAGCCGATGCCGAACCACGCGGACAGCGCGATGCGCTCGCGGAACAGCAGCAGGCCCCAGACCACGGCCCAGATCGGCATCGTGTAGCCGAGGATGGCCGCGCGGCCCGAAGAGAGCATCTTGACCGCGCAGATGGCCAGCAGGTGCCACACGACCATGTTTGGAATCGCGAGCTTGACCACGGTGCCCCAGGCCGCGCGCGGCACCGCGAGCGATTCGCCGCGCAGGCGCAATGCCACGCCCAGCGCCACGACGCCGCCGGCCATGCAGAGCAGGCGGAACCCGAGGGCCGGGAAATGGGCCACGCCGATCTTCATGACGGGCCAGTTGATGCCCCAGGCGAGCGTGAGAATGACGAGGAGGGTGAGACCGCGGCGGTCCAGAGTCATGGGCGGGCGGGCGCTTGGCGGCATGCCGCAGCTTGCGCTTGTCTTGTTATCGAGGAGGGCGGGACGGCGGGTTCGACGCCATCTTGACGCCAACTTGACGCCAACCATAGCACGCGGCGGTAGAATTGACGGCAACGACCCTGGCGTCATCCTGATATCGAGTCTCCCATGACCTTCACCGAGCAGCTGTCCGCCGCATGGCAGCGCAACGATTCCCTGCTGTGCGTCGGCCTGGACCCCGATCCCGCCAAGCTGCCGATGTCTCTCACGGGCGCGGGCGGCGCGATCTTTTCGTTCTGCCGTGAAATCGTCGATGCCACGGCCGACCTCGTCTGCGCGTACAAGCCGCAGATCGCGTATTTTCACTCGCAGCGTGCCGAGGACCAGCTCGAGCAGCTGATCGAATATATCCACGACGCGCATCCGGGGATCCCCGTGGTGCTCGACGCCAAGCGCGGCGATATCGGCTCCACGGCCGAGCATTACGCGATCGAAGCGTTCGAGCGCTACAAGGCGGACGCGGTGACCGTGAGCCCGTACATGGGCTTCGACTCGATGGAGCCGTACCTTGCCCATCCGGGCCGCGGCGTGATCGTGCTGTGCCGCACGTCCAATGCGGGGGGATCCGACGTGCAGTTTCTGCAGGTGGACGGCAAGCCCGTGTATCAGGTGGTGGCCGAGTCCGCGCGCGAGCGCTGGAATACCAATGGCCAGATGGGCCTCGTGGTCGGCGCGACGTTCCCGGCCGAAATCGCGCGCGTGCGCCAGATCGTCGGCGATATGCCGCTGCTGATTCCCGGCATCGGCGCGCAGGGCGGCGATATCGAAGCCACGGTAAAGGCCGGCCGCACGGCGGACGGCACCGGCATGATGATCAATTCGTCGCGCGCCATCCTCTACGCAAGCCGCGACAAGGACTTTGCGGCGGCCGCCCGCAAGGTCGCGACGCAGACGCGCGACACGATCAACCGCTACCGTCACGGTTGATCATGAAAAAAGGGGGGCGTTATTGCCCCCCTGGTCTTACGCTTCGTTCCGAATCAATTCCAGCAGTCCCCGCAACGCATGCTCCGCCGCCTGCCGGCGAATCTGACCGCGATCGCCGCGGAAGCGCTGGGTCGCGGTCAGCGTGGTAATGCGATTGCTCCAGCCGAAACAGACCATGCCGACCGGCTTCTCGGCGGTCCCGCCGCCGGGACCCGCCACGCCGGTGATCGATAGCGATACCTGCGCCCGGCTGTTGAGCAGCGCACCCTCGGCCATGGCATGCGCCACTTCCTCGCTGACCGCGCCATGGTCGCGGATCAGCTTGGCCGGCACCCCGATCATCGTGCTCTTGGCCTCGTTCGAGTAGGTGACGAAGCCCCGCTCGAACCAGCCCGAGGAGCCCGAGATGTCGGTAATGGCGGCCGACACGAGCCCGCCCGTGCAGGATTCGGCGGTGGCAAGCATCAGCGAGCGCTCGGAAAGCGCCACGCCGATCTGGACGGCAAGTTGGTCGAGCAGGCGACTGACGGACATGGTCGTGAAATCGGCAGGGAATAAAGTACCGGGGAGGCGTTCAGAGCGAACGCCACAGCGCGAAGACGAGCAGCGTGTAGAACGCGGCGAGCACGTCGTCGAACATCACGCCGAACGCGCCCATCAGGCCCGGACCCTTCAGCGTGCGGTCGTAGTAGCGGATCGGCGCGGGCTTGGCGATATCGAAGAGCCGGAACCACAGGAAGGCGGCGAACTGCCCCCAGAAGCCCGTCGGCATGACGAACAGCAGCACGATCCAGAACGCGACGATCTCGTCCCAGACCATGCTGCCATGGTCGAAGACGCCCATGTCGCGCGCCGTGCGCTGGCACGCCCACAGGCCGGCCAGGAAGCTCCCCACGATGATCCAGAGCCAGGTCAGGGGATCGGTGGCGGGGTCCACCCACATCGAGATCACCACGAACGACAGCCAACCGTAAAGCGTGCCGACGGTGCCGGGGCTGACCGGCGACAGGCCGGAGCCGAAGCCGTACGCGATCAGGCGTGCCGGATGGCCGAACATGAAGCGCGCGGTCGGTCGCGTGACGCGCACGGTCTGGCCCGCGTCGAGCGTGATGGGGTCGGGGGGGGGGGGGGGGGGGGGGGGGGGGGGGGGGGGGGGGGGGGGGGGGGGGGGGGGGG
>NZ_JASATF010000039.1:0-53916 GCF_038440175.1 Cupriavidus sp. OTU4054
GCCCACCGTGTGGTATCCAATGCCGCCCACACGGGCTTCGCGCGCGTTGCGCGCGAAGGCCTGGCAGGCCGAGTAGTCGGTCGGGTCCGTCCACTGCGCGGCGTCCTCAACGAATGGCGGCGCATCGAGTGCGATGCCCTGCGTACTCACGCCGACCTTGAACAGCGTCTGCGCGCGCGCATCGATGCGCGGCAGGTCGGGGCTGTCCATCAGGAAGCGCCAGCGCCAGTAACCGAGCTCCGCGCAGGCGGTGCGAACCTCGTCGGCGCCATAGAACACTCCGGCATCCTGTGCCGCGCGAAAGCGGGAGGCGCGGCGCGCGTCGGCGGAACCGGTGGGGTAGCGGAACGGCGTGAACATCAGATAGTGGAGCGCCTGCGCGTCGTGAGGCACGTGG
Source organism: Cupriavidus sp. OTU4054 (assembly GCF_038440175.1). Lineage (NCBI taxonomy): Bacteria > Pseudomonadati > Pseudomonadota > Betaproteobacteria > Burkholderiales > Burkholderiaceae > Cupriavidus > Cupriavidus sp. OTU4054. The sequence continues at coordinate 398 of NZ_JASATF010000039.1, forward strand.
GGCTTGCCCGCTTCCAGCACGCGTTCCAGCACGGCCTGCTCCTCGAGGCTATCGACGAGGGGCATCGTCGACACCACGTGCTGGGCTTCCACGGCCCGCCACAGCAGGAGCGCGCAGGGCTCGCGCTCAGATGCGACCGCGGGTGGCGTCCAGGTAGTGAACGACACGTACGAGACCTTCCGTGGTGCGGATGAGTTCGAGCGGCTTGCCGCCCAGCGCGAGATTGTCGTGGGTCAGCCAGAGCCGGGCCTGTTCGTCATGGCCGAGTATGGCGTCGAGCGAGCGGAACAGGCGCACGAACAGCACGCCGAATTCCCATTCCTTGCGGTGCGCGTCGAGGATATAGCCTCCCGAGGCCATCCGCGACACCGAGGCCGTGCTGATGCCCAGCACGCTGGCGATCACGGCCTGGCTGATGCCGAGAAAGGCGGCGGCGCGCATGACCGCCTTGGTCAACGTCGTGCCCGGGTCGGGGCCGCCGGCCGGGTTTGTCTCCGGAATCTGATTGGGCTGCATCGGGGCTCCTGACCTCCGCTCCTGACCGCTGTTCCTGGGATTACCTGTTTCTTGAGAAACATTATAGGCGGGCAGTTTCAGAAGGGAAGTCGACGCAGCGTGGGCATTCTCAGTAGGTTTCCAGATGGAGCCGTCCCTCGGCCCGCAGCGTGGTCTCGATGGCCGCCCAGTCCAGTCCGTGCGCGGCGCAGACGTCCGCGAACGCGGCCAGCACGCCGTCTTCCATGCCCTTGAGGCCGCAGATATAGACGTAGCCGTGCGGGTCGCCGAGGTGCGCGGCCACGCGCGCGGCCGCCTGGCGGATGGCGTCCTGCACATAGCGGCGCGGCACGGCGGGGTCGCGCGAGAACGCGAAGTGGATGTCGAGGAAGTCCTTCGGCAGCTTCAGCAGCGGGCCGAAGTAGGGCAGTTCCGCCTGGTTGCGCGCGCCGAAGAACAGCAGGCGGCGGCCGTCGAACCGGTCGCGCTGGCGGCGCATGCGCTCGGTCATCGCGCGCATGGGCGCGGAGCCGGTGCCCGTGCAGATCATCATCACGCTGGCCTCGCGATGGTTCGGCATCAGGAACGTGCTGCCGAACGGGCCCACTACCTGCACGGTGTCGCCCTTGGCGAGATCGCACAGGAAGTTCGAGGCCACGCCGCGCACGGGGCGGCCGTCGTGATCGCGATCGACGCGCTTGATGGTCAGCGCGAGGTTGTTGTAGCCGGGGCGCTCGCCGTCGCGCGGGCTCGCCACCGAGTACATGCGAACGTAGTGCGGCTTGCCCGCGGCATCGGTGCCGGGCGGGACGATGCCGATCGCCTGGCCTTCGAGCACCGGAAAGAACTGGTTGCCGAAGTCGAGCACCAGATGGTGGATGTCGCTCGACGCGCCGGCGTCGGTGAGACGGTAGTTGCCCGCGACGGTCGCCGTGACCGGCGCGCGGACGCCGTGCAGGTTCACGTGCGGCTGCGCGGCCGACCATGGCGCGCGGGGCGAGGTGTGGCGGCTGGTTTCGACGGCCTGCACGGGCGTGCCGGCGTCCGGGGCGCCGGTCGCGGCCCCGGCAGCCGCTTCCATGGGCACCTCGCCGGGCAGTTCGTCCCATTCGAGCTGGGCATCGATCGGATACGCCTGCCCGCGCGGCACCGTACGCCAGTTGTCGATGGCGCCCGTGGGGCACGGCGACAGGCATGCGCCGCAGCCGTTGCAGACGTCGGCCCTGACCACATAGTTGCGCGCATCGTGCGTGATGGCGCCGATCGGGCACGTGTCCTCGCACGTGTTGCAGCGAATGCAGATCTCGGGATCGATCAGATGCTGCCGGATGATGTCGGACGCGCCCATGTCGGTGTCCCTAGTTGAAGCGGACATAGGCGAAGTCCATCGGTTGCCGGTTGATGCCGACGGCCGGTGGCGCGATCCAGCCGGCATAGCGGCCGGGTTCGGTCACACGTCCCATCAGCGATGCGACGAATGCGCGGTCCTCGTCCGTCGCGAGCCATTCGTGCTGGCGCGCCGCCCATTCGGCCTCGCCGACGATCGCGCCTTCGGGCGAGACGCGAACGTTCGACAGTGTGCCGATGCGCCGGTTGAATGCCTTGTGCGGCACGGTCAGGCGGAACGGAATGCCGGCCTTCTCGATGACCTTGTTCCAGCGCGCCACGCCGCCCATCGAGTCGCGGATATAGTCGTCGCGCAGCACCTCGTTGAGCGCGTTGAGCATCGGCACCTCGCGCTCGGTCAGACGGCCGTCCTGGACATCGAGGATGCGATAGACGTCCTGCTTGAGCACGTGATCGTCGTCGCGCTTGCCTTCCTCGAAACGGCCCTTGAGGCCCGCGCTGTAGAACGTGGCGGCGTTCGACGACTGGTCCGCGCCGAACAGGTCGATCGTCACGCTGTAGTGGAAGTTCAGGTAGCGCTGGATGGTCTGCAGGTCGATGACGCCGGCCGCGCGCACGTCGGCCGGGTCGTGGATATCGCGCTCGCGCATGACCTCGCACGTGCGCTGGATCGCGCGCGATACGCCGGACTCGCCCACGAACATATGATGCGCCTCCTCGGTGAGCATGAAGCGCGTGGTACGCGCGAGCGGATCGAAGCCCGATTCCGCCAGCGCGCACAACTGGAACTTGCCGTCGCGATCGGTAAAGTACGTGAACATGAAGAACGCGAGCCAGTCGGGCGTGCGTTCGTTGAACGCGCCGAGAATGCGCGGATTGTCTTCGTCGCCCGAGCGGCGCCCGAGCAGTGCCTCGGCTTCCTCGCGGCCGTCGCGCCCGAAATAGCGATGCAGCAGATACACCATCGCCCACAGATGGCGGCCTTCCTCGACGTTCACCTGGAACAGGTTGCGCAGGTCGTAGAGCGACGGCGCGGTAAGGCCGAGGTGGCGCTGCTGTTCGACCGACGCGGGTTCGGTATCGCCCTGCGTGACGATGATGCGGCGCAGGTTGGCGCGATGCTCGCCCGGTACCTCCTGCCACGCGGCCTCGCCCTTGTGCTCGCCAAAATGAATGCGGCGCTCGGGATCGCCCGGCGGCACGAAGATCCCCCAGCGGTAGTCGGGCATCCTGACGTAGTCGAAGTGCGCCCAGCCGGAGGGATCGACGGAGGTCGCCGTGCGCAGGTAGACGTCGTGCGTGTGCGAGCCTTCGGGACCCATGTCGCGCCACCAGTCCAGGAAGGCCGGCTGCCAGTGTTCGAGCGCGCGTTGCAGCGCGCGGTCGTCGGACAGGTGGACGTTGTTCGGAATCTTCTGGCTGTAGTCGATGCTCACGTGCGGTCTCCCGTTATACCCGGTCCCGGTCGAAGCGGGCCTTGTTGCCGGTGCCGAACACCTTGAGCGCACCGTACTCGCCGACCGCGTTGGGCCGGTTGAAGATCCAGTTCTGCCATGCGGAGAGGCGGCCGAAGATGCGCGTCTCCATCGTCTCGCGCGGGCCAAAGCGCAGGTTGGCCTCGAGGCCCGTCAGCGCATCGGGCGAGAGGCTTGCGCGCTCTTCCAGCGCGAGGCGGATCTCGTCGTCCCAGTCGATATCGTCGGGCGCCATCGTGACGAGCCCGAGCGCTTCGGCCTCGCGCGCATCGATCGGCGTGCCGATACGCGCGCGGGCGGCATCGATCGGGTCCGCCTCGCCGTAGAAGCGGGCCACGAGGCGCGGCAGGCCGTTCGGCATCGGGTAGCGCCCGAAGTTGGCGGCATGCAGCGACAGCCGCGGGGCGGGGCGTCCGATCGCATCGGCATCGGTGGGGGCCGCATCGGTGGCGTCGAGCATGTAGCTGCGGTCGGCCGCCAGCGCGAGCTCGAGCAACGTGCCCGCGAAGCAGGAGCCGGGTTCGATCAGCGCGATCAGGCTGCGCGAAGACACATCGAGGCGCGCGAGCGTCCGGCGCAGCATGCCGACGGTCTCGCGTACGAACCAGTGGCCGGCGTGCGCGTCGAGCGTGGCATCGGCGGCAAGCACATGCGCGGCATCGCCTTCGGTACGCAGGACCCAGATGCCGATATCGAGATGATTCGTGCGGAGCATCAGGATGGCATCGTCGAGCTCGCGCGCCATCTTCAGCGGCCACCACCGCGCGCCGGCCGCGACGATGCCGTCGAGATCGGCCGGCGGGGCGGCGTCGGGTGCGCGGACGGTCAGCGTGGCGCGGCGGGCGCCACGGTCGAGCGTGACCGATACCGTCTCGTAGTCATAGCCATCGGCGCGGATCGTGCGCGAGAGCGGGACGAGCGCGATACCCGTAGCAATCCCGTCCGGGCGGTCGCTCTGCATGGCGAGCGCATGCGCGCGCGCCTGAACGTGTTCGGCGAAGCGCGCGGGTTTGACCACTGCATCCACGAGCTTCCAGTCGCACGCGCGCTGGCCCCGCACGCCTTCCGTCGTCAGGCAGAAGATGTCGGCATGATCGCGCCGCACATGGCGCTTGTCGGTCATGCGCGTCAGGCCACCCGTGCCGGGCAGCACGCCGAGCAGCGGCACCTCGGGCAGGCTGACGGCCGACGAGCGGTCATCGACGAGCACGATCTCGTCGCAGGCCAGTGCGAGTTCATAGCCGCCGCCGGCCGTGGTGCCGCTGCACGCGGCAATGAACTTGAGCCCCGAATGCCGGCTGCTGTCCTCGATGCCGTTGCGCGTCTCGTTCGTGAACTTGCAGAAGTTGACCTTCCACGCGTGGCTCGACTTGCCGAGCATGAAGATGTTCGCGCCGGAGCAGAACACGCGGTCGCGCGCGCTGGCGATGATCACGCTGCGGATCTCGGGATGCTCGAAGCGAATGCGTTGCAGTGCGTCGTGCAGTTCGATATCGACCCCGAGGTCGTAGGAGTTCAGCTTGAGCGCGTAGCCGGGGCGCAGGCCGCCGTTCTCGTCCACGTCCATGGTCAGCGTGGCGACCGGGCCGTCGAACGCTAGCCGCCAGTGGCGGTAGTGGTCCGGGTGGCGGTCGAACAGGACGAGGTCATCCCCCGACGACGCCTGGAGAAGGGGGACCGGGGGGACCGGGGGGACCAGTGGGACAAGGGGGGCGAGGGCCGGCATGGACATGGGGCGCGTCTCCTTCGTGCACTATAGTGCTTCGCATATTGCGATGAAATATAGTGCATGGATTCAGGCGACGCAAGCCCGGAACTGACCGCGGAACAACAGGGGTCAGAGCGGTTCCCGCAGCCGCTCGCGCAGCGCGCGCAACGACGTGCCGGCGTCCTGCCCGCTGGTGTCGATCGCCAGATCCGCGCGCGCATAAAGCGGCGAGCGTGCCTGGAGAATGCGCCGCAGGTCGGTCATGGCTTCGCGGTTGCCTTCCATGGGCCGCATGTCGCCCTGCGCCACCACGCGCGCCATATGTTCCTCGGGCGAGGTGCGGACCCAGACCGTGAAGCAGTGCGAGAGCAGCAGATTGAAGGTGGCGGGCTCCGAGACGAGGCTGCCCGGCGTGGCGAGCACCATGGTCTCGTGCTCGCGTAGCACGCGCTCGAGCGCGCGCATCTCGTAGCGCCGGTAGGCCGCCTGGCCATACAGCGAATGAATCTCGGAGAGGCTTGCGCCCGCTTCGCGCTCGATCGCCGTATTGAGTTCGACGAACGGCATGTTCTCGGCGCTTGCCAGCGCGCGGCCCAGCGTCGATTTGCCCGCGCCGCGCAGGCCGATCAGCGCAATCCGGCGATGGCGCGCGGCTGGCGACGCCGTGGGGGAGAGCGCCTGGCGCGCGGCCTCGCGGACGCGTGCGAGATCGTGGGCGGGCAGTTGGGCAAGCCATTGCACGAGCTGGGAAAACTCGGTCGCGCGTTGATTCGGAGGTGGGGCGGGTTGTCCCGATTGCGGCATCTGTGCCGGTTGTGGCGCGACCGACGAGGGTGCCGAGCCGTCGGCACCTGGCCCGCCGGTTGGCATATCGGCGCGCAGGTCCACCTCGGCCAGCACCACGGGCAGCGGCACGTCCAGCGCGCGCGCGACCTCGCGCAGCAGCAGCACGGAGGCGTTGCCGGTACCGGTCTCGAGATTGGCGAGGTAGCGTTCGGAAACATCGGCGCCGCGTGCGAGGTCCTTGCGCGACATGCCGCGCGCCGCGCGCAGCGATCGGATACGTTCGCCGAGTTGCGTCAGATAGGGGTCGCGCGGCGCAGGCGTGGCGTCAGGCGTAGCAGGGGTGTCGGCTGCGGCTGCTGGTGCTGCAGCAGGGCGGCCGGGACGGTCATCGGGATTCGACTGAGGATCGCGGCGCATGCGTGAGGGTGTGTGTCGATGGTGTGTCGGTCACATCTGGCCGCATTATAAGGCTCGGCCATCAGGGTCGTGGGTAGACATTTGGTGGGGTAGGAGACTGCCATATAGTGCATACCCTTCCTTGCATAATACTCGGTGTGAAATAAAATGCATCGACGTCGGCGGCCATGGCTGTCGGGACAAGAAGACAACAGGAGTGGAGACATGACGCCCCCAGTCGTTTCCGAACCGCTCGTTGCATTGCCGCCGCGCTACAACGCCGCCCACGATCTGCTGTCCCGCAACCTTGCCGCGGGCCGGGGCGGCAAGATCGCCTACCTGGACGACCAGGGGGCCGTCACGTTCGGGGAACTCGACGCGCGCTGCCGCGCCTTCGCGGCGGCGCTGCGCCGCGCGGGCTACCGGCGCGAGGAGCGCGTGCTGCTGTGCGTGCTCGATACGATCGATTTCCCCACGGTCTTTCTCGGTTGCCTGCTGGCCGGCGTGGTACCCGTCGCGGTCAATACCCTGCTGACCGCCGACGACTACGTCTATATGCTCGAGCACAGCGGCGCGCGCGCGGTCGTGGTGTCGGGCTGCCTGTTGCCGTGCATGCGCGCGGCATTCGGCAAGCTTGGGCAGGCGGTGCCGCCGGACCTCATCGTCGCGAACCCCGACGACGCCGGGCATGCGCCGCAGACGGTCGGCGCGATGATCGCGGCGCAGCGGGGCGATGTGGATCCCATCGTGGCGCCGACGGCGCCCGGCGATATGGCGTTCTGGCTCTACTCGTCCGGTTCCACGGGCCGTCCCAAGGGCACGGTCCATAGCCACGGCAATCTGTTCCATACGGCCGACCTCTACGCGCGGCAGGTGCTCGGCCTGCGCGAGGACGACGTCGTCTTCTCGGCCGCCAAGCTGTTCTTTGCGTACGGGCTCGGCAATGCACTGACGTTCCCGTTGTCGGTGGGCGCCACCACGGTGCTGATGGCCGAACGGCCCACGCCGCAGGCCGTGTTCCGCCGCCTGACGACCCATCGGCCCACCGTGTTCTGCGGCGTGCCCACGCTGTTCGCGGGCATGCTCGCGGCCGCCGACCTGCCTGAGCGTGCCGACGTGGCGATGCGCGTGTGCACGTCGGCGGGCGAGGCGCTGCCGCGCGATATCGGCGACCGGTTCCTTGCGCACTTCGGCTGCGATATCCTCGACGGCATCGGCTCCACGGAGATGCTCCATATTTTCCTGTCCAACCGGCCCGGCGACGTGCGCTACGGCACCACGGGCAAGCCGGTACCCGGCTACGAACTCAAGCTGCTCGACGAGCAGGGCGCGCCGTGCGCGGCGGGCGAGATCGGCGATCTCTATATCAAGGGGCCATCGGCCGCGCTGATGTACTGGTGCCATAACGATAGCGACCGCGAGCGCAACCGCGAGGTGTTCGTCGGCGCATGGACGCGCAGCGGCGACAAGTATGTGCGCGACGAGGACGGTTATTTCACTTATGCGGGGCGCAGCGACGATATGCTCAAGGTCGGCGGTATCTATGTGTCGCCATTCGAGGTGGAGGCCGCGCTCGCGCAGCATCCGTCGGTGCTCGAGGCGGCCGTGATCGGCGTGACGGACGCCGACCAGCTGGTCAAGCCGAAGGCGTTCGTGGTGCTGCGGCCCGGCGTGGCGTGGCATGACGGCATGGCGGCCGAATTGCAGGCTTTCGTGAAGTCGCGGCTGGCGCCCTACAAGTATCCGCGCCAGATCGAATGTGTGGACGAACTGCCGAAAACGGCCACGGGAAAGATCCAGCGGTTCCGCCTGCGCCAGCGCGAGGCCGCGCGCGTTGCCCGATGACGGCGGCTGTCCGGATTCCGTTCGACGATCGGCAGATCGATATCGAGGTCGCATGGCTGCGCGCGGACCGCACGGACCGTCCGCTCGTGGTTTTTCTGCACGAGGGGCTCGGATCGATCAGCATGTGGCGCGACTATCCGCGCCAGCTGTGCGAGGCGGGCGACCTGCGCGGCCTCGTGCTGTCGCGCTACGGTTATGGCCGGTCCACGCCGCGGCCGCATGACGAGAAATGGGGCGTGGATTTCATGCACCGGCAGGCGCGCGAGGCATTGCCCGCCCTGTTCGAGGCGCTGGAGATCGGCCCCGGCCGCCGCCATGGCGCGCCCTGGCTGTTCGGGCACAGCGACGGCGGTTCCATCGCGCTGATCCATGCCGCCAGTTTCCCCGACGCGGTGGCCGGCCTGATCGTGCTCGCGCCGCATATCCTGGTCGAGGACTGCTCGGTGCGGAACATCGCGGCCACGCGCGACGCGTATCTGCACACCGACCTGCGCGAGCGGCTGGCGCGCCATCATGCCGATGTCGATTCGGCGTTCTGGGGCTGGAACGATATCTGGCTCGATCCCGCGTTCCGGCAATGGGACCTGCACCCGCTGCTGCCGGCCATCGCCTGCCCGGTGCTGGCGGTGCAGGGCGAGGACGACGCGTACGGCACGATGGCCCAGATCGAGGGTATCCATCGATATGCCCAGCGCGCATCGCTGCTTAAACTCGCGCGCTGTGGACATTCGCCCCACCGCGACCAGCCGGAGCCGTTGACCGAGGCGGCGGTCGCCTTCATCACGACGCACAGCTGATTCCCGGCCCGAGACCCAGAGCAAGACCAGACCGACAGGAGGAAACCGATGCATCGTCGCTCGCTGCCATTCCCGGCGCTCGCCCTTGCGGCCGCGCTGGCGTGGGCCCCCGTGGCCAGCCACGCGCAGGCGCCGGCCGGCAAGGTCAAGGTCGGCTTCATGCTGCCTTATACGGGGACCTACGCGGCGCTCGGCACGGCCATCGAGAACGGTTTCCGCCTGTATGTGCAGGAGCAGGGCGGCAGGCTGGGGGGACGGGAGGTCGAATACTTCAAGGTGGACGACGAATCGGATCCGGCCAAGGCGCCCGAAAACGCGTCCAAGCTGGTCAAGCGCGACCAGGTCGATGTGGTGGTGGGCACGGTCCACTCGGGCGTGCAGATGGGCATCGTCAAGGTGGCCAGGGAAAACAACACGCTGCTGATCATCCCCAACGCGGGTGTCGATGAAGCGACGGGCCCGCTCTGCGCTCCCAATATCTTCCGCTCGTCGTTCTCCAACTGGCAGCCCGGCTATGCGATGGGACAGGTGGTGGCCTCGCGCGGGCTCAAGCGCGTGGTCACGCTCACGTGGAAGTACGCAGCCGGCGAACAATCGGTCAAGGGATTCAAGGAAGCCTTCGAGGCCAAGGGGGGCAAGGTCGTCAAGGAACTGAGCCTGCCATTCCCGAACGTCGAGTTCCAGGCGCAGATTACCGAGATCGCCTCGCTCAAGCCCGATGCCGTGTTCGTGTTCTTCGCCGGTGGCGGCGCGGTGAAGTTCGTGAAGGACTGGGCCGCGGCCGGCCTCAAGGACAAGATTCCGCTGTTCGCGTCGGGCTTCCTGACCGACGGCACGCTGGAGGCGCAGGGCGCCGCCGCGCAGGGGCTGGAGACCACGCTGCATTATGGCGATGGCCTGGCCAACGCGCGCGACAAGGCGTTCCGGCTCGAGTATGCCAAGGCGTACAAGCTGCAGCCGGACGTGTATGCGGTGCAGGGCTACGATGCCGCGCAGCTGCTCGCGGCCGGCGCCGGCGCGGTCAAGGGCGACATGACGCGCAAGGCGGAGGTCTACAAGGCGATGGAGGCCGCGCGCGTGGACAGCCCGCGCGGTGCATTCACGCTGTCGAAGGCGCACAATCCGGTGCAGGACTTCTATCTGCGCAAGGTCGACGGGCGCGAGAACAAGGTCAGCGGCGTGGCGGTGCGCGCGCTCGCGGATCCCGCGCGCGGCTGCCGGCTGTAATCGATGGAAGCTGGCGGTATGGATGTCGTTTCGTTTCTGATTCAGTGCCTGAACAGCGTGCAATACGGCCTGCTGCTGTTTCTCGTGGCGAGCGGGCTGACGCTGATCTTCGGGATCATGGGCGTGATCAACCTCGCCCATGGCAGCTTCTACATGCTCGGCGCCTATCTCGCGTTCACGCTCGCCAGCCTCACCGGCAGCCTGTTCGTGGCGCTGCCGCTCGGCATCGTGCTCGCGATCGTGTTCGGCTATCTGCTCGAGTGGCTGTTTTTCAGCTACCTGTACCAGCGCGACCATCTGCAGCAGGTGCTGATGACGTACGGGCTGATTCTCGTGTTCGAGGAACTGCGGAGCATGCTCGTCGGCGACGACGTGCATGGCGTGCCCGTGCCCGCGCTGCTCGACGGCGCGCTGCCGATCGGCAACGACATGACCTATCCGGTCTACCGGCTGTTTATCTCGGCGGTCTGCCTGCTGGTCGCGGGCGGCATGTACTACGTGCTCCGGCACACGCGGCTCGGCATGACGATTCGCGCGGGCGCGGCCAACCGCGAGATGGTGCAGTCGCTCGGCATCAACGTCACGCTGCTGTACCGGCTCGTGTTCGCGCTCGGCGTGGCGCTGGCCGTGCTCGCGGGCATGATCGCGGCGCCGGTGTCCTCCGTATATCCGGGCATGGGCGGGCAGGTGCTGATCGTCTGCTTCGTGGTGGTCGTTATCGGCGGCATCGGCTCGGTCAAGGGCGCGCTGGTCGCGTCGCTGCTGCTCGGCTTCGTCGATACGTTCGGCAAGGTGTTCTGGCAGGACGCGGCGGGCGTGCTGATCTACCTGCTGATGGCCGTGATCCTGCTGTGGAAGCCGCAGGGCCTGTTTCGCGCGGGGTGACGGCCATGTCCATCCCGACCTCCCCGCATTCGCATCGCCGCGCATGGCTACACGCGCTGGGGTGGCTCGTCGCCTTCGCGCTGCTCGGCGCCGCGCCGTTCGTGCTGACCGCGGACAGTCACCGCTTCTATATCGAGCTGCTCAGCAAGGTGATGATCATGGCGATCTTCGCGCTCTCGCTGCAGCTCCTCATCGGCTATACGGGACTCGTGAGCCTGGGCCACGCGGCGTATTTCGCGGTGGCGGCCTATGCGACGGCCATGCTGTCGCCGCAGGGCGAGGCGGGCAACGGGTGGGTGCTGCTGCTCGGCGCGCTCGGGGCCTCGGCCACGCTTGCGATCGCCGTGGGCGCGCTGGTGCTGCGCACGCGCGGCGTGTACTTCATCATGGTGACGCTGGCCTTCGCGCAGATGGTGTACTTCGTGTTCCACGACACGAAGATCGCGGGCGGCAGCGATGGGACCTATATCTATTTCCGTCCCGAGTTCGGGCTGCTCAGCGAGCGGCCGATATCGATCAACGATCCCGCGGTGTTCTACTGGTTCGTGCTCGCCGCGCTGGCTGTCACGGTGGCATTGCTGTCGATGCTGCTGCGTTCGCGCTTCGGCCATGCACTGGTCGGCATCCGGCATAACGAGCAGCGGATGCGGGCGGCGGGCTATGCGACCTATCGCTACCAGCTTGGCGCGTTCGTGGCGGGCGGGATGTTCGCGGGGCTGGCCGGATTTCTCTATGCGATCCAGTTCGGCTTCGTGAATCCGGAGATCGCGTCGTGGCATCAGTCGGGCAACGCGATGCTGATGGTGATTCTGGGCGGCGTCGGCAGCCTTGCCGGCGCGGTGCTCGGGGCGTTCTCGTTCGTGCTGCTGGCCGAGTGGTTCGGCACGCTGACCAGGCATTGGCAGTTGCTGATGGGCGGCTTCATCATCGTCGCGGTGGCGCTGCTGCCGCGCGGGCTCGCGAGCGTGCCGGCGGTACTGCGGCAGCGGGGACCGCGGCGTGCGGCCGCGCAGCCGAACGAGCACGGCAACAAGCAGGAACGGGAGGCCACATGATGGACCCGCTGGTGGCGCCCATCCTGCAGGCCGAGCGGCTCACGCGCCGGTTCGGCGGCCTGCTGGCCGTCAACGAGGTGGACCTCAGCGTGGGCCTGCACGAGATCCATGCGGTCATCGGCACCAACGGCGCCGGCAAATCGACGCTCATCAACATGTTGTCGGGCGAGCTGCCCGCATCGTCGGGGCGGCTGTATCTGCAGGGCGAGGACGTGACGGGCTGGGATCAGCCGCGACTCGCGCGCAGCGGCATAGGCCGCAGCTACCAGCGCAACAATATCTTCCTGCCGCTGACGGTGCGCGAGAACTGCCGGCTGGCCGCGCAATCGCGCGCGCAACGGGCGTGGCGTCTGTGGGAGCCCGCGAACGCTTGCCGAACGAGCCGCGCGCTGGCCGACGAGGCGCTCGAGCGCGCGGGCCTCGCCGTCCATGCGGACCGCATCGCCAGCGAGCTCGCGCACGGGCAGAAGCGCCAGCTCGAGGTGGCCATGTGCCTGGCGACGCAGCCCGTGGCGCTGCTGCTGGACGAGCCGCTCGCGGGCATGGGCGCCGAGGAGTCGTCGCGCATGCTCGAACTGTTGCGCGGGCTGCGCGACGGGCATGCGATCGTGCTCGTGGAGCACGATATGGAGGCCGTGTTCGCGGTGGCCGACCGCATCACAGTCATGGTCAACGGCGCGGTGATCGCCTCGGGGGAGCCGGCCGATATCCGCGCGAATCGCGAGGTTCAGCTCGCGTATCTCGGGGAGATGGACGGGATGGGGGATTCGGGCGAGATGGACGACGCGCCGGCCCGCGAGGACGCGGCATGACGACGGACACGAGCCTGCGCGCCACGCCGCCATCGGAGGCAACATCCGACGGAACCCCGGCGGACATCATCGCCGCCACGGGCATCCACGCCTGGTACGGGTCCAGCCACGTGCTGCGCGGCATCGACTTTCGCGTCCGCGCGGGCGAGACCGTCGGGCTGCTGGGCAGAAACGGCATGGGCAAGAGCACCCTGCTGCGGACGCTGCTCGGCCACGTGCGCCAGCGCGAGGGCACGATCCGTGTGGCCGGGCGCGACCTGTCGCGCGGCCAGCCGCACGAGGTGGCCCGGCTCGGTATCGCCTACGTGCCCGAGGGCCGTGGGATCTTTCCGAACCTGAGCGTGCGCGAGAACCTGATCATGGCCGCGCGCGCGGGCACGGGCGGCCGCCGCGACTGGGACGAGGCGCGCGTGCTCGACCTGTTTCCGCGCCTGGCCGAGCGGCTGTCCCACGGCGGCCAGCAACTGTCGGGCGGCGAGCAGCAGATGCTGTCGATCGGCCGCGCGCTCATGACCAATCCCGATTGCCTCGTGCTCGACGAAGCGACCGAAGGCCTCGCCCCGAAAATCGTGTGCGAGATCTGGCGCGTGATCGCCACCGTGCGCGCGTCCGGCATCGCGGCCGTGGTCGTGGACCGCAACTATCGCGCGGTGCTCGACCATGCCGACCGCGTGGTCGTGCTCGAGAAAGGGCAGGTCGTGGCGGCCGGCGCCTCGGCCGACCTCGTTGCGAGCCCCGCCGTACTCGATCGGTTGCTCGGCGTCTGACCCCGCATGGCCGATATTCGCACCAACGTAACCGTACCGTCACAATGCGAGAGATGGGCCCTGGCTGTCGTGCTGGCACAACGCCACCAACGGGATGCGAAGTCACTGGCGCTATCGGTGGCGCCGCCCACCTTCGGGCTTGACCTCCCATGCGCGGACCACCATGCTTGATGCGTCGACCGCGCCACTCCCTTGCCCGACGTCGTGCCGACAGTGGTCGTAACGGTGCACTTCCTCTAGAATGGCGCGCAATTGTGCAATGCAATAGACATCCACATCAAAGAAGGCGATAAGCCCGACGGACCGGAGCCGTTTGCGTGAGAGAGAACCCGCACATGCGCCGCCGAGACCTCAGGTCCCGGCGATGGCGGGCAGGAGGCGCTGACCGGTCCATCACACCCTGACCATGACCACCCAATCCGCAACCAGTCATTACTTCGTCGAAAGTCCGAGCACCCGCACGCTCGTCCTCGGTGCCATCGGCGTGGTGTTCGGTGACATCGGCACCAGCCCGCTGTACGCCCTCAAGGAGTGCTTCAGCCAGGAACACGGCATTCCCTTCAGCCCCGACGCCGTGCTCGGCGTGATCTCGATGCTGTTCTGGGCCATGATCATCGTGGTCTCGCTCAAGTACGTCGTATTCGTGATGCGGGCCGACAACAACGGCGAGGGCGGCGTGCTCGCGCTCATGGCCCTCGTGCTGCGGACCGCCGCGCCACGCTCGCGCAAGGCGCGCCTGCTGATGATGCTGGCCATCTTCGGGGCGTGCATGTTCTACGGGGATGCGGTCATCACACCGGCCATCTCGGTGCTGTCGGCGGTGGAGGGCCTCGAGGTCGCCGCGCCGCAGCTGTCGCACTTCGTGATACCCATCACGCTGATCATCCTCATCGCGCTGTTCCTGATCCAGCGGCACGGCACCGCCGCCGTCGGCAAGCTGTTCGGCCCGATCATGATCGTGTGGTTCGTCACGCTGGGCCTGCTCGGCATCTACAACGTGATGCAGTCGCCCGAGATCTTCAAGGCGATCAATCCCTGGTACGGCGTGAACTTCCTGCTCGAGCACTCGCTGCAGGCGTTTATCGTGCTCGGCGCGGTGTTCCTCGTGCTGACGGGCGCGGAAGCGCTGTACATCGACATGGGCCACTTCGGCGCGCAGCCCATCCGCATCGGCTGGTTCATCCTCGTGATGCCGTCGCTGATGCTCAACTATTTCGGGCAGGGCGCCATGCTGCTGCTGCATCCGGAAGCGGCGAGCAACCCGTTCTACCTGATGGTGCCGGGCCCGCTGCTGCTGCCGATGGTGCTGCTGGCCACCTGCGCGACGGTCATTGCCTCGCAGGCCGTGATCTCCGGCGCATTCTCGCTGACGAGCCAGGCGATCCAGCTCGGCTTCGTGCCGCGCATGCGCATCCGCTACACCTCGGCCGCGGAAATGGGCCAGATCTACCTGCCGGTGATCAACTGGATCCTGCTGGTGCTCGTGGTGGCGGTGGTCATCTCGTTCAAGAAGTCGGAAAACCTCGCCGCCGCGTACGGCATCGCCGTGACCACGACGATGCTGATCACGACGTTCCTCGCGGGCTTCGTGATGCGCAGCGTGTGGAAGTGGAATCCGATATTCGTCACGCTGCTGAGCGCGGGCTTCCTGCTCGTCGATCTCACGTTCTTCTCCGCCAACCTGCTCAAGGTGGCGGAAGGCGGCTGGTTCCCGCTGCTGATGGGCAGTGCCGCGTTCTTCCTGCTCATGACCTGGCATAGCGGCCGCAAGCTGCTGCGCGCGCGCAGCCTCGAGGACGGCATTCCGCTCGAGCCGTTTATCGCGGGCCTGCTGGCGCATCCGCCGCATCGCGTGGAGGGCACCGCGGTGTTCCTGACCGGCAATACGGAGTCGGTGCCGGTATCGCTGCTGCACAACCTCAAGCACAACCGCGTACTGCACGAACGCGTGGTGTTCCTGAGCTTCGTCACGCGGGATATCCCGTTCGTGGACGACGATCACCGGCTGACGTGCAAGGACCTCGGGGGTGGGGTGTTCATCCTGAAGTCCGAGTACGGCTTCAAGGAAACGCCGGACGTGCAGCGCGTGCTCGACCTTGCGCAGCGCAAGCTGAACATGGAGTTCGAGCTGATGGAGACGTCGTTCTTCATCGCGCGCGAATCGGTCATTCCGTCGAAGCTGCCCGGCATGTCGATGTGGCGCGAAAGCTTGTTCGCGTGGATGCATCAGAACGGCGCGAAGCCGTCCGATTTCTTCTCGATTCCCGCGAACCGTGTGGTGGAACTGGGGACGAAGGTAGAGATCTGAGGGGACTCGCCCCTCGCCCGCGGGAGAGGGGCCAGCCGGATTACCGCTTCAGCTTGGCGAACGCCGCCGCCATCGCGCCAGCCGGTTCCGGCTCGCGGCGCGCACCGCCACCGAAATTCCTGCCGCCGCCACTGCGCTGACCGCCCCGGTCACCGCGATCGCCACGATCGCCGCCCCCGGTGCGCGGTGCCGCCTGCCCCGGCTCGTCGTCGAGCCGCATGGTCAGACCGATCCGGTTCCGCTTGACGTCCACTTCCATCACCTTGACCTTGACGATCTGACCGGCCTTGACCACCTCGTGCGCGTCCTTGACGAACTTCGTCGACAGCGCCGAGATATGGACCAGTCCGTCCTGGTGCACTCCGATATCGACGAACGCGCCGAACGCGGCCACGTTCGTGACCACGCCTTCGAGCACCATGCCCGGCTGCAGGTCCTTGACATCCTCGACACCGTCCTGGAACGTCGCGGTCTTGAACTCGGGGCGCGGGTCGCGGCCCGGCTTTTCGAGTTCGCCGATGATGTCGCGCACGGTCGGCAGGCCGAACGTCTCGTCGGTGAACTGCTGCGCGGACAGGCCGCGCAGTGCCTCGCGGTTGCCCATCACGTCGGACAGGCCCTTCTTGATGTGTTCCAGAATCCGTTGCACCACCGGATAGGCTTCCGGGTGCACCGACGAACGGTCCAGCGGATTGTCGCCCGTGTTCACGCGCAGGAAGCCCGCCGCCTGCTCGAACGTCTTGTCGCCGAGGCGCGGCACCTTCTTGAGCGCCTCGCGGTTGGAGAACGCGCCATTGGCATCGCGGAACTCGACGATATTGCGCGCGAGCACGGTGTTCAGGCCCGACACGCGCGCGAGCAGCGGTGCGGAAGCGGTGTTCACATCCACGCCCACTGCGTTCACGCAATCCTCGACCACCGCATCGAGCGCGCGCGCGAGTTCGCGCTGGTTCACGTCGTGCTGGTACTGGCCCACGCCGATGGACTTCGGATCGATCTTCACGAGCTCGGCCAGCGGATCCTGCAGGCGGCGCGCGATCGACACGGCGCCGCGCAGCGACACGTCGAGGTCCGGGAATTCCTTCGCCGCGAGCTCGGACGCCGAGTACACGGAAGCGCCGGCCTCGCTCACCACGATCTTGGTCAGCTTGAGGTCGGGCATATTGCGCATGAGGTCCTGCACGAGCTTGTCGGTCTCGCGGCTGGCCGTGCCGTTGCCGATGGACACCAGCGCCACGCCATGCTGCTTGGCCATGCGCGCGAGCGTGGCCAGCGAGCCGTTCCAGTCGCGGCGCGGCTCGTGCGGGTAGATCGTCGCGGTTTCCAGCAGCTTGCCCGTGGCATCGACCACGGCGATCTTGCAGCCCGTGCGGATGCCCGGGTCCACGCCCATCACGGCCTTGGGGCCCGCGGGCGCGGCCAGCAGCAGTTCATGCAGGTTGCGGCCGAACACCTTGATGGCCTCGCCCTCGGCGGTTTCGCGCAGTTGCGTCAGCAGTTCGGTCTCGAGGTGCGGCTGCACCTTGACGCGCCAGCACCAGCGGCACACGTCGCCGAGCCACTTGTCGGCCGGGCGGTTCAGGTTCTGGATGCCGACGTGGCGCGCGATCATGCCTTCGCACGGGTGCGGCACCATCGCGTCCTGTTCCTCGCCCAGGCCCAGCTTGACCATCAGCACGCCCGCGTTGCGGCCACGGAACAGCGCCAGCGCGCGGTGCGAGGGCACCGTGCGGATGGTTTCGCTGTACTGGTAGTAGTCGCGGAATTTTTCTTCTTCGGCGGTTTCCTTGCCTTCCATCACGGAAGAGGTCACCACGCCGTTGTTCCACAGATGCTCGCGCAGCTTGCCGAGTAGTTCCGCGGTCTCGCCGAACTGTTCCGACAGGATGTCGCGCGCGCCGTCCAGCGCGGCCTTGACGTCGGGCACGCCGCCATCGGCGGTCGGATTCCCGTTGACGAACTTCGCGGCCTCCGCCTGCGGATCGAGCGTCGGATCGGCCAGCAGCGCCTGCGCCAGCGGCTCCAGGCCGCATTCGCGGGCGATCTGCGCGCGCGTGCGGCGTTTCGGCTTGTAGGGCAGGTACAGATCCTCGAGCGTCTGCTTGGTGTCGGCGGCCTCGATGGCGGCGCGCAGCTCGTCGGTCAGCTTGCCCTGTTCCTCGATGGAGGCCAGGATCGTCGCGCGGCGGTCTTCCATGTCGCGCAGATACAGCAGGCGCTCTTCGAGGTTACGCAGCTGCGTGTCGTCCAGATTGCCGGTGACTTCCTTTCGGTAGCGCGCGATAAAGGGCACGGTCGCGCCCTCGTCCAGCAGGTCCACGGCCGCAGCCACCTGGCGGGGCTGCACGGACAGTTCGGTCGCAATCAGCGAAACAATCTTTTGCGTGACGGAAGCAGGCAGGTTGGACATCGGGAAAACAGTCAGTCGAAAGCGGGGCATTTTGCCACAAGCGCGGCGACGTTCCAGTGACGTAAGGCGTGCTTTTGCATCGTTGTTCGTGGCGAGGTGGCGAAGCGGGGGCGGATGCTAGAATCGCGACCATGATCGTGACCACCCGAATGGCTGCCGTTGCCGGCCGTATGCTCCCCATGCTCCGACCCTTGCTGGCGTCAGGCCTGCTGCTTGCAGCGGCGTTGGCGCCGCTGTCCGCCGCGCGCGCGCAGGCGTCGGTGCCGCAGGCGGCCGATGCCGCCACGAAGCGGGACTTCGAGGGCGAGCGCAAGGCCATCGGCGATGCGCGCGCATGGACCAACTACCGGTTCGCATTGGCCGAGCGCGAGTGTTACAACAAGTTTCTGGTCAACAGCTGCATCGAAAAGGCATCGGACGTCCAGCGCGCCGAACTGCACGTGCTGCGCAAGCGCGAACTCGAGGTGGGCGACGCGGAGCGCGCATACCGGGCCGCCACGCGCGATCGCGATCAGGCGATCCGCCGGGCCGAGTTCGAAGCCGGCCAGCCGGGCCGCGCGGCCAACGAGGCAGCGAGCCGCGCCGCCTTCGACCGCAAGCAGGAAGAGCAGCAGCTGCGCGATGCGCAGCGCGGGGCCGATGCGCCGGCGCGCGCGGCCAACGCCCAGGCGTTCCAGCAGAAGCAGGCCGATTTCGACGCACGCGTGAAAGAGGCCCAGCAGAAGGGCGCCGAGCAGGCACGCCAGCGGCAGGAGAGCGTCAAGGCGTTCGAAGACAAGCAGCGGCAGGCCGCCGACCGGCAGAAGGACCTCGACGAGCGCCGCGAGCGCGCGAAGCAGAAGCAGAACAACGGGGGCAGCACGCCGAGCCCGTTTGGCTTCTAACGGGGAACGGAGGCGCGCCGGCGGTAACGCCGGACGATAGGTATATGGACGACAACCTCAATACGGTCGCGCGGCAGATCATCGAACTCCAGATCGAGCATCGTGACCTCGATTTCCTGATCGACCGTCTGTCCGCCGATGCGCAGCACGACGAACTGCAGTTGCGCCGCCTCAAGAAACGGCGCCTGAAGCTCAAGGACGCGATCACGCTGCTGCAACTCCAGCTCGAACCCGATGTGCCGGCATGACCGGCACGGCCACCCAGATATCGATACCGATCCCATCCCCATCCCGATAGTGTCAGATCTTTCCGCCACGCCGCCCGAAGAGGGCGGCGACCCGACCGTCGGCGTCGACGCCGTCGATGTTGCCCCTGATCTTGCCTCCGAGCTGCGCGCGGCCTCCGTGGCCCAGCTGGCCACGCAGGCCGAGCAACTGGGCAAGATCTTCGCGGACACGGGCACGCTCGCGAGCGCGATTCCCGGTTACCGTCCGCGCGCCTCGCAAAAGCAGATGGCCGAAGCCGTCGCGGGCGCGATCTCGCAGCACGACACCGTGATCGTCGAGGCGGGCACGGGGACCGGCAAGACCTTTGCCTACCTCGTTCCCGCGATGCTGTGGGGCGGCAAGGTGATTCTGTCCACCGGGACGAAGAACCTGCAGGACCAGCTGTTCCTGCGCGACATTCCCACGGTGCGGCACGCGCTGAACGTGCCGATTTCGGTGTCGCTGCTCAAGGGGCGCGCGAACTACGTCTGCCACTACCACCTCGAACGCGCGCAGGCCAATGGCCGGCTCGCATCGAAGCAGGATGCCGCATGGCTGCGCGATATCGCGAAGTTCGCCAAGACGACCGCGTCGGGCGACAAGGCCGAACTGGCCGCGGTGCCCGAGAACGCCCCGGTCTGGCAGCTTGTCACGTCCACGCGCGACAACTGCCTCGGCAGCGAATGCCCGAACTACAAGGAATGCTTCGTCATGCGCGCGCGCAAGGAGGCGCAGCAGGCGGACGTGGTGGTCGTGAACCATCACCTGTTCTTCGCGGATGTGGTGCTACGCGATACGGGCATGGCCGAGCTGCTGCCGGCCGCCAATACCGTGATCTTCGACGAGGCGCATCAGCTGCCCGAGACCGCGACGCTGTTCTTCGGCGATACGCTCTCCACGAGCCAGCTGCTCGAGATCGCGCGCGATACCGTGGCGGAAGGCCTGTCGCACGCGCGTGACGCGGTGGACTGGGTTGGCCTTGGCGCGCCGCTGGAGCGCGCCACGCGCGATCTGCGGCTCGTCTTCGGTCGCGACAACATGCGGCTGGCCGTCGGGCAGATCGAATCCGATCCGCGCATGCGCGAGCCGTTCTTCGAGACGCTCGATGCCGTGGAAACGGCGCTCGACGATTTTGTGGAGGCGCTGGCAAGCCAGGCCGAGCGCGCGGAATCGCTCGAGCAATGCCATCGCCGCGCGGTGGAACTGTCGCAACGGCTGACGGCGTGGCGCCGCGATGCGGTCTCCGCGCCGGCCCCGCAAACCGCGACGGCGGAGGGGGCCGAGGCTGCCGAGGACGGCGCTGGCGAGCGCACCCCGTCCGCCACCCCGCCCGCCGCCACGGACCCGCCCAAGGCACTGGGTCCGGAAACCGTCCGCTGGGTCGAAGTCTTCTCCCAATCGGTCCAGCTCCACCGCACGCCGCTCTCGATCGCCCCGATCTTCACGCGGCAGCGCGAAGGGCAGCCGCGCGCGTGGGTGTTCACGTCCGCCACGCTGTCCGTCAAGGGCAATTTCGCGCATTACGCCGCCCAGCTCGGGCTCGACAAGGACCGTTCCCTGACGTTGCCGAGCCCGTTCGACTACGCGTCGCAGGGCCTGCTCTACGTGCCGCGCGACATGCCCCAGCCGCAGGCGCCGAATTTTACGGAAGCCGTGGTGGAACGCGCGCTGCCGCTGATCGAGGCCGCGGGCGGCCGGACCTTCCTGCTCTGCACCACGCTGCGCGCGGTGCAGAAGGCGTCCGATATGCTGTACGACGCCTTCGCGGAACGGGGGCTCGAGTTGCCGCTGCTCGTGCAGGGCCAGGCCAGCCGCACCGAACTGCTCGATCGCTTCCGCGAACTCGGCAACGCGGTGCTGGTCGGCAGCCAGAGCTTCTGGGAGGGCGTCGATGTCCGGGGCGAGGCGCTGTCGCTGGTCATCATCGACAAGCTGCCGTTCGCGCCGCCCGACGATCCCGTGCTGGCCGCGCGCATGGAGGTGCTGCAGAAGAAGGGGCTGAGCCCGTTCGCCGTGCACCAGCTGCCGCATGCGGTCATCACGCTCAAGCAGGGCGCGGGCCGGCTGATCCGCTCGGAGTCCGATCGCGGCGTGCTGGCCATCTGCGATATGCGGCTCGTGGAGAAGCCCTATGGGCGCCAGATCTGGCAGAGCCTGCCGCCGTTCACGCGTACGCGGGAGGAGGCGACAGTGATCAAGTTTCTGGAAGACCTGCGGGCGCCGGATAAGGAAACCACCTAAGGGAAACGACAAAAAAAGCCTCGCGCGAGCGAGGCTTTTTTGTTGGCGGGGCGTTACGCCATCAGGCGGTCAGAACACTTCCCACCACGACTTGTCCTTGCGGCGCTCACCGTACTTGATGAAGTCGCTGTTCGGATAGTTGTGCTCCATCACGCGTGCCGTGTCGTCGCGCAGATCCTTCATGCCGAGCGAGTCGTACGAGCGGATCATGATGTACAGCGCTTCCTCGTTGGCCGGCGCGCCATCGTATTCCTTGAGCGACTGCTGCGCGCGGTTCACCGCGGCCAGGTACGCGCCGCGACGGTAGTAGTAGCGCGCCGCGTGCACCTCGTGCTGTGCCAGGGCGTTGACGATGTACTGCATGCGCTGGCGCGCATCCTCGGTGTACTTGCTGTCCGGGAAGCGCGTGACGAGCGTGTTGAACGCATCGAACGCGGCCTTGGCCGCCTTCGGATCGCGTTCGCTGAGATCCTGGCCCGAGAACCGGCCCAGCCAGCCGAGGTTGTCGTTGAAGTTGATCAGCCCCTTGAGGTAGTAGGCGTAATCGATGTTCGGATGGCTCGGATGCAGCTGGATGAAGCGGTCGATCGCGGCGAGCGCGGCGGCGGTTTCGCCATCACGGTAGTTCGCATACGCGGTGTCGATCTGCGCCTGCTGCGCATATCGGCCGAACGGATAGCGTCCTTCGAGCTTTTCGTACAGCTTGACGGCCCGCGGATAATCGCCACCATCGAGCGCATCCTTGGCTTCCGAATATAATTTGTTGGCCGACCAGCCGGCCGTTTCGTCAGGCTGGTCCCCAAGCAGGCCGCACGCGGACAGCAGCACGCAGCCGCCTGCGAGCAACATGGCTCCAACTCTGGCGCGCCAATGGGCGCGCTTAGTGCTCTTAGTGCTCTGCAATTCTGTGCTCTGCAAGTGCATGGGCAACCTATCCCGGATGAAAAATAGCGCCAAGCATTATAGCCCAACCCCCCAGCCCAAAAACGGCATTGCAGGGGTACCCCGTGAACGCGAACGCCTCGCACCCACGGATTTGACCGATCCGGAGCTCGACGACATCGAGGATTTCGCGGGCGAGGAGGCGGAAGGAAGCGCCTCCGGCGCCATGCCGGCGCAGGCCGATATGGCCCCGCTGACACTCGAGGTCGATAGCGCCGCACATGGCGAGCGGCTCGACAAATTGCTCGCGCGCCACTTCAAGGAGTTCTCGCGCAGCCGCATCCAGCAATGGATCGAGGATGGCGCCGTGCGCGTGGACGGCGAGCCGAGCCGCGCGAAGGCCGCCGTGCAGATGGGCCAGCGCATCGATATCCAGCCGCAGGCGTCTCCGGAGACGAACGCCTTTACGGCGGAGGACGTGCCGCTGGACGTCGTGTACGAGGATGCGACGCTGCTGGTCATCGACAAGCCGGCCGGGCTCGTCGTGCATCCGGCCGCGGGCAACTGGAGCGGCACGGCCCTCAACGGCCTGCTGTACCGCTACCCGGGCGCCGCGACGCTGCCGCGCGCGGGCATCGTGCACCGGCTCGACAAGGAGACCTCGGGCCTGATGGTCGTGGCACGCACGCTCACGGCGCAGACGGACCTCGTGCGCCAGCTGCAGGCGCGCACGGTCAAGCGTACGTATATCGCGCTGGTGTGGGGGCAGACGCCCGACGCGGGCACGATCGACGCGCCGATCGGCCGCGATCCGCGCGAGCGCACGCGCATGGCCATCGTCCATACGAACAGCGGCAAGCCGTCGCGCACGCATTTCCGCACGCTTGGCACGGTGCCGCTCGGCCGGTCGAAGGTGTCGTACGTCGAATGCCAGCTGGAGACGGGGCGCACGCACCAGATTCGCGTGCACTTCGAGTCGATCGGCCATCCGCTGCTCGGCGATCCCGTGTACCACAAGGCCACGCAGCGCGGACAGCGGCCGGCCATCCGCGTGCCGCTGCCGGTGCCGTTCACGCGGCAGGCGCTGCATGCGTACAAGCTGGGGCTCGTGCATCCGGTCACGGGCCGCAAGATCTCGTGGGAGGCGCCGCCGCCCGAGGATCTGCAGGCGCTGATCGACGCGCTCGACTTCGAGGGGCACGAGGCGGACGACGACGATGATTTCGAGTGGGATGCGTCGCAGTACGATGCCAACGGGCTGTATATCGGCGCGGGCGATGACGACGAGGACGAGGATGAGGACGACGAGGATGGCGAGGACGGCGGGAACGGTAATGGCCGCCGCTGACACCGTCGCTCACACCGTCGCCGACGCGGACTGGATCGTCCCCGGCTGGCCCGCGCCCGCACGCGTCCGCGCGCTCTCGACCACGCGCGCGGGCGGCGTCAGCGCGGCGCCGTACGGGCTGGCGGACGGCGGCACGGGCGGGCTCAATCTCGGCACGCACGTCGGCGACACACCCGCCGCCGTGTCCACGAACCGCGCCCGCCTTGCCGCGCACCTGCCCGCGATGCCGCAATGGCTCGAGCAGGTGCACGGCTGCGCGGTGGCCACGGCAGACGATATGGCGGCCGGCGTGGCCAGCGCGCGCGATGCGGGGCCAGCGGTGCCGCGCGCCGACGCCAGCGTGTCCGCCACCGCAGGCCATGTCTGCGCGATCATGACCGCCGACTGCCTGCCGGTGCTGCTATGCGACCGCGCGGGTACCGTCGTGGGCGCCGCGCATGCGGGATGGCGCGGCCTCTGCGCGGGCGTGATCGAGGCCACCGTCGCGCGCATGGCGGCGCGCGCGGCCGGCACGCCGCAGTGGCTGGCATGGCTCGGCCCCGCCATCGGCCCCTCGGCCTTCGAGGTCGGCGCGGAGGTCCGCGAGGCGTTTCTCGCCGCCGCCAAAGCCGGCGAGCACGACACGGTCGAGGCCGCGTTCAGGCCCGTCGCGCAAACGCCCGGCAAGTATTGGGCCGATATCTACGCGCTGGCCCGCACGCGCCTGGCAAGAGCCGGATGCACGGACGTCTACGGCGGCGACGCCTGTACCGTGACCGATGCCGAACGGTTCTTTTCGTATCGCCGTGACGGCGTGACGGGCCGCATGGCGACGCTCGTCTGGCTTGCGGACTGAGCCGCGCCCGGTGTGAATCGGCGGACCCAGTTGCCTCAGTGCGAATCGGACGGCGGCGTTACCGGTGCCGCCGCTTCCGCTGCCTCGCGCGCCTTGCGCCGGCGCTTGCGCGCGGGCGTCCCCATGATGTACACGATCAGCGCGACCGGCCCCACGCCATAGGCGAAAAAGGTCAGCACGCCCGCCACGACGGTTCGCTCGGAGATGGCCATCATCATGGCAACGTACAGCCAGGCGATCGCTACGATATACATCGTCAATTCAACTCGTTGTGGTAGGGGCCGACCCTACCGCGAGGTAGGGCTCATGGGTTAAAGCTGCCTTTCGGAAGTCCGCATTGACAGGCTCTCCATTGCGAGGCAACAATGCCTTCAAATGTATCGGAACAAGCAGCACCCCGCAGCATAGCGCCGGCAATACTGAACACTGCCGGATCAGGGGCGGGCCGGGAGACAGGTACCCCGTTCCCGTCGACAAAGCAAGCGAATCGACGGTAAAGAGACGATTACATCATGGCGACCGGCAAAGGTGCGGCAGCTTCCGGCAAGGAAGGCAAGTCCCAACCATTTCAGTCTGTGCCGGGGCCATTCGATCCAGCTGCATGGCTGGAATGGTCCCGTCAATGGGCCCCCGAGATGAACGGCGGCATGCCCGGTGCGGCGTTCGGTACGCCGTTCGGTGCGCCGTTCGGTACCTTCCCCGGTGCCACCTTCCCCCATGGCCAGTTTCCCGGCGGGGCATTCCCCGGTGGCGCATTCCCTGGCGCTGCATTCCCTGGCGCTGCATTCCCTGGCGGTGCATTCCCCGGCGGCGCGGCCTTCTCGGGTGAGGGCTTTCCGGGCGGCGAGGCGTTCGCGCGCATGTTCCAGCAGGCATTCGGCGGCGCGCTCGGCGGCTCGGCGGCACCGGTAAAGATCGCCCCGACGCAACTGGCGCAGATCCAGCAACGCTACTTCCACGACTTTACGCAGCTCTGGCGCGAGATGAGCGAGTCCGCCACGGCGCAGGCCAGCGCGGCCGCGGCCGGCATGAGCGGCGCGAGTGGCGCGAGTGGCAATCAGGGCGGCCCGGCGGGCGCCGCCACCAACGGCCATGCGCCCCTCAACGATCGCCGCTTCGCGAGCGACGCGTGGCGCAACAACGCGCCGTATCACTATGCTGCGGCGTTCTACCTGCTGACCGCGCGCGCGATGACCGAACTGGCCGATGCCGTCGAGGCCGACAGCAAGACGCGCCAGCGCATCCGCTTTGCGGTGTCCCAGTGGGTCGACGCGATGTCGCCGGCCAACTTCCTCGCGACCAACCCCGATGCGCAGCAGCGCCTGATCGAGTCGGGCGGCGAATCGCTGCGCGCCGGCGTTCGCAACATGCTCGAGGATCTGTCGCGCGGCAAGATCTCGCAGACCGACGACACCGCGTTCGAGGTCGGCCGCAACGTGGCCGTCAGCGAAGGCGCGGTGGTCTACGAAAACGAATACTTCCAGCTGCTCCAGTACAAGCCGCTGACCGACAAGGTCTACGCGCGGCCGCTGCTGCTGGTGCCGCCCTGCATCAACAAGTTCTACATCCTCGACCTGCAGCCCGAGAGTTCGCTCGTGCGTCACGCGGTGGAGCAGGGCCATACGGTCTTCCTCGTGTCGTGGCGCAATCCCGACGCGACCATGGCCGAGCGCACATGGGACGACTACATCGAGCACGCGGCAATCCGCGCGATCGAGGTGGCGCGCGATATCAGCGGGCAGGACCGCATCAACGTGCTGGGCTTCTGCGTGGGCGGCACCATCGTCGCGACGGCCCTCGCGGTGCTGGCCGCGCGTGGCGAGCATCCGGCCGCGAGCCTCACGCTGCTGACCACGCTGCTCGACTTCAGCGATACGGGCATCCTCGACGTATTCGTCGACGAGTCGCACGTGCAGCTGCGCGAAGCGACCATCGGCGGCACCGCGGGCGCACCGTGCGCGCTGCTGCGCGGCGTGGAACTGGCGAACACGTTCTCGTTCCTGCGCCCCAACGATCTGGTCTGGAACTACGTCGTCGACAACTACCTCAAGGGCAAGACCCCGGTCCCGTTCGACCTGCTGTTCTGGAACGGCGACGCGACCAACCTGCCGGGCCCGTGGTACTGCTGGTATCTGCGCCATACGTATCTGCAGAACGAATTGAAGACACCGGGCAAACTGACGGTGTGCAACGCGCCGGTGGACCTCGGCGCGATCGACGTGCCGACCTACATCTACGGCTCGCGCGAGGACCATATCGTGCCGTGGACGTCCGCCTACGCCTCGACCGCGCTGCTCGAGAACAAGCTGCGCTTCGTGCTGGGCGCGTCGGGCCATATCGCCGGCGTGATCAATCCCCCGGCCAAGAAGAAGCGCAGCCACTGGACCAACGACGCACTGCCGGGTACGGCACAGGAATGGCTGGCCGGCGCGAAGGAGCATCCCGGCAGCTGGTGGCCGGACTGGGACAACTGGCTCGGCAAGCATGCCGGGCCGAAGCGCGCGGCGCCCACGGCCTACGGCAACGCGCATTACAAGGCCATCGAGGCCGCGCCGGGCCGTTACGTGAAAGCACGCGCATAAATCGAGACAAGCGTCGAGACAAGCGCGGAGCACGCGCAACGCCACAGACAAGGGCACCGCGGTTGGCCGCGGCACCCGCTTTTCGAACCGATCTGCATATCTAATCGAGAGGATCTCAAATGACTGACATCGTCATCGTTTCCGCAGCCCGTACCGGTGTGGGCAAGTTTGGTGGTTCGCTGGCCAAGATTCCGGCGCCCGAACTCGGCGCGATCGTGATCAAGGCCGCGCTCGAGCGCGCGGGGGTCAAGCCCGACCAGGTCAGCGAAGTGATCATGGGCCAGGTGCTGACGGCAGGCGCGGGCCAGAACCCGGCACGCCAGGCGTCCCGCAAGGCGGGGCTGCCCGACATGGTGCCGGCCATGACCATCAACAAGGTTTGCGGCTCCGGCCTCAAGGCCGTGATGCTGGCCGCCAACGCGATTCTCTCGGGCGATGCCGAGATCGTCGTGGCGGGCGGCATGGAGAACATGAGCGCGGCGCCGCACGTGCTGCCGGGCTCGCGCGACGGCTTCCGCATGGGCGACGTCAAGTTGATCGACTCGATGATCGTGGACGGCCTGTGGGACGTGTACAACCAGTACCACATGGGCATCACGGCCGAGAACGTCGCCAAGGAATACGGTATCTCGCGCGAGGCGCAGGACGAGTTCGCGGTGGCTTCGCAGAACAAGGCCGAGGCCGCGCAGAAGGCGGGCCGCTTCGACGAGGAAATCGTCCCGGTGATGATTCCGCAGCGCAAGGGCGACCCCGTCGCGTTCAAGACGGACGAGTTCGTGCGCCAGGGCGCGACGCTGGACAGCATTTCGGGCCTGAAGCCGGCCTTCGACAAGGCGGGCACGGTCACGGCCGCGAACGCCTCGGGCATCAATGACGGCGCGGCCGCGGTGGTCGTGATGTCGGCGGCCAAGGCCAAGGAACTGGGCCTGACCCCGATGGCGACGATCAAGGCGTACGCGAACGCGGGCGTGGATCCGGCCGTGATGGGTATCGGCCCGGTACCGGCTTCCAAGCGCTGCCTGTCGCGCGCGGGCTGGACCGTGGACGATCTGGACCTGATGGAGATCAACGAGGCGTTCGCCGCGCAGGCGCTGGCCGTGCATCAGCAAATGGGCTGGGACACCTCGAAGATCAACGTGAACGGTGGTGCCATCGCGATCGGTCACCCGATCGGCGCGTCGGGCTGCCGTATCCTCGTCACGCTGCTGCACGAGATGAAGCGCCGCGATGCCAAGAAGGGGCTGGCTTCGCTGTGTATCGGCGGCGGCATGGGTGTCGCGCTGGCCGTGGAGCGGTGAGGGGTTTCCACAGGCAATCAATGATTGTCGATCGCCGATCGACAATCGACAATAAAGCCAACTAGGAGCGAATGATGACTCAGCGCATTGCATATGTGACCGGCGGCATGGGCGGTATCGGGACCGCGATTTGCCAGCGTCTGGCACGGGACGGCTTCAAGGTCGTGGCGGGCTGCGGCCCGAATTCGCCGCGCCGCGAGAAGTGGCTGGAGCAGCAACGCGCGCTCGGTTTCGAATTCGTGGCATCCGAAGGGAATGTCGCGGACTGGGATTCGACCAAGGCCGCGTTCGACAAGGTGAAGGCCGAGGTCGGCGAGGTGGACGTGCTGATCAACAACGCCGGCATCACGCGCGACGTGGTGTTCCGCAAGATGACGCGCGCCGACTGGGACGCCGTGATCGACACGAACCTGACCTCGCTGTTCAACGTGACCAAGCAGGTCATCGACGGCATGGCGGATCGTGGCTTCGGCCGCATCGTCAATATCTCGTCGGTCAACGGCCAGAAGGGCCAGTTCGGCCAGACGAACTACTCGACGGCCAAGGCCGGCCTGCATGGCTTCACGATGGCGCTGGCGCAGGAAATGGCCACGAAGGGCGTGACCGTGAACACCGTGTCGCCGGGCTATATCGCCACGGACATGGTCAAGGCGATCCGCCAGGACGTGCTCGACAAGATCGTTGCCACGATTCCGGTCAAGCGCCTGGGCCTGCCCGAGGAAATCGCATCGATCTGCTCGTGGCTGTCCTCGGACGAATCGGGCTTCTCGACCGGCGCGGACTTCTCGCTCAACGGTGGTCTGCATATGGGGTGATCGCCTGACGATCATGGGCTGATTGCGGCGGCGCAGCCAGCGCGGTGCACAAGCATCGCGTTCCACGCCATGGCGGTTCGTCGCGTTCGTCGACGAACCGCCGTTTTTATTCGATAACGCCGCGTTTCCGCGTAGGTCTACCGGACGGTATGCTGCGGGTTTTCCTTAACCGTGCCCGCTTTCCATAGTGCTTTCTTGAGCATAGAATCAGGGCAGCGGCGCAGTGGACGCCGGATTGCGCGCTGCATCCCTTGCAGCGCAGCAACGGATCTCAGCGATGGTCCGGCACCTGCCGGGCATCAGCGACGACAAAGGATAGAGCGACGATGGCCACGACAAAGAAAGGCGCAGAGCGACTGATCAAGAAGTATCCCAATCGCAGGCTCTACGATACGCAGACCAGTACCTACATCACCCTCGCGGACGTCAAGCAGCTGGTCATGGACTCGGAAGAGTTCAAGGTGGTTGACGCCAAGTCCGGCGAGGAACTCACGCGCAGCATCCTGCTGCAGATCATCCTGGAAGAAGAAACCGGCGGCGTGCCGATGTTCTCGAGCGCGATGCTCTCGCAGATCATCCGTTTCTACGGCCACGCGATGCAGGGCATGATGGGCACCTATCTGGAAAAGAACATCCAGGCGTTCATCGACATCCAGAGCAAGCTCGCCGAGAACTCGAAGGGCCTGTATTCGGGCGAAGCCTTCAGCCCCGACATGTGGTCGCAGTTCATGAACATGCAGGGCCCGATGATGCAGGGGATGATGAGCAACTACATCGAGCAGAGCAAGAACCTGTTCGTGCAGATGCAGGAGCAGATGCAGAGCCAGGCCAAGAACATGTTCGGGACCTTCCCGTTCAATCAGCAGGATCCCAAGAAATAAATCCCGCCTTCCGGCGATGCCATCGGGCAGCCTTGCGCGCTGCCCGTTTTCGTTGGCGCAAACAAGGTAACATCGCGGTCTTTCAAGGCGACGGCGCCCGAGGCAACTCAGACGCCGTTCTCGTATGAGCCAGTTGTTTCTTGCACCGATGGAAGGGCTCGCGGACTATGTCCTGCGGGACGTATTGACGCGCACAGGCGGATTCGACGGGTGCGTGTCGGAATTCGTCCGGGTGACGGGTTCGGTGCTTCCCATGCGGGTCTACGAGCGGGACACGCCCGAAATCCTCGACGGCGGCCGCACCGCGAGCGGCACGCCGATGGTGATTCAGCTGCTCGGCAGCGACCCGGAATGGATGGCGGTGAATGCGGCCCGCGCGGCGAGCCTGTCGCCGCATGGCGTCGATCTGAACTTCGGCTGCCCCGCGAAAGTCGTCAACCGGCACGGTGGCGGCGCCATGCTGCTGGCGGATCCTGAACAGCTGAACCGAATCGTGTCGTCCGTGCGCGCAGCCGTGCCGGCCGGCATCGCCGTGACCGCAAAAATGCGGCTCGGCGTGTCCGACACCTCGCTTGCCATCGACTGCGCGACGGCGCTGGCGGAAGGCGGCGCGGCACACTTGGTCGTCCATGCCAGGACCCGTGACGATGGTTACCGGCCGCCGGCCCACTGGGAGTGGATTGCACGGATCGACGACGCGGTGGATGTTCCGGTCATCGCAAACGGCGATGTCTGGGCCGTGGCGGACTGGCAGCGGTGCAGGGCGGTGAGCGGCTGCGCGGACGTGATGATCGGGCGCGGCGCCGTGTCGGACCCGTTCCTGGCGTTGCGTATCCGTGGACGGGTGGATCCGGTGCCTTCCGGCGAAGAATGGCCGGCCGTGCTGGGTCTGCTCGACGACTACCTGAGAAAGCTGCAAGCGCGCGTGACGCCTCGCCACGAGCATGGACGCGTCAAGATGTGGCTCAGCTATCTCAAGCGGACCTGGCCGCAAGCGGCCGAGCTGCACACCGCGATCCGGTACCTCCAGGATTCGCGCGATATTCTCGAAGTCATCGCTGGCGCCATGTCAGGTATCGGGCACCGAGAAACTTTGGCAAACGGTTAAAATGCTCGATTGGCTTCGAATCGCTGGGCGGCCATGTCTCGCTCCGCACGTCCCACATTGGATTGATCTGTGAAAAACCCTTTAGAATCAACGACTAAAAAAGACCGTATTCCAAATGTGGGATTCGTGAGCCTTGGCTGCCCCAAGGCCCTCGTGGACTCGGAGCAGATCATCACGCAGCTGCGTGCCGAGGGGTACGCGATCAGCGGGACCTACGACGGTGCCGATCTCGTGGTGGTCAATACCTGCGGCTTTATCGACGAAGCCGTGCAGGAGAGCCTGGATGCCATCGGCGAGGCGCTGACGGAGAACGGCAAGGTGATCGTTACGGGCTGCCTGGGCGCGAAGAAGGATGCCGCGGGGCACGACATCGTGTCGTCGGTGCACCCGAAGGTGCTGGCCGTGACCGGTCCCCACGCGCTGGGCGAGGTCATGCAGGCCGTGCACACGCACCTGCCCAAGCCGCACGATCCGTTCACGGACCTCGTCCCGGCCGCCGGCATCAAGCTGACGCCGAAGCATTACGCCTACCTGAAGATTTCCGAAGGCTGCAACCATCGCTGCTCGTTCTGCATCATCCCGTCGATGCGCGGTGACCTCGTGTCGCGCCCGGTGGCCGAGGTGATGCTCGAGGCCGAGAACCTGTTCAAGGCCGGTGTGAAGGAACTGCTCGTGATTTCGCAGGACACGAGCGCGTACGGCGTGGACGTGAAATACCGCACGGGCTTCTGGGCCGGCCGTCCGCTCAAGACGCGCATGACCGAACTCGTGGCCGCGCTCGGCGAGCTGGCCGCGCAGTACGGCGCGTGGGTGCGCCTGCACTACGTCTACCCGTATCCGCACGTGGACGAGATCATTCCGCTGATGTCGCAGGGCCATGTGTTGCCGTACCTCGACGTGCCGCTGCAGCACGCGCATCCGGACGTGCTCAAGCGCATGAAGCGCCCGGCCAACGCCGAGAAGACGATGGACCGGATTCGCGCCTGGCGCGAGATCTGCCCGGAACTGACCATCCGCAGCACGTTCATCGCGGGTTTCCCGGGCGAGACCGAGGAAGAGTTCCAGACGCTGCTCGACTTTATCGCCGAAGCCGAACTCGACCGCGTGGGCTGCTTCGCCTATTCGCCGGTGGAGGGCGCCACGGCCAACGATCTGCCCGGCGCGCTGCCCGACGAGGTTCGCGAGGAGCGCCGCGCGCGCTTCATGGAAGTCGCCGAGGAGGTTTCGGCGCGCCGTCTGCAGCGCAAGGTGGGGCAGACGCTGCGGGTGCTCGTCGACGAGCTCAATCAGGATGGCGGTATCGGCCGGTCTTCGGCCGATGCGCCCGAGATCGACGGCCTCGTGTATATCGCGCCGGCCACCAAGACATCGCAGCGCTACCGTGCGGGGGAGTTCGTGCAGGTGAAGATCACCGGTGCCGACGGTCACGACCTCTGGGGCGAGATCGCCTGACGTCGCTAGTCCTCCTACGAAGTTGTAGGATGATTAGGTAATAGTACGATCGTTCGCTGCCCCCGGCCGGGGATATACTGTGCGCCGCAACATCAATCATGGAGACAGACATGACGCGTGAAGTGGTGGTGGTAAGCGGCGTTCGTACCGCAATCGGAACGTTTGGCGGCGCGCTCAAGGACGTGGCGCCGACCGACCTCGGCGCCCTGGCCGTGCGCGAGTCGCTGGCCCGCGCGGGCGTGAGCGGCGACGACGTGGGGCACGTGGTGTTCGGCAACGTGATCCATACCGAGCCGAAGGACATGTATCTGGCCCGCGTGGCCGCGGTGCAGGGCGGCGTGTCGATCCACGCGCCCGCGCTGACGCTGAACCGCCTGTGCGGCTCCGGCCTGCAGGCCATCGTGAGCGCGGCGCAGACGATCCTGCTCGGCGACGCCGACGTGGCGATCGGCGGCGGTGCCGAAAGCATGAGCCGCGCCCCCTATCTGGCGCCGGCCGCCCGCTGGGGCGCGCGCATGGGCGATGCCAAGCTGCTGGACATGATGCTCGGCGCGCTGCACGATCCGTTCCACAACATCCATATGGGCGTCACGGCCGAGAACGTCGCGAAGGAATACGACATCTCGCGCGGCCAGCAGGACGAGACCGCCCTCGAGTCGCACCGCCGCGCGTCCGCGGCGATCCGTGCCGGCTATTTCAAGGATCAGATCGTTCCGGTGACCGTGAAGTCCCGCAAGGGCGACGTCGTGTTCGATACCGACGAGCACGTGCGTCACGACGCGAAGATCGAGGACATGACCAAGCTCAAGCCCGTGTTCGCGAAGGAGAACGGCACGGTCACAGCCGGCAATGCCTCGGGGCTGAACGACGCGGCCGCGGCGGTCGTGCTGATGGAGCGCGCCGAAGCCGAGCGCCGTGGCCTGAAGCCGCTCGCGCGCCTGGTCTCGTACGGCCACGCGGGGGTCGACCCGAAGACCATGGGCATCGGTCCCGTGCCGGCGACGAAGATCGCGCTCGAGCGCGCCGGCCTGACGGTCGCGGACCTCGACGTGATCGAGGCCAACGAGGCGTTTGCCGCGCAGGCCTGCGCGGTGACCAAGGCGCTGGGGCTCGATCCGGCCAAGGTCAACCCGAACGGTTCGGGTATCTCGCTGGGCCATCCGATCGGGGCCACGGGCGCGCTGATCACGGTCAAGGCCGTGCATGAACTGCAGCGCGTGCAGGGCCGTTATGCGCTCGTGACGATGTGCATCGGGGGCGGGCAGGGTATCGCCGCGATTTTCGAGCGCATCTAGTTCAAGCGTATCTCACATCGCATCCTGCAGGCCATCTGCGGGTAAACTGGCGGCGCATTCCTCTTTCCATCGTTTCATCGAGGTCGATCGTGGTTCGTGCCGCCCCTTTCCTGTCGATTCTTGCCGCCACGCTGTCGCTCGCGTTGCCCGCTTCGGGCCACGCGGCCGACGGCACCTCGTTGTCGACCGGCTCGCTTGGCATCAGCCAGGCGATTCGCGACGGCGAGGCACGCCGCGGCACCTCCCTGTCCACCGGGCCCGTCGGCCCGCTCGCGCCGCGCCCCGAGTACGCGAAACTGCCGGTCTACGTCGGCAAGGTCGGGGACAAGTCCGTGCGGCTCCGTATCGGTCCCAAGAGCGATACGCGCGACAGCCTGCAAGGCGAGTATTCGACCGGCGACAGCAAGGACGTGCGGCTGCTGTCCGGCGAATGGGACAACGGTTCGTTCCTGATGGAAGAGTCTGACGACGGCACGCGCGTCTCGGGCAACTGGGAAGGGCAGATCGACGAGCGCGGCGCGGTGCGTGGCACGTGGACCGACGCCTTCAATCCCGCGATCGTGCTGCCGTTCATGATCCGGCCGCTTGGCGGCTTCCTCGTGATTCCGCCCTTCGACATGCGGCCCTCCAGCGGCGTCACGTACGCGCCGCCGCCGCCCAAGTCGTCAATCTCCGGATATTGACCTGAACACTTCAGCCAAGGATCGCGCTGTGTCCGACCGTTCTTCTTCTCCCGATGATCGCCAGCCCGCTGGCAGCCGCTCCGCGCATTATCCGCAGACCGTTGCGGTGCAGCCGGACCTGAATATTCCGCCGAATTTCGGATCGTTCTCGCCAGCCACGCATCGCGGTTCGACGGTCGTGTTCAATACGCTGGCCGAACTGCGCGCCTATGGCGATCCGTCGAAGACCTACTGGCGCTACGGGCTCCATGCCACGCCCACCAGCGAGGCGCTCTGCCAGCAGCTCGCGCAGCTCGAGGGCGGCAAGCACACGCTGCTGTTCCCCTCGGGCATGGCCGCGATCTCGCTTGTCGATTTCTCGCTGCTCAAGAGCGGCGACGACGTGCTGATTCCCGACAACGTGTACGGCCCCAACCGCGACCACGCGGACTGGCTCGCGCGCGATTACGGCGTGTCGGTGCGTTACTACCATCCGATGATCGGCGCGGGCATCGCGGCGCTGATCCAGCCGAATACGAAGCTGATCTGGCTCGAATCGCCGGGCTCGGTCACGATGGAGGTGCCCGATGTGGAGGCCATCGTCGCGGCCGCGCGGGCGCGCAACGTGATCACGGCCATCGACAATACGTGGTCGGGCGGGCTGTACTTCCAGCCGTTCGACAAGGGCATCGACATCTCGGTGCAGGCACTGACCAAGTACCAGTCCGGCGGCAGCGACGTGCTGATGGGCGCGACCATCGTGCGCGATACCAAACTCTACGAACGTCTGCGCCGCACGCGCATGGTCATGGGGTGGGGCGTGTCCGCAGACGACTGCTTCCTCGTGCTGCGCGGGCTGCAGAGCATGCCCGTCCGCCTGGCCGCGCACGACCGCGCGGCACGCGAGGTCGCGGAATGGCTGCTGCAGCGTCCCGAAGTCACGCGTGTGCTGCATCCCGCGTTGCCGCAGTGCCCGGGGCATGCGGAATGGCGCCGGGACTTTACGGGTGCGACGGGGTTGTTCTCGATCCTGCTGCATGACCGGTACTCGCGCAAGCAGGTGGACGATTTCGTGGAGGCGCTGAAGCTGTTCGCGATCGGCTGGTCGTGGGGCGGCGCGCATAGCCTCGCCGTGCCGTACCACGTGCCGACGATGCGTGCGCCGGGCACCTGGCCGCCCGCTGGATGGGAGCACGCGGGCGAGCTCGTGCGGCTCTATATCGGGCTCGAGGATACGCGGGACCTGATCGCGGATCTGCGGCAGGCGATGGACGCCACGCTGGGCTGAATCGTATCAAGAGGCCCGCGCGGCTGCCGCGGCATCCCCGGCCGGCGCGTGACGCGGTGCCCAGACCGATTCCGCCGGACCGTTCCGGGACCGCCGCTGCGTCGCGCGCGCGAGCGCAACGTAACCCACCGCCAGCGCAATGGCCCCGATATCGAATCCCGCCACGGCCCAGCGCCCACCCAATGCCGCGGCAAACAGGTGGTCGCCCGTGAGGATGGCGTTCGACAGGGGCACCGTCAGCGAGGCCAGCGCGGCCACATACAGCAGCTCGATCGCCGCCCGTACCGGCGGGCGAATCAGCGCCCACGCGATGGCCAGCCCGAACACGGGCCAGTAGACATAGCTCACCGCGCGCTCGGGCCACAGCAGCGCGGCCGGAAAGCACAGCGCCACACCGATGCAGCAGCCGATGCAGACGCCCACCGTGGCCTGCGCGAGCAGCCGATGCACGCGCGGCTGGTCCGCCTGGCGCGCCTTGCGCCGCGATTCGATCCAGAGCAGATTGCCCGAGTAGAACAGGAACGCCCCCGCCAGCCCCGCCAGCAGATACACGAACCGCACCGCGAGGTCGCCAAACGTGCCGAAGTGCAGCGCGTACAGCGCGCTATACAGCGCATGGTTGCCATCGCGCGCGCCCGGCGTCTGGTTGGCGATCAGCTGCCCCGCATTGGGCTCGCCCGCCGCGGCATGCAGGCCGACCGAGCCGCCGTTGCCGAGCGCCCGCGTGCCTTCGCCACGGACCTCGGCCACCGCATTGGCATCGCCATAGCGCTGGAAGCGAATCGCCTCGGGCGTGAAATGCTCGCCACCATGTTCGCGCGCAATGCGCAGCAGCTCGGCCGACGTCATCGTCGGCACGGCCCGGTTGGCCGCCGCCACTTCCGGCGTGGCGCCGGTCACGCGCGGAATGACGTCCATCAGCTTGCCGTCGAACGTCAGCATGTTGAAGACCATCACGAGGACCAGCGACAGGCAGAACAGCGCGCCCGTCACCGCGAACACCATATGGAAGGGCAGGCTGAACAGGCCGATCACGTTATGCGCGTCCATCCAGAAGCGCTTGAGATTGCGCCCCGGCCGCACCGCGAACAGGTCCTTCCTGAGCCGCGGCAGATGCAGCAGCACGCCAGACACGAGGGCCAGGCCATACAGCACCGAGATCACGCCCATGAAGTACATGCCGTTCGTGCCGAGGCCGAGCGCGTAATGCAGCGAGTTCAGGAACGCTGACAGCTCGCCGGCCACCTGATCGATCGACGTGTTCTGCCGCGCGGCCGCATCGCCATCGAGGCGCGCGCCGCTCATGTGGTGCCATGCGCCCGCCTTGTCCATCCAGTAGGCGTTGAAGTCGGGCTCTTCCTTGCTGGGCAGACTCACGTAGACGCTGGCAGCCGCGTCGGGCTGCGCGGCAATGAGCTTCTGCACGAACGCATCGACGGCGGGACCGCTGACCTCGACCTCGGCCGCATGATGGCCTTCGAGGCGGGCAGGGTTCTGCCAGACGTGGATCTCGTGGTGGAAGACGGTGATCGCGCCCGCGAAGAACGCGATGAACAGCGCCCACCCGGCCATCAGGCCGACCCACGTGTGGAGCGTCTGGTAGAGACGAAGAGTATTGGCTTTCATCGGACGTCCTTACGAGCCGAGCGTGGTGGCGGGCGGCATGGCGTCCAGCGCGCGCACGGCCCACAGGATGCCGAAGCAGAGAAGGTTGGCGGCGCCGAGCCAGAGCCATGCGGCGCGGCTCGAGCCGAACAGCAGGCTGCCGCTGATGATCGCGACCCAGAGCGGGAATGTCAGGAGCACCGCGACGACGACGCCGCGCTCCCATCCGCCGGGCAGCCAGAGGATGCCCAGCGTGCAGAGCGCCATCGCGAGCGGCAGGCCCAGCAGCGCGCCCGCGAGCCATTTGGTGCCCATCATGATGCGGTCCCTTCGTCGGCGGTGTCGCGCACCCCGCGCCGGTGGTTGACCCAGGTGCCGAGGAACGGCCACAGCGACAGGCAGCAGGTGAGGGTGATCAGCGTGGCGGCGATGGCCACGGCCCAGCCCTCGGGCACGCTCATGATCCACGCCGACGCGACGGTCAGCCCCAGCGCAAGCAGGCAGAGCGCGCGCGGCGACAGCGGCCGGCGCGAGGCGGGAATCAGGACCTGGTTCGGCGCGGCCAGATACAGGCACGCGGCGGCCACCAGTCCAAGCAGGACAGCAATGCCTTGCATGAACATCCGTTCATTGGAAATCGGGAAGCTGAAATAGTAATGATTCCCATTAATTTCCACAAGGAAATCAAGGCAATGCGACAATTTTGTAATGTTCGAGGCGCGCCGCTGGCGCCCCGAAAAGACGCTATTTCAGCAGTTCCAGCAGGCCGTCCAGCCCGACGTGATTGAACGCGACGCTGGCCTGCGCGCGGACCACGGGTTTGGCGCGGAACGCCACCGAGAGGCCGGCGATGGCCATCATCTTGAGGTCGTTGGAGCCATCGCCCATGACGATGGCCTGCGACGGGTCGGCGCCGATCTGCGCGCAGACTTCGCGCACGGTGCGGGCCTTGACGTCGGCGTTGACGATCTCGCCGACGACATTGCCGGTGAGCTTGCCATCGACGATCTCGAGCGTATTGGCGCGCGTGAAGTCGAGGCCCAGGCGCGGCTTGAGCTGGTCGGTGAAGTGGACGAAGCCGCCCGACACCAGCAGGGTGCGGATGCCGGCCGCCTGCACGCCCGCCAGCATGCGCTCGGCACCGGGGGACAGGCG
Source organism: Cupriavidus sp. OTU4054 (assembly GCF_038440175.1). Taxonomy (NCBI): domain Bacteria; kingdom Pseudomonadati; phylum Pseudomonadota; class Betaproteobacteria; order Burkholderiales; family Burkholderiaceae; genus Cupriavidus; species Cupriavidus sp. OTU4054. The sequence continues at coordinate 39,309 of NZ_JASATF010000039.1, forward strand.
CAGGCGCTCCGCATAGACGCGGTCCAGCACGGACGCGTCGAGCCCCTTGAGCAGGGCCACGCGGCGGCGCAGGCTTTCGTTGAAATCGGTGATCTCGCCACGCATCGCGGCTTCGGTGATGGCCGAGACTTCGGCCTTGAGCCCGCAGAAGTCCGCGATCTCGTCGATGCACTCGATGGTGATCAGCGTCGAGTCCATGTCCATGGCCACGAGCCGGAAATCGGACAGCTTGCGCGCGGTGGCGAGGATGGCCCAGTCGATGCCGCGCGGCACGCAGTACGCGTCGAGGCTCTCGTGCAGCGCCGGCGTCAGCGGGGCGCTGGTCTCGGCCACGGCCACGGTATCGCTGCGGGGGACCAGCGGCGAGGCGCTGGCCAGCGCGCGCACGGCGTCGAGGTCGGCGGTGGCGATCGGGGAGAGGCTCTGAAGAATCAACGGCATGGCGAAAAAGCGGATGGGGCTGGCGAAGGCGCTATTGTAACGGCCCGCCAGCAGCCCACCAGCGGCCCGCCGCGCCCATCGTGCCCCCGGGCCCTGCGCGCTTATGCCGCGCGCAGGCTGCCCACCACCTTGTGCAGGAAGCGCTCGCACGCCTCGAGCTGGTCCAGCGCGACGAATTCGTCGGGCTTGTGCGCCTGCTGGATATCGCCGGGGCCGCAGACCACGGCCGGCACGCCCATCTGCTGGAACAGGCCGGCCTCGGTCGCATAGGCCACCTTGTTGATCTCGCGATCGCCGGTGAGCGCGCGCACGAGCTGCGTGATCGCATCCTGCTCCGCGGCATCGAGCGACGGCGCCGTGGCGATCTCCGTGATCACGAGGTCCGCATCGGCGTGCTCGCCGCGCATGCGCGGCAGCAGCACGTCGCCCGCGTAGGCCTGGATGCGGGAGATGATGCCCTTGGGATCCACGCCCGGCAGATTGCGGAACTCGAACACGAACTCGCACAGCGCGGGAATCGTGTTGATGGCGATGCCGCCCTGGATCGTGCCCGTGGAGGCCGTCGTGAACGGCACGTCGAACGCCTGATCGTACGGACCCTGCGCCTTGAACTCGTCGGCGATATCGCGGATGAAGCAGATGAGCCGCGCCGCGTACTCGATGGCATTGACGCCCTTGGGCGTCAGCGACGAATGCGCGGCCTGGCCCGTCACGCAGCAGCGATAGGCATTGATACCCTTGTGCGCGACGATCGTGCGCATGCTCGTGGGCTCGCCCACGATGCAGCCCGCGGGCTTTACGCCGAGGTCGCGCAGTTGCGCGAGCATGAACGGCGCGCCCATGCAGCCCACTTCCTCGTCGAACGAGAGCGCGTAGTGCACGGGCTCGCGCAGGCGCGTCTCGAGCAGCGTGGGCAGCAGCGACAGCGTGGTGCCGATAAAGCCCTTCATGTCGCAGGTGCCGCGGCCATAGAGCCTGCCATCGCGAATCACGGGCTGGAACGGATCGCTGGACCAGTCCTGGCCGTCCACGGGCACCACGTCGGTATGGCCCGACAGCACGATACCGCCATTGGTCTCGCCATTCGCGGCCGGCACCGTCACGAACAGGTTGGCCTTGTTCTTCTGCGGGTTGTAGCTCAGGTGCGGCTTCAGGCCGCGCGCGGCAAAGTGGTCGCGCACGGTCTCGATCAGGCCGAGGTTGGAGTTGCGCGAGGTCGTATCGAACGCGACCAGTCGCCTGGTCCATTCCAGCGCGCCGATGGCCGCATCGGTAGTGGTGGGGGCGTTCTCGCTGAGCGTTTCGGCTGACATTGGGGCGGTGTCCGGTTGAGTCGGTAGGAATAATGGTCGATGCTACACCCGCGGCGGCCGTCAGGCCAGCTGACGCAGCGTGTGCTTGATCGTCTGGGCGCGCACGGCGACATCGGGCATCTTCGCCTCGATGCGCAGCTTGTCCTGCCCCGCCAGCTTGATATGGCGGTTCTTCTGCACGAGGTCGATGATGCGAATGGCGTCGATGGGCGGGTTCGGCACGAACTGCATGCTGATGCTGGCCTCGCCCGCATCGATCTTGCGCACGCCGAGCGGCGCGGCCGCGATGCGCAGCCGGTGCGTTTCCACGAGCGCCTGCGCCTGCGCGGGCAGCCGGCCGAAGCGGTCGATGAGTTCTTCCTGAATATCGTCCACGCGCTCGGCCGTCTCGCAGTTGGCCAGGCGCTTGTACAGCGACAGGCGTTCGTGCACGTCGGCGCAGTAGTCGTTCGGCAGCAGCGCGGGCGTGCCGAGGTTGATCTCGGTGGTCGCCGCGAGCGGCGCCATCAGGTCGGGTTCCTTGCCCGCCTTGAGCGCCTTGACCGCGGCGTTGAGCATATCCGTGTACAGCTGGAAGCCGATCTCGTGGATCTCGCCCGACTGCTTGTCGCCGAGCACTTCGCCCGCGCCGCGGATCTCCAGATCGTGCATGGCGAGGTAGAAGCCCGCGCCGAGTTCCTCCATCTGCTGGATGGCCTCGAGGCGGCGCTGCGCCTGCTTGGTCAGGCCCTCGGGGTCGTGCACGAGCAGATACGCATAGGCCTGATGGTGCGAACGGCCGACGCGGCCGCGCAGCTGGTGCAGCTGCGCAAGGCCGAACTTGTCGGCGCGGTGGATCAGGATCGTGTTGGCCGTGGGGTTGTCGATACCGGTCTCGATGATCGTCGTGCACAGCAGGATATTGTCGCGCCGCGCCACGAAGTCCCGCATCACGCGCTCGAGCTCGCGCTCGTGCATCTGGCCATGCGCGACCGCGATACGCGCTTCCGGCACCAGTTCCGCCAGCTTCGCGCGCTTGTTCTCGATGGTCTCCACCTCGTTGTGCAGGAAGTAGACCTGGCCGCCGCGCTTGAGCTCGCGGAGTATCGCCTCGCGAATGACGCCGTCTTCCTCGCGGCGCACGAACGTCTTGATGGCCAGCCGCTTCTGCGGCGCCGTGGCGATGACCGAGAAGTCGCGCAGGCCTTCGAGCGCCATGCCGAGCGTGCGCGGAATCGGCGTCGCGGTCAGCGTCAGCACATCGACCTCCGCGCGCAGAGACTTCAGCGCTTCCTTCTGCCGCACGCCGAAGCGGTGTTCCTCGTCGATGATCACGAGCCCCAGGCGCTGGAATTTGACTTCCTCCGACAGCAGCTTGTGCGTGCCGATGACGATATCGACGGTGCCTTCGTTGATTTGCTTGATGGCGGCGTCGATCTCCTTCTTCGTCTTGAAGCGCGACAGCTCGACGATGCGCACCGGCCATTCCGCAAAGCGGTCCGACAGCGTCTGGAAATGCTGCTCCGCGAGCAGCGTCGTGGGCGCGAGCATCGCCACCTGCTTGCCGCCAAGCACGGCCACGAAGGCCGCGCGCAGGGCGACCTCGGTCTTGCCGAAGCCGACGTCGCCACAGACCAGGCGATCCATGGGCTTGCCCGAGGTCATGTCCGCGATGACGGCGGCGATCGCGGCCGCCTGGTCGGGCGTTTCCTCGAAGCCGAAGCTCTCGGCAAACGTCTCGTAGTCCTTCGGCGACAGCGGGAATGCAAAGCCCTCGCGCAGCGCGCGGCGCGCGTACAGGTTCAGCAGTTCGGCCGCGGTATCGCGGATCTGCTGCGCGGCGCGGCGCTTGGCCTTGTCCCACTGGCCGGAGCCGAGGTGATGCAGCGGCGCGGTATCGGGATCCGCGCCCGAATAGCGCGAGATCACGTGCAGCTGATGCACGGGCACGTAGAGCTTCGAGCCCTTGTCGTAGTCGAGGTGCAGGAACTCTTCCTCGCCATTGCCCATGTCGAGCGTGACGAGTCCCTGATAGCGGCCGATGCCGTGCTCGCTATGCACGACGGGGTCGCCCACCTTGAGCTCGGCGAGGTCGCGCACCATCGAGTCGACGGCGCTCGCCTGCTCCTGCTTGCGGCGGCCCGCGCGGCGCGCGGTGCCCGCGTACAGCTCGGCCTCGGTGACGAACGCGAACGGTCCCGCGGGTAGCGCGAAGCCCGTCTGCAGCGGCGCCACCGCGATCGAGAAATGCGCATCGCCGGCGAGGAACGCGGCGAAGTCATCGACCGGTTGCGGCCGCAGGCCGCTTTCGGCGAACAACTGCAGCAGCGTTTCGCGGCGGCCGGCCGAATCCGCGCACATGAGCACGCGCGTGGCCTTGTTCAGCAGCAGCGATTCGAGGTTGACGAGCGGATCTTCGGCGCGGCGATTGACCGAGACGTCGGGCAGGGCGGTGGCCGGGGACGGCACGCCAGCCTCGGCCTCGCGCTGGAGCACGAGGCGCGCGAGCGGCTTGGCGCCGACGAAGAACTGCTCCTCCGAGAGGAACAGGTCCGACGGCGGCAGCAGCGGGCGCTCGCGGTCGTGCCGCATGAACGTATAGCGCTGCGTCGTATCGGCCCAGAACCGGCGGATCGCCTCATCGACATTGCCCGAGAACGCGAGCTGCGTATTCGCGGGCAGGTAGTCGAACACCGTCGCGCTCGATTCGAAGAACAGCGGCAGGTAGTACTCGATACCGGCCGACGGCACGCCGTTGCCGATGTCCTTGTAGATCGGGGACTTCGTGGGGTCGCCCTCGAACAACTCGCGCCAGCGGCCGCGGAACGCGGTGCGCGCGGCCTCGTCGAGCGGAAACTCGCGGCCCGGCAGCAGCCGTACTTCCTTGACCGGATAGAGGCTGCGCTGCGTATCGGGATCGAACGCGCGGATGGTCTCGATCTCGTCGCCGAACAGGTCGATCCGGTACGGCAGCGCGGAGCCCATCGGATAAAGGTCGATCAGGCCGCCGCGCACGCTGTATTCGCCCGGGCGCATCACCGCGCTCACATGCTCGTAGCCCGCGAGCGTGAACTGCGCCTTGAGCGCGGATTCGTCGAGCCGCTCGCCCTGCTTGAAGAAGAATGTGTACGCCGCGAGGAACGACGGCGGCGCCAGCCGGTACAGCGCCGTCGAGGCGGGCACGATCATCACGTCGCACTGGCCGCCCTGGATATCGTGCAGCGTCGCCAGCCGCTCCGAGACCAGATCCTGGTGCGGGGAGAAGCTGTCGTACGGCAGCGTTTCCCAGTCTGGCAACAGCCGCACGCGCAGTTCGGGCGCGAACCATGGAATTTCCTCGGCCAGCCGCTGCGCGTCCGTGGCATTGGCGCAGACCACGGCGAGCATCGGCACCTGCGCGCCATGGGCGCGCATGTACGCGGCCACGAGCAGGGCATCGGACGACCCGGTCAGGCCGGTCACGGCATGACGCATGCCGGGCTTGATCAGCGGCAGCGGGAGAAAACCAAACGAAGCGGATGTGGTGTCGGGCATTGGCAACTGGGGCGCAACCTGGGTGAAGCTAAAGGGGCGATACAAAACGACAACGCCCCGCCGGCAGTGCGGGCGGGGGGTCATCGATCCGGCGTGCCCGGGGGCGCCGGTGTGGCGGCGGGCGAAGGCCATATTATAGAATGCGGACCGGCCACACTGCTGGCCGCTACCGAACCCGAACATCGCCCCCCGGAGAACCGTGTCCCATTCGCGTCCCGATAGCCGCCCCGAGCGCCCCGACCGAAGATTCGCCCTGATTCCCTGCGCGGGCACCGGCAGCCGCGCGGGCGGCACGGTCGCCAAGCAATACCAGACGGTCGCCGGGCGTCCGATGATCTGGTATGCGCTGGCGGCCTTCTCGGCATGCGACGCGATCTCCGCCACGGCGCTGGTGCTCGCGCCCGACGATATGCCGCTGGAATCGCGCTTCGGCGCGGCCACGTTTGCCGGCCTGCGCTTCGACACCGCGTTCGTCGGCGGCGACAGCCGCCATGCATCGGTGCTGGCGGGCCTGCATCACCTCGCGCAACTGGGTGCCGTCGATACCGACTGGGTGCTCGTGCACGACGCCGCGCGGCCGGGGCTGACGCCGGCCATGATCCATGCGCTCGTGCGCGCCGTGGAAGCCGATGGCGACGACGATCCCGATGCCGCCATCGGCGGCATTCTCGCGGTGCCCGTGCCGGATACGCTCAAACGCGCGGACGATGCCGGTATCGGTGCCAGCGTCGGTGCCAGAATCGGCACCACGGTCCCGCGCGACGGCCTGTGGCAGGCGCAGACGCCGCAGATGTTCCGCGTCGGTGTCCTGCGCGAGGCATTGCGCGACGCGATGGCGGCGGGCGCGGTGGTGACCGACGAAGCGAGCGCGATCGAACGGCTGGGGCTGCATCCGCGCCTCGTCAACGGATCGCTGCGCAATTTCAAGGTCACGTATCCCGAAGATTTCGCTTTGGCAGAAGTCCTGCTTGGCACCGGTGCCTCGCAGTAAGCTGCCCATTTTCAAGATTCGCAAGGAGTTGCATTGAATCCGTTCGATATCCGCGTGGGGCAGGGCTATGACGTGCACGCCCTGGTGCCGGGACGCAAGCTGATTCTCGGCGGCGTGGACATTCCCCACGATCGCGGCCTGCTGGGCCATTCCGATGCCGACGCGCTGCTGCACGCCGTCACCGATGCGCTGTTCGGCGCGGCGGGGCTCGGCGATATCGGCCGTCATTTCCCCGATACCGACGCGCAGTTCAAGGGCGCGGACAGCCGCGTGCTGTTGCGCGAGTGCGCGAAGCGCGTGCGCGCGGCGGGCTACGAAATCGGCAACGTGGACGCCACCGTGATCGCGCAGCAGCCGAAGCTTGCACCGCATATCACGGGCATGGTCACCAACCTGGCCGAGGATCTCGGGATCGATCCGACGCGTTGCAACGTCAAGGCCAAGACCAACGAGAAGCTCGGCTTCGAGGGCCGTCAGGAAGGTATCGTCGCGCAGGCCGCGGTGCTGATCTGGCGCCGCGGCGGCGACGCGCAGGACTAAGCCGCGTCAGGGAGCGGGCGCCGGCGATGGCGCCGCCGGCTCCTCGGGCGTGATCGGGTACACGTAGTCGATCAGGCGGGCCATCGCGCCGCTGCGCGCGCCGGCCTCGGTCCGCTTGGTGAAGCCCATCTGCTGGCAGAGCCGGTTGGCCGACTCCATCTCCGGCATCGCGCGCACGACCAGCGTGGTCGCGCCGATATCGCGCGCGCGCTGGATGCAGATCTGCATGAGTGTATGGCCAAGGCCCAGTCCGCGTGCCTGCGGACTGACCGACAGCAGCCGCGCCTCGGGCTGCGTCAGCGTGATCGTGCTGCCGTCGAGCGCGGGCAGCGTGGCGCCGGGATGGCAGAACAGCACCGCGCCGCTGATGCCGTGATCGCTCTCCGCGACCCACCACTCCATATCGGCGTTCTTCGACGCCGCCAGCACGGACTGCATGCCGCGCTGGAACGACGCACGGCAGTCTTCCATGATCTCGAGTTCGTACTGCGCGTAGGCCTGCTGCGTGACCGCGGCAATATCGCCCCAGTCGTGCGCGGCCGCGAGGCGGTACCGGAAACGGGGCGAGTTATGCGAAGGCAGGGTGCTCATGGTGAGTTGGTTTTGCCAGTCGTGCCGTCGATTGTATGCCTATCGACATGCCCGTGCAGCCTCGCAAAAACCTGTATTGCGAGAGAAAACAAAAAAGCCCGCTCCCCAATGCGGGGGCGGGCTGCGGGGGCCGCTCTGTGGCGGAGCGCTCGTTGTGCCGGGCGCCGATTGTGACGTACGTGACTGTGACGTCGATTACTGTGCAGCAATGACGTTGGCGGCCGCGCCGATCACGGCGGCGATGCGGCCCACGTCGCGCAGCTGCTGCGCGGACATGCCTTGCTCGTTCTTGAGCAGGTGATAGTGCGACTTCACGCAGAAATGGCACTTGCCGATGATCGACGCCGACAGGGCATACATCTCGAAGCGGCGCTTGTCCACACCACCATGGGTAGCGTAGGCATTCATGCGCAGGCCGGCCGGCTGGCTCGCCAGATCGGGATCGTCGGCCATCTCGATATACGGATACCAGACGTTGTTCATGCCCATCAGCGCGGCCGCGGTCAGCGCGGCGTTGGTTTCCTCGGGCGACAGCACGTTCGCATTGCGGATCGCATCGACGATCACACGGCTTTGCGCGGCAAACGCGGCGGCCAGCGCCACGCCCACGGCATCGTTGCCTTCCAGCGACGAACGCGCGATCGTTCCGTCGATGTTCAGGCGGATGTCCTTCGCGTAATCGGGAATCAGGTTCTTAATCGTGCTAAGGAATTCCATTTATTTCTCCTATCGGCAAGGGCTCAAAAAACCCGCATGTAGCGGGTTTCCGCGCGTGAAGCGGTCGGAGACCCCTTCACGCGATCGATGGCTATTACAGCGTGGCGCCGCCAACAGCGCGGTTGCACGGGCACAGCTCGTCCGTTTGCAGACCGTCCAGGATACGCAGCACTTCTTCCGGGTTGCGGCCGACGTTCAGGTTGTTCACCGAAACGTGCTGGATCACATTGTCCGGATCGACGATGAACGTCGCACGCAGGGCCACGCCAGCAGCCTTGTCACGCACGCCCAGCTGGTCGATCAGCGAGCCGGTCACGTCGGCGAATTGCCATTGGTCCAGCTTGTTCAGGTCCTTGTGTTCACGACGCCATGCGAGCTTCACGAACTCGTTGTCGGTCGAACCGCCCAGGACGATCGCGTCGCGGTCGGCGAAGTCGCCGTTCAGCTTGGCGAAGGCCACGATTTCGGTCGGGCACACGAAGGTGAAGTCCTTCGGGTAGAAGTAGATGACCTTCCACTTGCCTTCGAACGACTTTTCGGTGATGTCTTCGAACGCCGATTGGCCGTTCTCTTCGTGGTTGTTGAAACCAGGCTTCACACCAACGATCTGGAAGGCTTCGAGCTTGTCACCAACGGTCTTCATCAGACTTCTCCTAAATACGGTTGAAAAGAGAGGCTAGCGTTACGCGATTCGGTGAAATTCTCATGAATCGTGACACGCAACAGGGACGAATTATGCGCGGTCCTGCACCGGGGGGCCAATTGATAATCTCAAACAGGCCGATAGGCGCTGCACAATGACACCGCGCCGAGGCGATGTCTTGCCGCTTGCGAAGAGGGAAGTATGCCATGTGCGGACGCACATGGCATGGCTGCGAGGGAGGGGGAGATTCAGGCGGCGCGGAAGGCCTGTGCCTGGTTGCGCTGGCGGAAGATCGCCAGCGTGGCCCCGAGGCCGCACGCGGCGGCGAACATCAGCCAGAGGCCCGGCGCGGCCTTGTTGCCGGTGGCGTGGATCAGATACGTCGAGACGGCCGGCGTGAAACCGCCGAACAGCGCCGTGGCGAGGCTGTAGGCCAGCGAGAAGCCCGTCGTGCGCACCGCGGGCGGCATGACCTCGGCCAGCGCCACGACCATCGCGCCGTTATAGCTGCCGTACAGGAACGAGAGCCAGAGCTCCACCGTGAGCAGGCGGCCGAACGACGGTTCGGCGACGAGCCACGTCACGGCCGGATACGCGGTCAGCAGCGTAAGGATCGTGAACGTCACGAGCAGCGGCTTGCGGCCGATGCGGTCGGACACGGCGCCCATCAGCGGCAGCCAGATAAAGTTGGACAGGCCCACGCACATGGTCACGACGAGGTTGTCCACCTCGTCGAGATGCAGCACGGTCTTGCCGAACGTCGGCGTGTAGGCGGTGATCATGTAGAACGACACCGTGGTCATCACGACCATCAGGCAGCCCGCGATGATGATGCGCCAGTTGTCGAGCATCGAGCGGTAGATCTCGCGCGGCGTCGGGCGATGCTTGCGCGCGCGGAACGCTTCGGTTTCCTCGAGCGAACGGCGAATCAGGAACAGGAACGGCACGATCAGGCAGCCGATGAGGAACGGCACGCGCCAGCCCCATGCATCCATTTCGGCGGGGGCGAGCGTCGCGTGCAGCAGCACGCCGAGCAGGCCCGCGAAGATCACCGCGACCTGCTGGCTGGCCGACTGCCAGGCCACATAGAAGCCCTTGTGGCCGGGCTTGGCGATCTCCGACAGATACACGGACACGCCGCCGAGTTCGACGCCGGCCGAGAAGCCCTGCAGCAGGCGGCCGGCCAGGACGAGCAGCGGCGCGGCCACGCCGATCGTCGCGTATCCGGGCACGAGCGCGATCAGCAGCGTGCCGGCCGCCATCATGATCAGCGTAAGAATCAGGCCCTTGCGGCGGCCGTGATGGTCGATATACGCGCCGAGCACGATGGCGCCGAGCGGCCGCATCAGGAAGCCCGCGCCGAACGTCGCGAGCGACAGCATGAGCGAGGCGAACTCGTTGCCGCTGGGGAAGAACGTACGGGCGATGGCGGCGGCGTAGAAGCCGTACACCATGAAGTCGTACATTTCGAGGAAGTTGCCGCTGACGACACGGAATACGGTGCGGAAACCGTGCTGCGGTGCGGACGTGGCGGACGTGGTGGGGGTGTCGGCAGTGCCGGGGGTGCTGATTGACATGGGAGCGTCTCTCGCCATCGTCGGGACCGATGGCATCGTTATGTTGATGCCATGCAGTCTGCGCGCCGCCGCTGTCATTCCGCTGTCAACAGCCTTTCAACTTGATTTCAATGGCTGTCGAAAACCTGTCAATGGGCACGAATGTGCGCAAGACCGGTGCCCAACGCCAGGGGCTCAGGCGCGCCGGAAGTACGCGCTGATCACGAGGCCGCTGGCCGGCGCCTGCCGGTTGGCCAGCACGAGGCGGCCGCCGTTGCGCTGCAGGATGCGGTTCACGATCGACATGCCGAGGCCCGCGCCCTTGGCCTCGCTGCGCGCCGCGTCCAGCCGGTAGAACGGCCGGGTGAGCAGCGGCAACTGCGCCTCGGGCACGCCGGTGCCGTGGTCGGACACGGTCATGACCGCTTCCTTGTCCTCGGTGCGCGTGGTGATCTCCACCACGGCCATGCCGGTTTCCTCGTCCTTGGCATAGCGCCGCGCGTTCTCGACGAGGTTGTCGAGAATCCGCTGCACCTCCATGCGGTTGGCCATCGCCATGACGGGCCCGGTGCTGCGCACGTGCACGCGCACGTCGTCGTGCGCGGCCGCGTAGACGCCCACCGCGTCCTGCACGAGCGCGGACAGGTCCACCGGTTCCAGCGTTTCCTGCGCGGGACGCGCGTAGTTCAGGAACTGGCCGATGATCGCGTCCATCTGCTCGATATCGGAGATCATGGCCTCGCGCGTGGCCGCGTCGGCGGGCGAGAGCTCGGTCTCCAGCCGCAGGCGCGTAAGCGGCGTGCGCAGGTCATGCGAGATGCCCGCGAGCATCACCACGCGATCGTCGTCGAGCTGCCGCAGGTCGCGGACCATCTGGTTGAAGCTGTGGTTGGCCTGCGCCACCTCGCTCGCGCCATCCTCGTTGAGCAATGGCGCTTCGCCGCCGGTACCGATCTGGCGGGCGGCATTCGCGAGCCGCTTGAGCGGGTAGTTCACGCGCGCGGTGATGAAGGCCGCGCCGAAGATCGACAGCAGCAGCGCGGCGATGGTCCACCAGAGCCACTGGATACCGGACACGCGTTCGAAACGCTCGGGACTGATCGCGACCCAGTAGTCGTCGCCCTCGATCTCGAAGCTGACCCAGACACCGGGAATATCGTTGACCGTGGTCGCGATGACGGTGTCCTCGCCCAGGCGCCCGCGAATTTCCTGCTGCACGAGCTGCGTGAGGAACGGGTTCGCGGTGGGCACGGCGAAGTCGTCGTCCTTCTCGCGCGGATAGACCTTGATGCCTTCGTTCTGCACGAGGTCGAGCAGAAGGAACCGGCGCCGCGCGGGGTCGGAGTAGAGGAGAGCGGCACGCGTGAGCTTGACCACGCTGACGACCTGCATGGCGATCTGCTGGGCACGCGGTGCGCGTTCGAAGAGCCGATAGCTCTGGAACCAGATACCCAGCGAGATCGCCAGCAACAGGGCGATCAGCATGAAGGTTCGCCAGAATAGCGAACCGAAGAACCGCGTTGCGGTACGGCCTAGGGCGGTCGCCACGATACAGACTGTGGACGGACCGAATTACTTCACGCCATCGGGGATGAAGACGTAGCCGAGCCCCCAGACCGTCTGGATGAACCGGGGGTTGCCCGGATCCGGCTCGATCAGCTTGCGCAGGCGGGAGATCTGGACGTCGAGGCTGCGATCGAAGACTTCGTATTCGCGGCCGCGCGCCATTTCCATGAGCTTTTCGCGCGAGAGCGGCTGGCGCGGATGGCGCGCGAAGACCTTGAGCACCGAGAACTCGCCCGTGGTGAGCGTGATTTCCTCGTCGTTCTTGGTCAGCGTGCGCGTGGCCAGGTTGAGCACGAAGTCGCCGAACGCGAACGTCTCGGGCGTCTCCGACGGGGCGCCCGGCACTTCCGCCGGACCCTTGCGGCGCAGCACCGCGTGAATGCGCGCGATCAGCTCGCGCGGATTGAACGGCTTGGGCAGGTAGTCGTCCGCGCCCATCTCGAGGCCGACGATGCGATCGACATCCTCGCCCTTGGCGGTGAGCATGATGATCGGGGTCTGGTCGTTGGCGCCGCGCAGGCGTCGGCAGATCGAGAGGCCGTCCTCGCCCGGCATCATCAGGTCGAGCACCAGCAGGTCGAAACGCTCGCGCAGCCAAAGCTTGTTCATGGCCGTGGCGTTCTCAGCGACCAGCACCGTGAAGCCCTGTTCGCCGAGGTAGCGGCGCAGCAGGTCGCGCAGGCGGGGGTCGTCGTCCACGACGAGAATCTTGTGGCTCGTATTTTCCATGGCGGTATCTTAGCGACTATCGGTTTTGCTCAAAATGGCTTAACAAAACGTTACATACTTTACCCCGTGGTATGGCGGCGTGCATCAATAGTGCATTTACACTCCGCACACCGTTTAGGCAGGCAAGGATTTATGCCGCCCCGCCACGGGACAGACGATGGGAAGACGGCGGGAAATCGAAACCGACATTATCCAATGAAAGTGAAGCAATACCGGCACGGGCAAACCCTGCGTCGCGCAACATGCGCGCGGGCTGCGTCGATTGCCGGCATGGTCATTGCCGTTTGCCTGCTGCCGCACGCCGCGCGCGCCCAATCGGCGGGCATGGCCAATTTGCTCCACCATCCTCCCGCGCCGGCCTCTCCGGCTTCCCCTGCCTCCGACGGACGTGCCCATGCCAACGCCGCGCATGAACGGGCCGACCAGCGCGAGGCACGCGCCCGCGCCGAGAAATACCGTACCGAACGCGACATGGCCGAACGCGCGACGCGTCAGGGCCCCGGTGGCGGCAATCCCAAGCTGTCGCCCGACGAGCGCAAGACGCTGCGCAAGAATCTGTTCGACCTCAGCAAGGAAATGTACTCCGGCGGAGGCTGACCCGGTTTCACGCCCTGCGTTTTATCCGGCGTTCGCCCGGAAATGCCGCAGGAAGTCCACGAACGTCTCGGCCGCCAGCTGCGCATCTTCCGCCGTGATCGTCTCCAGCGGGTTATGGCTGATGCCGCCATTGCCGCAGCGCACGAACAGCATGGCCACGTCGGTGATCCGTTGCATCATCATCGCGTCGTGCCCGGCGCCCGACGGCAGCTCGAATGCCTCGAGCCCGCGCTTCTTCAGCACCGCCCCGAACTGATCCATGAGCCAGCGCGCGCACGGCGCGTTGTTGACCGGCGTGACGCGGTCCACGGTCGCCGACAGGCCACGCCGCGCGGCAATGGCCTGGATGCCCGCGAGGATATCGGCGATGGCGGCCTCGCGAATGCCGTCCTCGCCCGCGCGAATGTCCATCGAGAACACGCACGCGCCCGGAATCACGTTGCTGGAGCCGTTGGGCACCTGGAGCTGGCCGACCGTGCCGACGAGCGTGGGCACCTGCGCGCAGCGCGATTCCACGAGCAGCGTCATTTCCGCGGCGCCCGTGGCCGCATCGCGGCGCATGTCCATGGGCGTGGTGCCCGCATGGCTCGCGAGGCCTTCCACGCGCACCTGAAAGCGGCTGCTGCCCGCGATCTGCGTGACGATGCCGAGCGGCAGGCCGCGGTTGAGCAGCACCGGACCCTGTTCGATATGCACTTCGACGAAACCGGCCAGCGTGGCGGGATCGACGGCCGCTGCCCGCAATGCCGCCGCCTGGGCCTCCCCCGAACTGGCGGCACCCGGAAAGCCCGCGGCGCCGAGCGCGTCGCGCATCGAGATGCCATCGGTATCCTCGCGGTCCAGCAGCGCTTCGTCGAACCGGCCCGCGAGCACGCTGCTGGCGAGAAAGCTCGTCTTGAAGCGCAGGCCTTCTTCCTCCGCGAAGCCGACCACCTCGAAGTGATAGGGCAGGCGGATGCCGGCGGCGTTCAGCGCGCCCACCACGACGATCGGCAGCAGGATGCCGAGCCGGCCGTCATAGCGGCCGCCGTTGCGCACGGTATCGAAGTGCGAGCCCGTCATCAGGACTTTGGGATCGGTGGCGGACGGGTCCGCCGCGTAGCGTCCGATCACGTTGCCGATGGCGTCGATGCGCACCTGCATGCCGGCGTCTTCCATCCACTTGACGAGCTGCGCCTGGGTGGCGCTGTGCGCGGGCGTCAGGAACGCGCAGGTGAGCCCGTCTTCCATGTCGGAGAAGCGCGCGAGCGCGGCGGCGTGATCGAGGATCGTCTGGCCGAGAGTGGGGGTCATGATGTCTGGCGAAAGAATTTGGGGGAGCGTGCGTGGGGGAGCGTGCGTGGGGGAGTCGTGCGGACGCGATCACGCAAATTTCATCCACGTGCGCCATGCGATCCACAGCTTGCGCAGC